>JBDRJU010000060.1:0-2505 GCA_043814645.1 bacterium | reverse complement strand
TTACCAAATGATCGTCGTTCATTTCTATAGTCATATATTGATATGATACAGATGATTCAACGTTTAGGGAGTCCAATTTGGGCTCCTTTTACGTTGGAATCGAATCCCATTTGGGTGTAATCTTGCGTTGGAGAAGACTCTCTCGTGGAATTTTATAAAAATATTGTATACTTATCAGACCAATATATTAGAATATAAATAAATATGAAAACTTTTTTTAAAATTTTTGGTTTATCTTTTATCTGGTTTTCTGTATGGGCTATTTTTTATTTTTATTTAACACCACAAGGAATAGATCATTTGAATAGGTATGTTTTAACATCAATTTATTTTTTACTTGTAATCGTGGCCCTCATTTCTATATTTAAGAATGAAATAGGAGGGTATGTGGAAAAATTTTCATTTCGAGATTTATTGTTAATGGTTCTTTTTTCCACATCTGTTGTATTTGTTTATTATTTTGTAGGTATTCTAACAGAAGGAAACTCTTTAAACTCTATAAAAAGTAGTTTGCCTGCGATACTTCAATTAGACGATAGATTTTTAGTAACAAAAGCTTTTGAAATAATGTTTCAACAGACATTTTTTATGATAAGTATTTATTATTTTTTCAATAACAAGGTGTCAAAAATAATAGATATGTTTTTATTTGGTCTATATGCAATGTTTATACATTTTCCAATACTTTTTGTGAACTCATCTATGGGTAAAATACTTTTTAGCATTTCATTTTTTGCAGGTTTGATATTTTTTTATTGTATTACAAAATCAAAAAAAGGTTTTATATATAGCTATATGATTCATTTTGGTTTTTATGTTGTTCTGGCAACTGTGTTTTGGCTTGGGGGAGCAAAATATATGATGAGTTTAATATAAATAATATGTTATATACAAAAAAAGGTGATGATGGAAAAACGAATATATTTGGATGCGACCAAAGATTTTCAAAAAGCTCAAGCATAGCCGAAGCACTTGGATGTTTGGATGAAATAAATTCATATCTTGGAGTGTGTAAAGCAAAAATTACTAATGCGAAGAAGAAAGATTT
Source organism: bacterium (assembly GCA_043814645.1). Classification (GTDB taxonomy): domain Bacteria; phylum Patescibacteriota; class Minisyncoccia; order Phycocordibacterales; family GWA1-40-21; genus Bog-1340. The sequence continues at coordinate 1,457 of JBDRJU010000060.1, read as the reverse complement.
GATTCAAAGAATACAAAATAATCTTTTTATAATTCAAGCACAAGTTGCTGGTGCAGATAAAAAAATAAAGAATGAAGAAGTAAAATATCTTGAAAAAATTATAAATAATATTGAAAAAAAATTAAAACCAATCAAAACTTTTCTTATTTCTGGTGCAAATGAGATTTCTGCAAATTTTGATTTTGCTCGAACGCTGGCACGTCGTGCCGAGAGAAGAGTTGTTGCTGTAAGTGAAGAGGGAATAGCAAAAATTGATTCTAAAACTCTTATGTTTTTAAACCGTCTCTCAAGTCTTTTGTATGCACTTGCAAGATATGAAGCTGTAAGAAGTGGTACGGAAGAATCTCCGAAATACTAAACCTAGATTTTATTGTAAAAATCTGTTATAAATAGCCAGTTAGTTGCAAATGGTGGCTATGGTGTAGCGGTAACACAGAGGTTTGTGGAACCTTTATTTCGGGTTCAACTCCCGATAGCCACCCCAAGTGAGAATTATTTGAGCAAAAAGCTCCTTTCGTGTTGCATCTGTTAGGTTTTTATCCAGTTCTACCCGTTTATATTCCGCTTCCAAAGCAGGATATGCCTTTTCTATTGGAACGAACCATTCGTTAGGTGTTATAACGATTTTCTTGTCTTTCAATGAAAAGTTCTGCCCGAGTGCTGATAGTATCTCTCTTTTTTTATCCAAACCTCCAAGAATAAACTCTTTGCGTGCATAACAGGCAAAATTGAAAGTTTTTTCTGTAAGTTCAAGCCATTTCTCTGCTCGGCTCTCTGTATCCCGTAAATTAATTTTAAGTTTGGTAATCTTTTCTTTTAATTCGTCCCCATCTCTTATGAATGTCTCGTCATCAATAAGATTTCTGTATCTCATTTTTGTTAAGGTATCAAGTTCTTTCTGTGTTTCAGCTAGGGATTTATGTTGTGTTTCGTATATTTTTGTTCTATCTTCAATTTCTTTGTCATTATTTTTATTAAGTATTTCAAGAGCCCATTGTTGAAACTTTGCAAATAGGCGCTATTACCAATATACAGCCATTGATACAGCTTCTAGGTGGAGATACTTGAAGATATATGATGAATATACTTCATACCATTCAATCTGTTTTTTAAAAGAGGTAATAAATAATTTCAAACACAAAATACAAGCAGTAAAGACAGACAATGGAAGTGTTTTTACAAACTACTATCTCGGAACAAATAAAAGATCAGATGTATCTATAAAAACACTTCATTCACTAGATATATTCTGTAGAGAAAGAAACATTATCCATTATTTGATTGATCCGGGTAAACCTGCTCAGAATGGAACAGTAGAAAGAAGTCATAGAGAAGATCAGGAAAAGTTTTATGAAAGAAATAAATTCAAAACATTTAAAGATTTAGAAAACAAAATTAGAATTTGGAATAATTATTATAATAATCTAGAACACTGCAGTCTAAATGGAAAAACCCCG
>JBDRJU010000059.1:0-2942 GCA_043814645.1 bacterium | reverse complement strand
CTTCATTTCCACGAATAATGGCGTAAGAACCATCCAAACTCATTCGTCCGGCTTTGATTGATTTAACTTCAAAACCGAGTAGTTCAATACCCGCAGTAATTTTTTCAATAATCTCATAGTTGAAATAAGCTTTTCTATTTTTTGCAAATTTAGCTGACATCTGAGTATAATAGCAGATATTTTAGAAATCTGAAATCTGTGTTATATTACCTTTACTATGGATATATTAAGAAGCCCCATAAAGAATTTTGTAAAAATGGGTTAAGATTAAATTTTATAACATATCTAATTAATAAATATTATGTCAATCTTTAAAAAAAGTGAAAATTCACACGGGGCAGGCAAAAAATCTTTAAACAAAAAAACTCCAAACAAAAACAGAATTCCCGGTTTTGGGGGTAATCCTTTAAATATATTTACAAAGATAGCCAATGCTATTTTAATAATTCTTTTCATTTCCATTTTGTATTCCATGATTTTTACAGGTGGAAGTAAGCCAGAACAAATTTCCATTTCTCAACTTGCAAATGATATTTCTGCCGGATTAGTGCAGAAAGTGGAAGTAAAAGGGGATAATCTTACAATTACTTATAATTCTACTTCTACAGAAGCAGGTTCGACACCAGTCTCTTCAACTACTTTATTTGGAATCGCAAGTTCAACAGAAACTTTACTCGTGAAAGAATCAAAGAAGGAAGAAGGAGTAGCTTTGACTCAATCTCTTTTTAATTACAAAGTTCCGGAGGAAGCGCTTTCTAAAGTAAATATAGATATACAAAATGATACCGGATTTGGATACTGGTTTATAAATTTAGCTCCGTTTATTATTCCATTTCTTTTGATTGGTGTATTTGTTTGGTTGCTTATGAGACAAATGAAAGGTGCTGGAGTTCAGGCTTTATCTTTTGGACAATCAAAAGCCAGAATAATCTTACCTTCAGATAAAAAACAAAGAGTTACTTTCGCTGATGTAGCTGGTTCTAAAGAAGCAAAAGAAGAGCTTTCAGAAGTTGTAGATTTTTTAAAAAATCCTAAAAAGTTTCTTGATATTGGTGCAAAAATTCCTAAAGGCATTCTTCTTATGGGTGCTCCTGGAACGGGAAAAACATTGCTAGCCCGTGCCGTTGCAGGTGAAGCTGGAGTAGCATTCTTTTCAATCTCAGGTTCTGAATTCGTAGAAATGTTCGTTGGAATTGGAGCAAGCCGTGTTCGTGATCTTTTTAAAATGGCTAAAAATGCAGCGCCATCAATTATTTTTATAGATGAAATAGATGCAGTAGGACGTGTACGAGGTGGTGGAATGGGCGGAGGAAATGACGAAAGAGAACAAACACTAAATCAAATTCTTGTTGAAATGGACGGATTTGAACAAAATGAAAAAGTAATAATTATGGCTGCAACAAACAGACCAGATGTTCTTGACCCAGCACTTCTAAGACCGGGAAGATTTGACAGAAGAGTCGTTATAGATTTACCAGATAGAAATGATAGAGAAGCAATATTAAAAGTTCATTCAAAAGAAAAACCTTTTGGTGAAGATGTAAATTTGAGAACTATTGCGGAAAGGACGCCTGGTTTTTCTGGAGCAGATCTATTCTCACTCATGAATGAAGGTGCAATACTTGCAGCAAGAGAGGGAAGACAAAAAATTTCCCAATTTGATCTTATTCGTTCAATAGAAAAAGTTCTTATGGGGCCTGAAAGAAAAAGTCACTTACTCTCACCAAAAGAAAAAGAAATTACTGCTTATCATGAAGCGGGCCATGCACTTGTTTCTTCAGTACTTCCTTATGCTGACCCAGTTCACAAAATTTCTATAATTTCTCGTGGGCGCGCTGCTGGATATACTTTACATTTACCTTTTGAAGACAGAAGATTACAATCAAAGAAGGAATTTTTGGATGATATCGCAGTGTCTCTCGGAGGGTATGTTACAGAAAAAATGATATTTCATGATCTTACGACTGGCCCATCAAATGATCTTCAGGTTTCAACTGCGCTTGCGAGAGATATGGTTACAAAATATGGAATGTCAGAAAAAATGGGGCCTATGGCTTTTGAAGGTGAAGGTGGAAGAGCAATGTTTGGACGTGGAGTAAATGATAAAGAATATTCCGACAAAATAAATGTTGAAATAGATGCTGAAGTATATGAAATAATGAATAGTAATATGAAGAGAGCGGAAAAAATAATTACTGAACACAGAAAAGCTCTTGATGCGATAGCAAAAAGATTGATTGAAACAGAAACTATTGAAAGGGAAGAGTTTGAAAAAATTATTACAGCTAATGGAATAATGCCAAAGCAAAAGGAGGATATTGAACACCAAAAGTAGTTATAAAGTAAATACAAATACAAAAGGCGGTTTGCTTCGCAAACCGCCTTTTGTATTCATTTCACAATTTTTTACTTATCTTTATCCCATCTCCATCCTGGTTTCTCTCCTTTTTTATAACAAATATATAATAAAATTAGTACTGAAATTGTTACAAAAATAAAATAGTAAATTATTTCTGATTCAGTAAAATATTTTTTAAATATTGCCAATCCAGATGAAAAGACAATTGTCCAAATCAAAATTACTAGCCAACCTTGCCAAGTACAAGGGTACCATCCCCAACCATATGTTTTTGCTTTAAACCAAAGTTTGTTGTTCATAAATTTATTTTAACATAATTGTGGTCACAAGTATTTTTCTGCTGAAAAATCTTGCGACCCTGACTCGCGCCACTGCGCTCCGTCTCGCACATTTGTAGCCCACAACTTTTTCTTTTCGTGAACTCAAAGAAAAGTCGCAGGCCCCGACTCCTTCACTTCGTTCAGTCCGTCTCGTACATCGCAAGAGAAAACCACCCTGGAAAAGTGGTGGTTTTCAATTACTTGCGATGTACGCCCGCCTAGATTCGAACTAGGGACCCCGAAGGTATAAGCTTCGTGCTCTA
>JBDRJU010000058.1:0-8669 GCA_043814645.1 bacterium | reverse complement strand
AATGAACTTTGCTCTCGCAAGTACTACTGGAGAAACTTTTATAAAACCTGCCGAAATTGATCAGACAATTAAACCAATATTGAGAGGAGTATGGCAAGGAAATGAAACTTATTTAATAGATAAAATTTCAGGCAAACTTGCTACAGATATGACTCCTGAAGAAACTAAAATAGAGGTGGCTGTACCAAACATTCATTCAATTCTTTATTGGGTAGACAAAAATGATCCCCTGGGACCTGCTCCAATAAATCCAGCAGATGATTCCCAATTTACTTCATGGGAATTTGGTGTGCAAAACTGGCTTCTTACACATCCACAGGCTTCCACAAACAAACCAACGGCTTATGATGATATTCATATTGAGGCAAATAAACCCAAAATAACGATTATTTCTCCGTTACAAAACCTTGAATATGGGAAGGATTATAGAATAGGTATAATGTTCTCTGTTGTAGCACGCTTCCCCGTCTCTAGGGCCAATTTTTACTTAAACAACGAGCTCGTAGGAACCTCAGATACCACTCCATTTACTTTAAATTTTGTGCCATCATCAACAAATTCTTTTGTTATCGGGACCAATGAACTAAAGGTTGTAGTTTCCGATAGTGTTTATAATAAGGGTGAAACAGTCATTCCTATTAAAATCAAATAATTCAAACGGACGAGCAATATTTACTGTTTAAATTTAGTAATGAAAATAAAAAACCCGCTATTGAAAGCCGGGTTTTTAAATTATTCACATTGGTTTTAAAACCATTCTTGTCCTTTTGAAAAAGGAGGATTCTTGAAACTGGCGGTGAAAATTGACGGCATCAACCCACTCTTGTTCAGTTGACTCATTACCGATTCTAAATTTTACCAAAGAAAAATATGCGCTTTTTTTACCTAAAAAAACAGTTCTTATTTTTTCAGGAAGCGGTATTTTTTTAACTGCTCTGTAAAAATTAACCGCAGCGGTTTTTTCATCACCTGTAATTTCAGTCATTCCATGTTTCATAATACCCATCCAACGATATTTCTCTAAACGGTTTTCATCTTCTTCAGAAAGAATTGCTCCTTTACTGATTTTTTTAAGTAATTCTAAATCTCTTTTTTCAAACATATTTCCCCCTATTAATCTAGATTAATATGTGATTAAGTAAACAAACATTTTTTCAAACAGTACATTAGAAAAATATGTTTTGCAAGAGAATAATATAAATTAACTTAGAGTATTTCTTTTACCTTTCCATTAGTTTTTTTATCTAAAATTTCTAATATTTTTATTTTTTTAAGAAAAATTTCAGTTTTTATTATTGGCCTTTCATTTATTCTGGCAATATAATTTTTTACTTCAATTTTATTCAGTCCTATATCTATACCACAAACTTCTTTTATGGCTTCTGCAACAGAATTTCTTAAAAAATCCCGTGAGTGGGACATTATTTTAAACTTTTCAAGATATTTTGCTATATCAAACATAAGTAAATTTAAAAATTAAATATCAAAAATCAAAATTGAACCAAAAAATAAAACGTTGGATTGATTCATTATTTTTAAATTTTGATATTTGATTTTTGATTTTTTAACGGTTCATTGGCATTACAAGATATGTAAATGTGGAATCTGACACACCCTTCACCACAAGTGGTTTGTTTATACCGTTAAAAGATAGGGAGATGCTGTCTGAAATAATTGAAGGTAAACAATCAATTATATATTTGTAATTAAAATTAACTTCTATATCATCTCCTTCTATATTTGCATCTATTTTATTTGTGTTTTCTCCAATATTATTATTTTTTGTTTTTACTTTTATTGTTTTTTCGCCACCCTTTACACTAATGTTCATTTGATTGAAGTTGTCTGAAAAGACATTGGATATTTTTAATGAATTGATCAAATCCTGTTTTAATAAAACAACTTTTGTTTTTTCCTCCTTAGGTAAGATTTGTTTATAATCAGGAAATACACCGTCTATTACCCTTGATACAAGATAAACCCCGTTAAAAACAAAGGAGATTTGGTTTTTTGTTGAATTTATTTCTATCTCTGTATCGGTATTATCAATTATTTTTAAAATATCTAATGCGTTTTTAAAAGGAATTAAAATATGATTTAAATCTATATGTTTTCTTGTTTTTATTGTTTTTTCAGCCAGCCTAAAAGAATCTGTGGCAACAAATACTAAATTGTCTTCATTTGTATATATATAAACACTTGAAAGCTCTGGTTTTACACTAGATAATGATGAGCTATAAATAACAGATTTTATACCATTAGTAAGGTCTTTTGAATTGATTTTGTATGTTTTCTCATTATCTATCATAGGAATTGTGGGAAAATCTTCTGGGGATAGAATTTTTATATTCGCTTCACTTGTTGGTGTATAAACCTTCAAAACATTATCCATTGTTTCTAAAACAATATTTTTATCATCATTAACATTATTTAAAAAACCACTTATTATATTTGCAGGAATGGCCACTTTTCCACTTTCTTCTACTTTCACAGGTATTGATACTTCTAAACCTAAATCTAGATTTGTAGATCTAATAATTAAATTATTACCTTTTGTTTCAAACAACAAACAAGATAAAACTGGGAGATTTACATTTTTTCCAACAATTTTCTCTGCTTTTGATACCGCGATATGAAGTTTTTCTTTTACACATTCAATTTTCATTTTATTTTTTACTTACATCTATTATTAATTATTATTACTAAACCTTACTTGTTTATAATTATTTTAACTTTATTTTATATACCTTTTTTAATTTTTTTGTATTTTAGTTATGTTGTTTGTTTGTGTTTAATTTTTTATTATTGTTTTTATCCCAAACTTATTAACACTTACTTAAACCTATTGTTATAAACTTATCAATAACTTATTAACAACTATTTCAACATCGAACGAATCTGACTTATCTCTTGTACTAACTCCGGATCGGTTTTTAAACCATTTTTTATTTTTTCATAGGAATGTATTACTGTTGAATGATCTCTGTTTCCAACCTTATCTCCTATCGATGGGAATGATATATCAAAGTCTTCCCTTAAAAGGTACATAATCACCTGTCTTGGTTTAATTACCTCTTTTTTCCTACCTTTTTCAAAAATAGTAATTTCTTCCACACCATAAAACTCCGAAGTAACCCTTATTACATCTTTGATTGATATATTTTTCTTTGGTTTAGATGTGTTTTTGAGCAATTCCTTAATCTCATTTATATTTATTTCCCTATTTTTAAGCTCGGTTTGGCATAAAATAAGGTTTAAAATACCCTCTAGTTCCCGAATATTACCTTCCACAGACAAAGCCAAAAACTCTATGATTTCATTTGCTATACTAAGGTTCATTAAAGCAGCTTTCTTTCTAAAAATCTGTATCCTAGATTCATAATCAGGTTTTTGTATCTCAACAATCATACCAGCATTAAATCGTGATTTTATACGATCTTCTATATCAGGAATAAAGTTTGGGTGTTTATCTGAAGAAAAAACAAGCTGTTTACCCCCATCATGAAAGTTATTAAAAAGATGAAAAAATTCTTCCTGGGTTTTTGTTTTGGATGATAGAAATTGTATGTCATCAATAATCAATAAGTCATATTTTTTATATCTTTCTTTAAAGGCATTAATATTCCCACTGTTTAATGAATTTAGATAATCATTTGCAAACCTTTCCGAAGTCATGTAGAAAATTTTTCTACTAGGATCTATGGTTTTAAAATAATTCCCCACCGCTTGCAGAAGGTGTGTTTTTCCATGACCAGTACTTCCAAAAATAAAAAGCGGATTATATGCTGATGTTCTTTTTAATATTGCTTGTGATGCTGCGTGTGCCAATTCATTAAAAGGACCAACAACAAAAGTTTCGAAAGTGTATTTTGGATTTAAATTATCTTCCTTATTAATATAAAAATTATTTAAAGGAAGTTCGTTTACATAACTACCCGTTTCTTTAACAGGGTTTTTATTTTCTTCTTTAGAAACAACATATTCTACATTTCTTATATGCTCTCCAAAACCCCGTAGATTTTTCAAAATATCCTTATGATACTTATTCATTAACCAGTCTTTTACAAAAACGTTTGGTACACCTAAGAAAACTACACCGTCCTCTTGTTTTATTATATATGTGTCTTTAAACCACATACTAAAATTGGCTTTGGAGATACCAAGTTCTATTTGAGCGAGTACGTTATTCCAAAGCGTTTTGTTTTCTATCATTGATGTAAATTATAAGTTGATAGTGTTATTAATAAAAATTTATTTTTGTTTATAAGTTGTTTATAAAATGGGGATAATAAAAATTTAAAAACCAAATATCAAAATAAAAAAACCTATTATCAAAAATTAAAACTAATTTACTCCAAAATCAACAACACTCCCCTGGTAGGATTTTGAATATCCTAATTACTCCAACCATATGAGTAAAATCTAACTATGATTATATATAAAAATTTAACAAAAAAAGCTTGTTTTTCTAACAGTTTCGGGTTATAGTTGTTTGGCTAGCGAATTAAGGTATTAATTTTAATTTTTATATTATGTCATTCACATATAAACCAAAAAAAAGGAAGAGAGCAAAAACCCACGGTTTTCTTGTTAGAAGTAAGAGTAAATATGGCCGAAATACTATAAAAAGAAGAAGACAGGCCGGAAGAAAGAAAATAACAGTCTAGTTTTTACAAAAAGAGCTTAAAAAGCTCTTTTTGATTAACTTCATGTTTTTCTTTTTAAGTATATAATTGAACTATGCTTAATCGTAAATATAGAGCAAGTAGACCCAATATAGAAGAGACCACAAAGACCGGAATATCTATTTTTGGTAAATTTTTATATGCAAAAATTTCAAGAAAAGAAACAGAAAAGCCAGGATTTGCTATTGTAATTTCTAAAAAAAATGAAAAAACCTCTGTAGGTAGGCATTTAATCAAAAGAAAAATCAGTAGTTATATAGAGGAAAATTTATCTAAAATAAACCCTAAATTCAAAAAAACAATAGTTTTTTTTATAAAAAAAACAAAAGAGCCGATGGATTATAAAGAGGTTAAAAAAGATGTTGAATTTGTATTAGGAAAGGCAGCTTTTTAACTATTTTTGAGTTTTTTATCCATTTGTATATTTGGTTATTTTCGTATAGAATTGTTCCATGTCTTTTTTATTTCACAACTTTTTTTATGCCCCGCTTTATAATGGCTTAATTTTATTTATAAGCATCATTCCTTTTCATAATGTAGGTCTTGCCGTTATTCTTTTTACTTGTATTGTAAAGGTTATCATTTTCCCTCTTTCACAACAATCTATTAAAACTCAATTTGAAATGAAGCAAATTGAGCCGGAAATCAATGAATTAAAATTAAAATATAAGGACGATAAAAAAGCGCAAGCTGAAAAAACAATGCAGTTGTATAAAGATAAAGGGATAAATCCCTTTGCCGGCATTCTTTTAATGTTGATACAACTTCCTATTCTCATAGCCTTATATTGGGTATTCCTTAAGGGAGGATTGCCAAAAATAGATGAATCAACAATATATTCATTTACAAAAATACCCGACACCATAGATATGATTTTTATGAGCATTAATGTTGCTGACAAAAACATAGTTTTTGCTGTAATAGTTGCTATTACACAGTTCTTACAAATGCAAATCACTCTTCCAAAAACAAAGAAAAAAGAAGAAAAAAATGATAAAAAACCCGGATTTACTGATGAATTGGCTAAAAGTATGAATATGCAAATGAAATATGTTATGCCGGTGGTAATGTTCTTTATTGCCAAAAGCTTCCCTCTCGTAGTATCTTTATATTTAATTACAAGTAGTTTGTTTGCTATTGGGCAAGAACTCTATGTGAGAAGTAAATATAAAAATAATACAGGTCAAGTGGCTAAAAAATAGAAAATTTGCTATAACAGAAATACTTGTCCCGTCGAAAATTCAGACTATCAAGATGTAGAGAAAAGGACAAGCCACAAACAATAAGAAATAGAGTCGAAATTATCAATACTTAAATTTTTATACGGGATGAACAAAGAAAAAAATACAAAAAAACTGATAGAAGATATCCTTAATAATATGGGTGTTAGATATGATATTGTGGAGGAAACAGAGGATTCTATTACACAAAAGAAATTATTTATAATAAAAAGCCCTGACTCAGGATTACTTATCGGGGATCGTGGTGAAACTTTTCAAGCACTTTCACATTTAATCAGGAGAATTGCCAGTAAGGATTTAGAAGAAGGGGTTGATTTTTCAATAGATGTAAATGATTACAGAGCTTCTATGATAGAAAGACTGAAGATGAAAGCAGGAATACTTGCCAATAGAGCCAGAGATATGAAGACAAATGTGGAAATGGAACCAATGTCATCTTATGAAAGATTGATAATACACGGTGTTCTTTCAGGTCAACCAAATATAAAAACTGAATCTATAGGAGAAGGAAGGGATAGAAGATTGGTTATTAAATATATTGAAACTAGCCTGTAGCTTTTTAGGCGGGTAGCTTATTAGGAAAGAAACAAAACAAAGATGGATTTTACGGAGTAAAATCCATCTTTGTTTATTCCTAAAAAGCTAAGAAGCTACCTTCTACTCTCCTAGTTGTAAAAGCCACAAACTCAAATCTGTTTTGTTAGAGAATGCTAAATATTGATCATCTAGGCTTATTTTTAAATCAATAGCATCAATATTGGCGTTTTCATCCGAACCAATTTTATATAACTCTGTCATATTTCCAGTATCAGTATCTATTTTCCATATATTATCACTGAAAGATTGTAATCCCTTGTACCAAACATCGGGATAATCCCCCCCTATAATAGTTTGTGGAATCGCGCAATATAAAATTTTTGTATTGTTATTTCCCCAAACACACTTATCAGCCAAAGTTTTTATTTTTAAATTTTTACTTATTTTATTTATTGTGTCATATACATCAAGGGAAAAAGAATTATCCATACTATAGGAATATGCTACCAAACTAGCCTCTTTATTTACCACAGTAGATATTCCGGTGATATCCCCCAATATTCTATCCATAGAATATGTTTGTGTATTGAAGAAATACAATAACCCAACATCTCGGTAGCTTGGTTTTGTAGTTAGGGCAATCGCATTTTCTTTTGGCCAAGAGATATTCCAATAAGATATTGGTGAGTCAAAGATTATCTTTTTATTACTCCCATCCAGATTTGTTGTGAAACCATAAGTGCCCGATTTGTCACTTTTATCTACAAGACCAAACATTTTATTTCCAGCCGGATTTATTACCAGTTGTTTTACATTAGGAGATAAAAAGGTACCCGTTAATTCTTGAAGCGAATCTACTGAACTTGAACCATTTTTTATTTTTGCAGAAAAACTACTAATATTATCTGTATCATTATCTAAATATCGTAAAACCAAATCACTTCCGGAGCTTGACCATACAGTTTCTTGTATTTTAGGAATGGTTGTATTTGTAATTCTCTGTACTTCCCCAGTTTGATTTTCTAGCATGTATTCATACACATTACCAACAGCTCTGTCTATGAATCTTAATATGTTTTGATTACTTTTATTTACTAAGAATATTGATCCTGAAGTCGGGTTTCTATAAAGTTGTATAAGCTTTGATAGGTTTTTTACTGTATCAAAAGTTTGATTATTTCCCCCAGTTTGGGTATTTGTATCAACTGGTTTATTTACGGAGGTATTTCCAAAAGGATTTGTAGTGGTTTGTGTAGTGTTTGTGGTATTTTTACTTGCATTATTAGAAGAAAAATAGAAAAAAAGTAAACCTCCTATTATAAGAAGTATGATTGCAAATACTATTAAAATTGAATTTTTTCTTGACATATTTAATTAATTATTGTTTAAGTTTAAATTGAAATTCATGTTTAGTTGCTTTGCAATAATGGTTGCGTCTTAATTCCTGATACGCCATTAGTATTATTAGTGTTAGCTGGTGTTTGTGTTGTTGGGGTGTTTAATAATGTATTATTACTACTATTAAATTTAACTAAATTGGGGTTTATTGTATAAAGTAATAGCCAGGATATAAGCGCTAACCCCAAGCCATAAATAGCATTTGTAATTTTAGCATTTGCTTCATCTTTTTTACTCCAGGAATCTGTAGTCATTTTTATTATTCCTCCCCAAATTATCATTATAAGAGCTAAAACTACAGCTACAGCTATACCATAGTTAAAAACTTGTCCTAAATATTTACTTAAATTGTCATTAGATGGTTCCCCTACTCCTTGGAAAGCTCCTGGCTCAAGAGCAACATAACAAATTTTGTGAGTGATAGTATCAAGGTTAGTTTTTGGGTCACATTCTGCAAGTACAGAATTAGCGGATGATATAAAAAGAATCATTGATAATATTATCACACTTAATTTTTTATAATTCATATTTTCCATAATTTTTAATATATTTATTCTCCAAAGTCTACATTAAAGCCACCATTTGCATATTGATTTATTTTATCGGCATTTTTTAAATCAAGTGAGATGGAAGCCGTGCCCTTTAAGCTTGTCTCCGTTTGTTTCAATATTATTTCGTTTACTTTACCAGAAGGGTCGACATAATTTCCATTCACAGACCAAACATAACTAGCTTGTTCAGATATATCTTTTAAAAAATTGAAAGAAAAAGGTTTTGCAACTATCGTTAATTCTTCTTTTGTTCCAAG
>JBDRJU010000057.1:0-30002 GCA_043814645.1 bacterium | reverse complement strand
CGGGGTTTTTCCATTTAGACTGCAGTGTTCTAGATTATTATAATAATTATTCCAAATTCTAATTTTGTTTTCTAAATCTTTAAATGTTTTGAATTTATTTCTTTCATAAAACTTTTCCTGATCTTCTCTATGACTTCTTTCCACTGTTCCATGTTGTGCAGGTTTACCCGGATCAATCAAATAATGGATAATGTTTCTTTCTCTACAGAATACATCTAGTGAATGGAGTGTTTTTATAGACACATCAGATCTTTTATTTGTTCCGAGGTAGTAGTTTGTAAAAACACTTCCATTATCAGTCTTCACTGCTTGTATTTTGTGTTTGAAATTATTAATCACTTTTTCGGTTCTGTCGATTTTGGCTCCAGTACTTTATCACCACCAATTTTATAATCGGCTAACCACCTTTCTAAGGATTTTTCCACAATTAACTTCCTCATAAATATGCTATACTGTTAGTATCATTGAGCCACAAAATAGGTTAAAATAAACACCAAACATATGGATAATCAACAGAAAAAACAAGGTTTTGTAGGGTTAATTTGGGACAACAAGAGCTATTTCTTTGTTAATCTTTTTATTATATTAACTATTACTTTTTCTGCTTTGTATCTTTTTGATTTAGTTCCAACAGAGTTTAAATCTATTATTGGTAGAGATCCTGTAAAAGAATCTAGTGGCAATCGAATCGGAGAAATTCCTTTGAGTATAATAATTCCTAATATTGGAATTAATTCTCAAATATATAATCCAGCGACTACAAGTATAAAAGTTCTTGATAGTTATCTTTCAAAGGGCGCGGTTAGATATCCGGGCTCAGGACTTCTTGGAGGATCAGGAAATATTTTTATATTTGGTCATAGCACAGGATTTAAATTTGTAAATAATCAAGCTTATAAAACATTTAATGGATTAAAGAATTTAAAAAAAGATGATTTAATTCATGTTTTTTCAGATAAATATGAATACGTATATAAAGTTTTATCTGTATCTATGGTAAAAGCGGATAAAACTTTAGTTGAATTTGATACCAAAAGCGAAATGCTGACTATTTCTACGTGTAATAATTTTGGTGAAAAATCTGACAGATATGTTGTAGAGTCAGTTTTTGTAGCAAAAAAAGCTCTTGCTACTAATTAAAATAGAAATTTGTTAAGACCTTGACTTTTTTCCAATTTGGATGTAATACATAGGTATGAAAAATATAAAAGAAATAACTAAACATTCAGTTGTTTTGGCGGTTTTAATGGCTAGCTTTGTTATTCCAACTGTATCAAAGGCACAGTATTATTATCCTTTGCAAGTTTCTTGTCATCCAAATACTTATTCAGCACAAGTAAACACTACTGTAGGATGGTCTGCATCAATGGTGGGAGGAAATGGCATTTATACTTATTCTTGGACAGGATCAGATGGGCTTTCTGGTAATTCAAATCCTATTTCAAATACTTATACAACTGAAGGAACAAAAGTGGCTTCTATTACTGTAACTTCAGCTGGGCAATTCGCCACAGTAAATTGCGGAAGTGTAAATGTTTACTCATTATTAAATTACTACGGAAGTCTTAACGGGTCATGTTCAGTAAATGTCAGTAGCACACAAGTAGGAAATATTATTAACTGGTCTGGATATGCTTCAGGCGGAAATGGAGTCTACACGTATTACTGGAGTGATAGTGATGGATATTTATCAACAGGACAATACCTTTCAAGATATTATACATACGCAGGTTATAAAAATATGAATCTTATAATTAGTTCAAATGGACAAAGTGTTACAAGAACCTGTTCGGTTTATGTAAGTCCAAGTCCATCTATAATTAATCCTGTATATCCAACTTATCCAACATACCCAACACATCCAGTACAAAACCAAGTTCTTGCTTATAACAATTCAAGACCGAATATATCAGCTGTGTATTTAAGTGATGTTCCAAGCACAGGGTTTGAGGATTTTGCAAAACCTGTATTTTTTGTGTTTGCGCTTATAATTTGGAGTTCGGTTTTGGCTTATATGTTTTTGAAAAATAAAGAAGAAAAAGATTTGGAGAAATATTTATAAAATATAAAATTTAACAAATATTAAAAAAACGGTTTTGCGAAGCAAAACCGTTTTTTGTACTTTTTATTTATTTGTGCTAGCTTTATTTTAGACTATTCAATTTTAAAAATTGGAGGATTGTATGATTGAGATAAAAATAGAATCAGGGTTATTTTCTTTGAATAAGAGAGCGAAGGTTTCTATTTTTGAAAACGGAGAATTAATAGCATTTATTACTACAAAAACAGAACTCGAGGTAGGTGAAAAGGGTGAACCTTGTCACAGTATTAAAATTACCAAAGATGTTTTTGAAATAAAAATAAAAAACCGCTCTAGTTAAGAGCGGTTTTTTTATCATTCCCTATTTTCTTTTTCTTTTTTAACTTTCTCAATAAAATCTTTTAAGTCTATTTGTCCAAGTTGGCCTTCATCTCTGCTTTCCACAGAGATTTTTTTAGCTTCAATATCTTTATCTCCCACAATTATTGTATAAGGAATTTTATTGTTTTTTGCATCACGAACTTTTCCTCCCATATTTCCTTCTTTTGTATCACAATCTACTCTGAAGCCAGAATCTTTCAGTTCACGAGAAATTTTTTCAGCATACTCATTATGATTTTCTCTCACGGGAACTATTTTTATTTGTACTGGAGCAAGCCAGAGAGGGAATGCACCTGCGTAGTGTTCAATCATTACACCCATGAATCTTTCAAGGGATCCTGAAATAGCCCTGTGTATAACAACTGGCCTTTCCGAAACTCCTTTTTCATTTGTAAAAGATAAATCAAATCTTTCTGGTAAATTAAAATCACATTGTATTGTTGCGAGTTGCCATTCTCTGCCAATTGCATCTTTAAACATAAAGTCTAGTTTTGGTCCGTAAAAAGCGGCTTCTCCCTCAACTCTTTTATAATTAAGCTTGTTTTCTTTTGCTGCATTATCAAGTGCAACTTCTGCTTTTTCCCAAACTTCATCTCCACCAAGATATATACTTTTGTCATTGCCACGCACAGAAAGCCTTACCCAATACCCACTCATCATATTCATTGTTGTGTAGAATTCTCTGATAATTTTTACTATAGTACCGACTTCTTCGGAAATTTGAGAAACTCTGCAAAATAAATGTCCATCGTCTTGGGTAATTGATCGAACTCTTGTAAGCCCAGAAAGTTGTCCAGCTTTTTCATATCTATAAACTGTTGCTGGTTCAAAATATCTTACGGGCATGTCTCTATATGAAAATTGATTATCACAATAAATCTGCATATGATGCGGACAATTCATTGGCTTCATAAAAAATTCTTCATCGCCACCTTTTACCGTAAAGATTTCTTTTCCAAATTTTGTTGCGTGTCCAGAAGTTTCGTACAAACTTTTTTTTGTTATATGTGGAGTCCAAACTCTCAAATATCCTTTATCGGAATGCAAACTCCATAGATAGTCTTCAATTTCTTTTCTGATTATCATTCCCTTTGGTTGGAGAAGGGGAAGGCCTGCGCCGACAAGCTCAGAAATTGTAAATAGTTTCAATTCTTTCCCGAGTTTTCTGTGATCTCTTTTTCTAGCCTCTTCTTGCTGTTTTTCATATGCAACTAATTCTTCTTTGGATTCAAAAGCTAAACCATAAATTCTCGTAAGCATTTTATTATTTTCATCCCCTTTCCAATAAGCACCAGCGATTCTTTCAAGCTTGAATGCCCCATTTTTTATTTCATCCATACTTTCTACATGAGGACCGGCACAAAGGTCGGTAAAATCGCCCGAAGTATATGCTGTGAGAACCTTTCCATCTTTTGTGTATTCTTCTATGAGCTCAAGTTTGTACGGATTACCTTTAAAAAGTTTTTCAGCATCCTCATAAGAGATTTCCGCTTTATCAAAAGATTTTATTTTTTTTACAAGCTCTCTCATTTTTTGCTCTATTTTTCCGAGGTCTTTGTCTGTGATTGGAGTAGAGAAGTCAAAATCATAATAAAAACCATTTTCAATTGCTGGTCCTGTGGCAATTTTTGCATCCGGATATAATTCTTTCACAGCTCCACCTAGTATGTGGGCGAGTGAATGTCTCATTCTTACTAATTTTTCATTTTCCATCCCAGTTATAAATTTTTATGCTTCGTGTACATTGTTTTTCAGTACTGAAGCCGTATTAATAATTTTGATAATTTTCTGCTTATCACTTCATCTCGTTATTTATAACGGGACAAGTATTTTTGTTTTAACATATTAAATAAAAATCACCCTGACAAAAAACGATATTTCGTTTCCTGTCGGGGCGATTCTAATCGCGGTTCCACCCAACTTTTTACTTTTTTTATAGAAACTGTTTCCTTGCCCGAGGAAAATTTTATTAAAATTTTGACGGGTAATGTGGTTGGTGACCACAACAATTTCTACATCTATATGATAGTCAATTGGTATTGTGATGTCAATGCGTTTATATTTCAAATACAATCTATATTGTTATGTGTTATAATTGAGTCGTAAAGGTTCCACCCTGCTAAAAAGAGCCCATAGGGCTCTTCCGAAAGGATAGGTAGGGTGGTCATTTTTTTTATAAATCATTCTAAAACTTTTAATCTTTCAATTATTAAACTTATTTCTCCATTCCTTTGGGAAATTTTACAAATAGCAGCTATACATTTATCTGTCACAATTGCATTTTTATATTGTGCGTAAGTTTGAGGGAATACCACAGCTTCAATAGAGCCAGTAAAATCAGCGATTTTTATGAAAGCCATAGGCTCATTATTTTTTGTGGTTATTTCTCTTACTTCTTCTATGATGCCGCCGATTGGTTTACCTCCATCAATTTCTTTTTTAACACTTTCTGTTTCTTCTTTTATTTTTTTAATATTTATTGGTTGTTTATCCAAAATGGTTCTATATTTATCAAGGGGATGACCAGAAATATAAAGTCCGAGCAATTCTTTTTCCCAAACAAGCTTATCTTTCATGCTGGCAATCGGCGCTGGTTCAAGTGTAAAAGCTTCTCGCGGAGTTTTACCCACCTGTGTGGGCAAATCATCAAACATTCCAAAAAGTGAATCTTGATTACCATCTTTTTTACTTACCTCTTTATTGTATTTTAAAAGATTTTCAATATTTACAAGCATTACACCGCGATCAGCAAATTCATCAAGTGCACCTGTTTTAATAAGAGCTTCAAGAGATTTTTTATTCATATTTCTATCAATAATCCTTTCTAGAAAATTTGAAAGGGAAGTAAATTTACCTTTTGCTTTTCTGTCATGAATAATAATTTTTGAAATACCTTCACCAAAATTTTTAATAGTTGTAAGACCGAAGCGAATTTTGTCTCTATTTTCACTTGTTGAATGTGGCGATTCTCCTCTAGTTTTTACAACAGTAAAGTCGCTGTAGCTTTCATTTACGGATGGAGGAAGAACTGGAATTCCCATTTTTTTACATTCAGTAATAAATTCACCAATTTTTTCTACATCTCCAGAATCAGCGGTAAGTACGGATGACATATAAATAGCAGGGAAGTTTGCTTTCATATATGAAGTTTGATAAGCCACACGTCCATAACTCGCGGCATGAGCCTTGTTGAATCCATAAAAGGCAAAAGGCTCAATAAGTTTCCAAAGCGTTTCCGCCTTTTTTTTTGTTAACCCATTTGCCACAAAACCTTTTAAAAGCTTTTCTTTTTGCTCCTCCATATCTTTTGGAATTTTCTTTCCCATAGCTTTTCTGAGTTTATCAGCCTCAAGCCAAGAATATCCGGCAAGTTTAATAGCGGTAAGCATAACGTCATCTTGATATGTAATAACTCCATAAGATTGGTCAAGAATATCTTTAAGTCTAGGATCAATATATTTAATTTTTTCTGGATGATGTTTTCTTTCTATATATTCTGGAATGGATTCAAGTGGACCAGGACGATAAAGCGCAACCATAGCATTGATATCATGAATCGTTGTCGGTTTCAAATCTTTCAAATATTTTGTCATTCCAGAACCATTGAGTTGAAAAAGCCCGATAGTTTCTCCACGAGCAAGCATTTCAAAAGTTAGTTTATCATCAAGAGGAATTGCTTCTATATCCAAATCTATATTTTCAATTTTTTTAACTCTATCCACCGCATCGGCAAGAATTGAAAGATTTTTTATTCCAAGAAAATCAAATTTTAAAAGACCGACACCATCTTCTCCCACAGAGTGCATATCATATTGAGTAATTATTTTACCTTCACCTTTAGGGTCGTATTGAAGTGGAACATAATTTACAAGAGGAGTGGGTGCTATCACAACTCCAGCTGCGTGAACGGAAATATGTCTTGCACAGCCTTCTATTTTTTCAGCCATATCTATAATAGTTTTTGTATCTTTACTATTGTCATACATTTCTTTTAGTTCAGGAACATCTCTCAAGGCTTTTTTAATCGTCATTGCAAAACCTTGTGCACCTAAGGGTATGAGTTTGGCAATTTTATCAGCAAGAGGAAGTGGAAAACCCATAGCTCGAGCAACATCGCGAACTGCTCCACGAGCCATCATCGTACCGAAAGTTCCTATTTGTGCGACATTATCTTTTCCATATTTTTCTCTTGTATAGTTAATAACGTCATCTCGTCTATTATCTGCAAAGTCCATATCAATATCTGGAGCAGAAGGTCTTTCAGGATTTAAAAATCTTTCAAACGGAAGTTTGTACAGAAGTGGATCTACTTTTGTAATGCCGGTAAGATAAGTAATAATAGATCCAGCGACAGATCCTCTAATGTTTGTATAAATTCCATTTTCTGTTGCAAAACGTAATAGATCAGATACCACAAGAAAGTATTTTGAATATTTTTTATCAGTAATAATTTTTAATTCATATTCAATCCTGTCTATAACTTCCTTTGAGTGTGGAAGACCTTTTTTTTCTAACCCGAGATATGTAAGCCTTTTTAATTCTTCATCATGTGTGAGACCACTTTCTACAATAAATTCTGGGAATACCCACGCATTTTTACCGAGCGTTATTTCAACATCGCACATATCTGCAATTTTTAGAGTATTTTCTAGTGCTTCGGGAATATCTTTAAAATATTCTTCTGCAGTATCAGACGAAATAAAGGAAAAATCATCCGCACTTTCTTTTTGTTCTCTATCTGAAAAATCCGAGTGGGAGTTTACTTGGACAAGAGTGTCTCTTGCAGCTTTATCTTCGGAACAAAGATAATAAACGTCATGCGCAGCCACAAGCTGCGTTTTTGTTTCTTTGGCTAACTTTATAATTTTTTCTTTGAGTTCAATTTGACCTTCTATTTCTGGATGATGTGTTATTTCCAAGAAAAAATTATTTTCCCCATATATTTTTTTGTACCAATCTATAATATTTTTAGCTTTTTCTACATCGCCATTTTTTAAAGCATGAGAAGTCTCTCCAGAAAAATGAGGCATAATACAAATTAAATTGTCAGAATATTTTTCCATAAGCTCACGATCTATTCTTGGTTTATAATAAAATCCTTCAAAATATGAATCCGTAACAAGTTTGATAAGGTTTTTGTAACCGGTTTCATTTTTAGCCAAAAGTACCAATCTAGTCCTTCGGTTATCTACGCCTCCTTGCTTGTCGTTGCGAGTTCTCGCTGCAACATAAAAATCTACTCCTATTATTGGTTTAATTCCGTTATTTTTGCATGTTTGATAAAACTCAATTGTTCCATACATGTTTCCTGCATCTGTAAGTGCAAGGGCTAGCATCCCCAAATCTTTCGTGGTTTTAACAAGCTCTTTTAATTGTGGCAGAGCATTGAGAAGTGAATAGTGAGAGTGTGTGTGTAAATGAATAAATTTATTTGGCATGCTCGTAATTATACTGTGAATTACGAAACTCCTAGAATTGTCATTCCCGCGAAGGCGGGAATCTAGGTTTATCAGCATTAATCTGGATTCCCGCCTGCGCGGGAATGACAGAAAGGCAAGTTTCGTAACTCAAAGTATTATAGCAAAATTATGAAAAAAAAGAAAAATAAAAAAGAAAATAAAACTTGACTCTCTACATTATCAAGTGGTAATATTTATTACTGTTTCACAGTTCTTTACATTTCTGTTGTTAAATTTAAAAAATGAGGGGGGGGATTATGAACCGAGTTGCAATAAACTCTAGGCATTTCGTATTTGCTTTTTTGTGTATCAAAAATCGTAGTATGACCATGTCCAAACACAACTGCGATGAATGGGATTTAAAACACAATCCACAATGGCTATTGACGCATTATTTTGTAAATAGTGGAGTAGAATTAAACGATCTTGAACAAAAAGAAATCCTTAGTTTTTTGGATACAAGACTAGGTAAACAAATAACAGAGGCTTTTCTTTGTCCTTTAAATCGTCATTGTACGAGAGTAAAACACAGCTGTAATGACGAGGATTTTTTGAAGAATAAAAATTACAAAAATCTTCTTGAGAATTATATTTTAAATGGAGGAGCTGAAGTATTTGCAAAAAAAGAGAGAGAGATTTTTTAACAACAAAGGGAGGAAAAGGCGTAAATATGAACTATTTACGCCTTTTTTAATTTAAATAATATATAATATTATTATGGACAAAAAATCAACGAAAGAAAAAAATATCATAGGAATAGATGAAGTGGGGAGAGGACCTCTTGCTGGACCTGTAGCTGTTTGTGCTTTTAAAATGTCAGTGAAATTTGATGTTAAGCAATTTGGGAAAATAAAAGATTCTAAAAAATTAACCCCAGAACAAAGAGAGTGTATTTTTTCTAAATTAAAAATATTAAAAAAAGAAAAAATAGTAGATTATTTTGTTTGTTATGAAAGTGCAAGAAGAATAGATAGTTTGGGCTTAAGTAAAGCAATTAAAAATTGTTTAGAAAAATCTCTCGCAAAACTTAAATTAAAACCAAAAGAATGTTGCGTACTACTTGATGGAGGACTTAAAGCTCCCGATAAATATAAGAATCAAAAGACAATAATAAAAGGGGATGAAAAAGAAAGAGCCATAGCTTTTGCATCAATTGTCGCAAAAGTTTCAAGAGATGCTTTGATGTGTAGGTTTGCTAAAAAATATCCAAAATATTTATTTGAAATACATAAAGGCTATGGCACAAAAAAACATTGTGTATTAATAAAGAAAAATGGCCTCTGTCTTGAACATAGAAAATGTTTTTGTAAAAATCTTATATTTTGACACCATATAAGATTATGCTATAAACAAAGAAGAGTACTTCATAATTTTTGTAAATTGGAGGTAATATGGAACATAGAAATAATGTTTTTCCTATTTGTTTTGTTGGTCATTGTGAAATAAGAAAAGCAATGATGAAAGCTCCAAATTCTAAAAGAAAAATTAGTCGTATTTGCAAGGAATGCAAAGCTTTTATTGGCAAAGAAAAAAGAAATAGAAGTTGAGAAAATTATGGCCTAAAATATTTATGTAAATATTTTAGGCCTTTTCTTTTTTAAATAAATAAGCTATACTCTTTTCCACTATGGTAAACCGAATGAGACATAATAGATCCCAGAGAGGAAGCACGAGATCACATCATGCTTTGAAGGGGATTGCACTTACAAAGTGCCAAGATTGTAATAGCCCCGTCTTGAGACATCAAGCATGTTCAAATTGTGGAAAATATAGAGGAAGAGTTGTAATAAATTTAGAAAAAAAGTCTAAAACAAAGATAACCAAAACTCCGAAAAAGTCTGAGAAAAAAGCGTAAGTTTTTTAATACAAAATACAAAAGGCGGTTTCGCTTTGCGAAACCGCCTTTTGTATTTACTTTAAAACCTTATAACCAATTTAAGTCTTTTCTTTTTCTCTTTTTTGATATAGAATAGCTGTAGTAATAAATTAGCTTAAAAAGCCAAGTAAATTATATGTCTAGCAGGCACTTTGCAAGATCAATAGTATTCCAATCCGCATTTGAGTGGGATTTTAGAAACTCCTCAAGAGACGAAGCTTTATTGTCATTAGAAAGAAATAATGCAGAGTTTGGAGAAGGTAATTCTGAAAAGTTATTTTCTGAAGCACTTTTAAAAGGTGTAATAGATAAAAAAGCGGACTTGGATAGTATTATCATAAAAGCTGCACCTGATTGGCCAATAGATAAAATTTCTATTGCCGATAGAAATATTTTAAGAATAGGTCTTTATGAGCTATTGTTCTCTGATAGAAAAGAAGTTCCAGCAAAAGTTGCAATTAACGAAGCTATTGAGCTTGCAAAAACTTATAGCGGAGAAAAAAGCGGCGGTTTTATAAATGGAGTTTTAGGTACTATCTATAAAGAGCTTGGAGAACCGGGCAAAGAAGAGATTTCTAAAAAACACAAAGATATCTCATTTGATAAAATGCCAATAAAGCAACTAGCCGGAGCGGTAGTATATAGTATTGAAGATGGAAATATTTATTTTGCTTTTGTTCATGATGTATTTGGAAAATGGACACTTTCTAAAGGAAAGATAGAACCAGGAGAAGATCCAAAAGTCGGAGCGGTAAGAGAGATAAAAGAAGAAATGGGTATTGATATTAAAATCGAAGAAGAACTTTTGAAAAATGAATATATAGCAAATCATCCCAAGGAAGGAAAGATTAGAAAACAAGTAATATACTTTCTAGCAAGAGCTGATAGAAAAGAATTAAAACTTGGAGACAGCGGTGGACTTGATGATGCAAAATGGTTTAAGCTTCAAGAAATTCAAAACCTCAATTTTTATAATGATATTTTACCAATAATTACAAAAGCAATAACAATAATAAGCAGCAAAAATCAATAACAGGCTGTAGGAGTTAGCTTCTTAGCTTTTTAGGGAATTAAATTCTCTTAAACTAATAAGCTAAAAAGCTACAAGCTAAAAAGCTAATTTATGAAGCCAGATTTTTCAAAATTTGAAAAGAATATAGGAATTATCTTTAAAAATAAAGATCTTTTAAAACAAGCCTTCACACACAGGTCTTATTTAAATGAACATAGAGACACTGAGTTTGTTCACAATGAAAGATTAGAATTTTTGGGAGATGCAGTTCTTGAACTTATTGTCACGGAATATCTTTATACAAAGTATCCTGATAATAGTGAAGGCGAGCTCACTGCTTATAGATCAGCTCTAGTAAATGCTGTTACTATGTCTGATGCCGCATCAAAAATAGGAATAAATGATTTTTTACTACTCTCCAAGGGTGAAGCAAAAGATACTGGTCGCGCAAGACAAATAATTTTGGCGAACACCATCGAAGCTCTTATTGGTGCAATATTTTTGGACCAAGGATATGAGATGGCGAAATATTTTATTTCAAAATACATTTTTAATTTGATAGAAAAAATAATTGAAGAAAAAACCTGGCTTGACGCAAAAAGCAAATTTCAGGAACAAGCTCAGGATTATGAAGGAATTACACCGGCCTATAAGACTTTGAAAGGGGAAGGACCAGATCACGATAAACAATTCACAGTAGGTGTGTATTTAGGTAAAAATAAAGTTGCTGAAGGAACGGGGAAATCGAAACAAGAAGCGGAACAGGATGCAGCAAATAAGGCACTTTCTGCTAAAGGATGGTTAGTAAATTAAAATATATGATAGAGAAAATTTCAGTAGAAAATTTTGATTCAGTTGAAGAAGCAAAGAAGCAAAATAAATATTTGGCTGAAATTACTAATACCGAACCTTATCAAGATGAAAAAAAATATTATTCAAATTTAAGTCCAGAGCAAAACCAAATTTTATCTGAAATAAATATTTTACTTAATAATTTTACAGCTAAATTAAAAAGTATACCTATTACAGAACAAAAGAAAAAACTACTTCGTGAAAAAAATATAAAAATAAAAGAGTTTGACAATGAATTTGAAGAAACAAATGACGATTTAACTCTTTATGATTATATACTTGGGTGTAGGATTATAGGAGCGACGCCAGAAGATAATGTTACTAAATTTGATACCAGAGACAGAGAAATAGAAAAATTTATAAGAAACTTACTAGAATAAAATGGAAGGATTGCCAAAAAAAATCTCAGTAGAACAACAAGAGCAAGATAATAAATCTGGCGAACTTTTGGCTGTAGAACGACAAGAAGACGAAAAGAAATTTCGTGAGCTTTTGGAAATAATGATATCTTTGCCTGACACATTTAAAGATTCAAATGATGCATATGAAGTAAAAACTTCAATAGATGATTTTAAAAAAGAATTTGAAACGGGAGATCAAGAATTGAAAAAATATTTGCTTGGAGGAGTTTTACTTTCCTCTGAAGGCAATTTTGATACACCGGATTATCCAAAATTTGATACTGACAATGACGACATAGAGAAATTCATTAGAGGACTTCAGGAGCAAAGACAAGAGAAAATAGCTGCTTAACAAAGCGTTTTTGTGTCTCATGTGTGTTTTTTGTGTTTACAAAATGAGAATCAAAGTGTATGATTTAGGTATAATTAAATAAAAAATATGGAAAAATTTTTTAATCCCAACGAAGTACCAGAAGAGAAGGAGGGAGAAAGACAACCTGATTCCCAAATTATAGAAAAGTTTAGTAAACATCTAGAAAAAAAAATAGCTAGGGGAGATTATGAAATGCAGGAAACGCAAAAAGAAAATTCTGAAGTTATTGATTTAAGAGATGCACAACAAAATGAATTAATCAAACCTAAAGAACAAAAGGAGCCTTTGGATGTTGAAAATTTACGCACGATTTCTAATGCCGAGTTTTTGAAACGCGGTGCGGAGAACAAACTTGATGAAGACAGTGAAAAATATTTATTATCACAAGACCAGCTCGCAAGCGATTATCTTACATTACATAATAAATATGTAAAACTTGTGGAACAATACCAGCAGAATTTAAGGCAACCTGACAGTATAAAAGAAGAAAAAATTTTAACTACAGATATGATCTCAGCAGAAAAAACTATAGAGCAGAGAGAAAAAGAAATGTTTTTAATTTCTAAAGAAATAGATGAAACCAAGAATAAATATATAAAAATCTTTGATAAATTAACAAATGAAACCAAAGAAAAATATTTATTTGGTATGGATGTCCAGACTGAAGATACGCAGAAGGAAATGAAAACAGAATTTGCAAGCGGAGAACCTAAAGCAAAGGAGCAAGAAGAACCTAGGGAACAAGGAAAAGAAATGAAAGAATCAATGAGTCCCAAAGAAGAAAATGAAAAAGAATTAACGGATTCTGAAAAATTAAAACAGAAAGAAAAAATACAAAAAAGTCAGGAGAAACGTTATGGTTTTAAAAATCCAGAATTAAAAAAGTCGTTAGCCAAAGGTTCCATTGATCTTATTGGTTCTATATTTGGCGCTCGTGTGGCGTGGGAAATACCAAAACTTGTTTCTGATATTTATAAAAAGAGAAAAGCAGAAAATGCAACATCAGACCTTCTGGAGTCAGTTATAGAAAATAATAAAACAAGAGGAAAAGAAAAAAAGACACAAGAACTAGAAGGAGAGAATAAACCAGTTAGAGAAAAAATAGCATCTTTTGAGGAAAAACTTGGAAAAATAAAACTTCCAGAAAAAGAAAAGAAAGAATTGCGTGCTCAAATGGCAAAAGTTTTATTTGAACATAGACATTCTACAGAAAATATAGATAAACAAAGAGCTGAAAAAGTTGGTAAGGTTTTTGATGTTTATGCCAGTAATTCAGCCCAATTAATGACAGTGGGTAAAGAAGTTATAAATGCTGTTTCTATTTTTGCGATGATGCCATGGCTAAGAGGTGTTGGTTATACAGCTTTGTCTGGAGTAATTGATCCTGTGATGAAGGCTGCGAATAGTTATGATAAAAAACATTTTAATGATAAAGAAAAAGTAGGTCTGGGAGAAAAATTATCATTTATTGCAAAAGCAATAACTATTGATTCTGCAAAAGAAACCTACAATGGTCT
The DNA here is from genome assembly GCA_043814645.1 of bacterium. Lineage (GTDB taxonomy): Bacteria > Patescibacteriota > Minisyncoccia > Phycocordibacterales > GWA1-40-21 > Bog-1340. The sequence continues at coordinate 16,090 of JBDRJU010000057.1, read as the reverse complement.
TCTTGGTAATTTCTTTAATAAAAATGAGAAGGGTGAAAAGATGGGATTTGGCAAAGCATTACTTGGTTCAGCATTTAAAACAATTTCTGTTGGCGGAGGTTTGATGAGACTTGCTGGAGTAGCCGAATTTGAGCATGCTTTATCTGGTAATTTGGTAATGAAAGAAGGAGCGGAAAAATTTATGGAAGCATTGAAGGGAGGACAAATTGGCGAAGCTCTTAAACAGGGTGGTGAAAATTGGATTTATAATGCACAAAGGCTTTTGTCGTTTGTTCATTTATCAAATAATCCAGATAAAACTATGAGCGGTTTGGTAAAAGGTGCTGCTGTTGAGAGTCAAACAACCACTGCTCCAAATATTCAAAACACAGAAGTGCCAGTTAGTACTGAGGCAAATGTTCCACAGACAGCACCTATTATAGGACAAAATATTTCACAAACAGTACCAATTGGTGCAGGGACAAATATTTCAAATCCGGAATCGTTAAATAATGTTAGTGAAAAAGTGAAAGAATTAGCCACAATACATAAAGGTGAGGGTGTTATTCATGCATTCCAAAGACAAATAGAATATAATCCGCAAGCTTTTGGTTATAAGGGTGATATACATGATACGGTTGCATTACATAAATTTGCACAAACTGAAGGATATAAAATTGCTATAGAAGATAAATATGTAGATTTGAATAAAGGAACAGAAATAAGGGTTTTTGATACAAAAGTTCCACAGATGTACATTTTAAATCCAGACCATACTGTTTCTGAAGTTTTTGATCCATCAGGTTCACATCAATATATTCAAAATATGAGAGAGATTACAAAAAAAGCTCTTGATGAGACAAATAAAACTGCCGAACATGTTGTAATGGCTACAGGAACAAATGTCTCAAGCGAGGAAGTGAATGATCGTATTGAAGAAATATATAATTATAAATGGGGTCCATTTCATGGTAATCAGATTGAAGAATGGCAAACAGTTAAAAATTTAAAAGCCACTGATGTTTTGAGTAATCAATTTGGTGCGCCAGTTGGACATACTATTGATGCGGCAGAATTGCATAATCGCAAAGAAATGATGGATTACATAAAAGAATTACAAGATAAATCACATTTACCAATTAAAAATAATGAAACAGTAGAGCAATTTATAAAAAGAGCCAATAAAATTAATTATATTCCACCAGAACCGGGTGAAGTTAATGAAGAAATTCAAAAGGCTGTTAGAAAAACAGCAAAAATAGCTAAACATACTTCTGAATCTGCCGGAACAAGCACAAGTATTCAACATGAGATTAATAATCCAGCTGTACACCATGATACAACAGAAAATGTTGTGACAAAAAATCCAGCAGAAAGTATCAGCAGTTCATATTCAAGTGAAACGGCCATTGATACAAAATCTCATTTAGAAAAAATTACTCTCAAGGATACAACGCTTAGATTTTCATATGGAAAAAGTGGTGAAGTAAATCAGGTATTTTTCCAGGGTTTTTTGGGGCCAGCAGCATATGTTGAACGGCATAGCTATCTAAAAGATGGCTGGCGAGCATTGGTTATTGATAACAACAATAAATTTCCCGCCAGTTTAGCAATTGGGGATGTAGATAAAAGTTTGTGCCAAATCTATGTATTTAAAAATGGATTAGCCAAATTAATTTCTGAAGGAAAAGAAAATACTCAAGAAGCTATACTCCTGAAAAATCGTTTGACTGGTACAATCGGTTATCTAGACAAACAATATGGGATCGGGAAATTTTTTAAACCACTACCAGAAATATTAAAAATAAAATCTAAATAAAAAACTTGTCCCATTATAAACAACGGATAAACATAAGAAATTAATAATTTAATAATTTAAGATTGCAGTATAATTATAGAGATAAGTATTAATAGGCTTAATAAATTTATAACTGAGATGACTAATGAAATAAAAACAGAAGAATTAACCAGAGAACAAATTTTAGACCTGGCTGATGCGCAAGGTAAGAAGCTCGGTTTTTTGTTGGCCACAAGCCCACTAGAAGAAGAAACAAAAAAAGCGATTTTAGATATTCTTAAAAATGCTACTCCTGAACAATTAGATGCTATTGCAGATTTTTTTGAAGAAGGTTATCTGATGGCTCAAAATGAGGATTTGAACGGTTGGTTTAAAATTCAGCTAGAAAACATAAAAGCTGAATTTGATCAAAAACAACAAGAATTGGATGAAAATACAATAAAAAATATAGAAAAGCTGGAAGAATTTTTGAAATAATGTGAAAAAACCAACTTGGAAGCTTAGCTTCCAAGTTGGTTTTTTTCTTTGTATAAATCTGGTAGAATGAACAACGATGTATCCCGTTAGAGATCACAAAGTTATGTTTTACACATATATTCTAAAAAGCGAAAAGAGCGGTAGAACATACACTGGATACACTAATAACTTACGGAAACGTTTAAGCGAATATAACAGTGGCAAGTCAGCTTACACAAAGAAAGATAAACCATATTTATTAATTTATTATGAAGCGTGTCTAGATGAAGATGACGCTAGGTCGAGAGAAAAATATTTAAAATCTGGGATGGGTAAACGATATGTCAAAAACCGACTTAAATGTTTCCTATCTCTAACGGGATGTATTTAAAATCAATAGAAATATCAGGATTCAAATCATTCGGAAAGAAATCCGTATTAGATTTTACCGTACCTATTTCAGCTATTGTAGGACCAAATGGTTCAGGTAAATCAAATGTGGCTGAAGCATTTAGTTTTGTTTTGGGAGAACAATCTATAAAATCTTTGAGAGGTAAAAGAGCAGAAGATCTTATTTTTAATGGAGGTAAAGATGCACCTCGATCAAACCGTGCAAGTGTTAAACTAATTTTTAATAATATTCAAAGAATTCTAAATATAGACTTTGATGAAGTTTCTATTGAGCGCTCAGTTAACAGAGATTCATCAAGTGAATATTCTATAAACGGAAGTCCTGTTCGTTTGAAAGATATTATTGAGTTACTTTCTTCTGCCCACATTGGTGCCTCTGGTCATCAAATAATTTCTCAAGGAGAAGCTGATAAAGTTTTGAATTCCAATATTCGCGAAAGAAGAGAAATGATAGAAGACGCTCTCGGTCTAAAAATATATCAGAATAAAAAAGATGAAAGTATTCGTAAGCTTGAAAAAACAGAAGAAAATATAAAACAAGTGGAATCTTTGAGAAGGGAAATCGCTCCTCATATTCGTTTTCTTAAAAAACAAGTAGAGAAGATAGAAAAAATGGTTGAGATGAAAGAAAGTCTTACAAAAATGTACCATGATTATTTTCGACGTGAGGAAGAATATATTAAATTTGAAAAGCAAACTATTGCTAGTGAAAAACATCCGTTGCTTGAAAATTCACACAAATTAGAAGAAGAACTTTCTGAAGTCAAGCAAGTGTTGGCAAAATCAACTTCTAAAGACCAAAGAAGTGACGAAGTCGTTAAGGTAGAGGGAAAGCTCAAGGAAGTTCGTATAGAAAAAGATAGTCTGATGAGAAACATAGGAAGAATAGAGGGAAAAATCTCCTCACTAGAAAGGATGATCAAAAAGCAAAATGAGGCAAATTCTGCGAGGTCTATGAAGACAGTCAATTTGTCAGATGTAGAAAATATTTCTAAACAAATAGATCTAGAAATTAATGATGTTTCCGAAACCAGCGATTTTTCAAAGATAAAAGAAATTTTTTCGGTAATTAAAAAAATTCTCAAAGATTTTATTGAAAGAAATAAAGAAAATGAGGACAAACAAGCTACTGTCGATTTAGAAAACGAAATTAAAAAACTTGAAGCTGAAAAAGAAAGTCATGAAAAAAAGTTAAAAGATGCAAACAATTTTGAAATAGAACTTTCGGAACAATATTCTTTTTTAAAAAATGATATTGAAAAAGAAAAAGATTCAAACAGAGATGCGGAAAAATCTTTGTTTAGAATTGTTGCTGAACAAAATGATATTAGGGGTCAATTAAACTCTCTTGTTAGTAGGGAATCAAGATTGAAACATGACGAGGACGAGTTCACTAGAGAATTACAAGAAGCTTCTGTTTTGGTTGGAGTTTGTGCGCTTAGATATAAAGATTTTTGGCCCACAAATGCAGATGGAACAACTATTCCTTTAGAACAATTTATAAAGGAACCAAGACAAGTGCAGGAGGATAAAAGACATGCAGTGGAGAAGATAAAAATCCGTCTGGAAGACGCGGGGGTTTCTGGTGGGGATGATGTTGTAAAAGAATATAAGGAAACAACAGAAAGAGATATGTTTTTAGAGAGAGAACTTGGAGATCTTATCAAATCATCAGAATCTTTGAAAAATTTAATTAAAGAACTTGAAGAAAAACTTGCCACAGAATTTCGAAATGGAGTTGCTAAAATAAATACGCAGTTCCAGCAATTTTTCTCAGCAATGTTTGGTGGAGGTTCTGCCACGCTCTCAATTGTCCAAGAAAAGAGAAGAAACCCCAGTCAAATAAAAAGCCAATTTGACAGGGCAAGAAAATCCGATATTCTTAACATAGAAAATTTAGGTGATGAATTAAAAGAAGAGGAAGAGGAAGCTGAAGAAGGCCTTGAGATTGAAGTTTCTTTGCCAAAGAAAAAAATCAAAGGTTTGATGATGCTTTCAGGAGGGGAAAGAGCCCTTACTTCCATTGCGCTTTTGTTTGCAATTTCTCAGGTTAATCCACCACCATTTATTATTCTTGATGAGACAGATGCAGCACTTGATGAAGCCAACTCAAGAAAATATGGAGATATGATAACCGAACTTTCAAAATATTCTCAACTCATTCTCATTACTCACAATAGGGAAACTATGGCTCGAGCAGGTGTAATTTATGGAGTTACTATGGGCGCTGACGGAGTTTCAAGACTGCTTTCCATTCAATTTGAGGAAGCGGTACAAGTGGCGAAGTAAACTAGCTTGTAGCTTTTTAGGTGGGTAGCTTATTAAGAAATTAAAAATACAAAAAACCTGTTTTTGCGTTTTTTATCAAAACTTGACTATTTTGTCATTTTTGTATTATAATCTAGGTGTTTTACGAGAGTAATTTGGGTATTTTTGGTATAATTTAAGCACCATTATAATGGATAAGAAAAATACTTTTAACATACTGGATTTATGTAAAAAAACATCAATTGTTTTCGGTGTAGTGGTCTTTCTTATTTTTGTTAGTCTTTGGGGTGTTGATAAAATGTGTGGTCTACAAAATTTGTATAAAATCAGTAAGGGGGTCATGAATGACTTTACCACAGTTCAATTACCTGCAGATCCAGGAGAACCTATTAAATGGATAAAAATTGCAAATGTTGTTGAAGTAAATAATGAACAACATCTTATTGAAATTCCTAAAAATGCAAGTAATGTAAAAGTATCAATATTAGATTCAACATCAATTTTAAATAATATTCAAGCTAGTAAAACCTCTCCTGTACTTACAAACACGGATAGAAAGAAATTGTCAGAGATTGCAGAACAAAATAGCAAATCTGTAGCATCACTCACGCTCGCAAAATCTATAAGAAATCATAAAGCTGGATTCTTTTCAAAAATTGGTACTTCACTATATAAAACATGTACAGCTTTTTCAAATATAATCGCTACTGTTCAAGATGCATTTGGAGTTGGACAAAGTGTAGATTCAGATACAACCCTTCTTGATCTTTCATCTGTAGTAGGTTCAACTGATATATCAACTACATCAGAAATAATCTTGCCCGAATCTGTTCCAGAGGTAGGTTCCACTTCTTCAAATAATTCAGACCAAACAACTATAATTGTTTCAGATATCTCAGGAGACACAAATCAATCAACATCGTCAGATTCTGATAGAGATTTTGACATTGCTTCTTCAACGGCATCAAGTACAGATTTAGTACAAGTGGAATATGAAACTCCAGCTCCAGTTATTGCAGAAGTAAATACGGAGACAGGAAAAATTGTCACAGTTTCGGCTGAAGATACCACTGATGTTCCCATTACAAATGTTTTAGCATTTACGAATATTCCGGAAATTTATAAAGTAGGACAGGAGAATAAAATAAAAATAAAATGGGTAAATAATGGAGATCAAAATGTTGTATTTAAGGCATATGACCTAAATGGCAATGGCAAACTTGATTATGTGGAATGGACAGTACCACACCTTTCAACTCAAACTTTTGAAATAATTTTCATTTCCAAAGCATTTCAATTGGATGCAGATAAAAATATTATTGCAGATATTTATGACCAAGTTCAAACAAAAGATAATATTTGGGCTCCTGTGGAAGACGGTCAATTTGTCCGGGTAACTTTTTATAAAGTTTTAAATAATGAAAATGACAATACTTTATATGTAAGACCAACCAATTCAATCGAAAGTGCAAAAATAGAAATTTATCCGGTTTATACACAAGATGATGGATCTTTAATTACTAGTGATTCACTGGTAGCTACAATATATAATATAGATCATGAAGATACTTACAAAGTATTGCTAACGAATCTTCAAACTCCAACAGATATTTTTGAATTTAAAATTACTGGTAATGTAGATATAGATTATATTGTTGATCCAACGAGGTGTCCTGATGGTATGGTTTCATACTGGAATTTAGATGAAACATCTGGAACTACCGCTTTTGATTCTGCGGATTCAAATCCTGGGACAATAATGGGAGCAACACTAATAAATCAATCTGGAAAAGTAGGAACTGCGTACACTTTTGATAATAGTACTACTACCTATCTTAATTTAGGAAACAATAAATTCCAATATACAACAGCAACTGTAGAGTTTTGGGTTAATAATTTGGTGGCAAATACTCAGTACCCTACATTCTTTATGCAAAAACAAGCATCAAGTATAAATGGTTGCGGAATATATTATAAAGGTTCTAGTACTGACACTCCAAACAAGATGCAAGTATTTTGCAATATTGGAGCACAAGGATCTATTGTTTCAGACACTACTATTACAGATAATAACTGGCATCATATAGCTGCAGTATTTGGAGATTCAGGAATGAAACTTTATCAGGACGGAAGACTTACTGGAAGCGATGCTGCTACCACAGGTTTTGATGATGTGGGCGCGTCTAATACTTGGGTAGCAAGAGGCAGATCAAATTATTTGTACCCACCAGCGATTGATGAAGAATTTGTTGGAAGTATGGATGAAATTGCAATTTATAATACCGAATTATCTTCCTCAACAATTATAGCTCATGTTGCTGGTGGTGCTTATTATACAGCACCTGCAGCTCCAAGCTGTCCGAGTGGAATGATTTCTCATTGGAGATTTGATGAAAATTGTGGGACAACTACGGCTGACTCAATTGGTTTAAATAATGGAACTATAACTGAGGCGACATGGACAACTGGAATATTAGGAAACACATTGGATTTCTCTCCAGGCGGAAGCAAAGTTCTGGTTGCGGACAGTAATTCATTGACTCCTAGCGATGGCGTCACTCTTGAAGCATGGATTTATCCAACCAGTGCAACCATGGATAATAATAACATAGTTGCAAAGATGTCAACGTCAGAATTTGAATATAATCTAAAATTAATGCAAAATAATAAACTTAATTTTGCAGTGTATACAGGCTCTAATTGGGGCATAGACTATGGCACTACAACCATTCCAGCTAATCAATGGTCCTATGTTGTAGGAACATGGGACAAAGTTTCAAATGTGATGAGAATGTATGTTAATGGCATCGAAGATAGTTATATGCCGAGTTATGCAACTCCTCCAATAGGTAGCATTCCAAATACTGGCGCCCAGGTAAGCATCGGAACTTATTATGATTATTCAGACAGCTATAAATTCCAGGGAAAAATTGATGAAGTCGCTATATACAGCAGGGCAATGACGCAATCAGAAATTACAGATCATTTCAATATTGGACTTGGAAAAGATTATTGTACTGCAGGTACATCAACACCTCCCACTGTCACCACTAAATATTGGGTGGGAACAAATGGAATTTGGAATAGTTCTAGCAACTGGTCGGCCACTTCAGGTGGTGCGGGTGGCGTAGAAACTCCAGTCGCAGGAGATACAGTTATCTTTGATATTGGAGGAACCGGTAATGTAAATATTAATACAAATGTAAATGTTGGAAAGATTCAAGTTGATTCCAGTTTTATACGAACGATAACTCAAACATCAACTTACACAATAAATCTTTCAACAACTACTGTACCTTCCTTTGTTCAAAACGCAGGAACATTTACTGGTGGTTCAGGTGATATTACTATTGCCGGAGATATATCTATTGGAAGCGGAATAACTTTTAATTCAACTTCAGGAAATTTGAATGTTGCTGGCAACTGGTCTAATGCAGGAACATTTAATGCAAATGGTGGAACAGTTATCCTAAACGGAACCAACCAATCTATTTCTGGCTCTACAACTTTTTATAATTTAATAAAAATGGTTTCAAGTGTTGCTACATTAACACTTCCTTCTGGTTTAACAACGGCTATTTCTGCAGGAGGTAAGCTCACTTTAAATGGTGCGGCAAATAATCTTTTGACTATTGCTGCGAGTGCTCCAATAACAAAAGCTATTATCACTTTAACTTCAGGTGCTACTACTGATTTGAAATATTTAAATGTAAGCTATAACGATGCTTCAGGAGGACTTGCACTTACAACTTATAATTCCACAAATGGTTTAAATAATATAAATTGGAATTTTCCAGCTACGACAACTTTTGTATCAACATGGAATACGACCGCATCATCAACTGGTTCAAGCAACAATAATCAGATTAAACTTCCTCTTGTAAATGGAGGAAGCTATAACTTTACAGTTGATTGGGGAGATGGAAGTAATGACACGATTACTTCCTGGGATTCATTATTAGCCACACACACTTATGGTGCTTCAGGTATAAAGACAATTAGTATCAATGGGATAATCAATGGTTGGAGTTTTAACAATGGTGGAGATAAATTAAAACTAACAAATATCAATCAGTGGGGAAGTTTACAACTTGGAAATTCTGGCAATTATTTCTACGGAGCTTCTAATCTTAAAATTACCGCAACAGATATTTTGAATTTAACCGGAACAACTAATATGCAATCCGCTTTTGCAAATAGCGGAATAGACACCGTTCCTTCCATGAATAGTTGGGATGTATCAAATATTACGAATATGAACAGCATGTTCTCTGGTGCTTCATTATTCAATCAAAATATCGGAAGTTGGGTTGTATCAAATGTAACAAATATGCACAGCATGTTTGAGAGTGCTGCAGCGTTTAATAATAATGGAAATGGCACCATTGGAAGTTGGATTGTATCAAATGTTACGGATATGGGCAGTATGTTTTATCTTGCTACATCATTCAACCAAAACATAGGAAACTGGAATGCATCAAGTGTTACGAGTATGCTTGATATGTTTCGTGAAGTTACATTATCAACCATCAATTACAGCAATCTATTGGTTGGTTGGTCAGTGAGAACTTTAAAGCACAATGTTACTTTTGATGGAGGTTATTCAAAATATAATACAGGAGCTCCCGAAGCTGCAAGAAATATTCTTACTTCTACACCTAATAATTGGACAATAACTGATGGTGGTAATCAGGACGTAACAACCTTTAATGATTCTGTAAACGGTAATTGGAATTTTGGAACTACATGGGGACATTCAGGTTCAGTAGAAGGTGTGGATTATCCTGGACCATATGATATAGCCATTATAAATTCTAATACAGTTACCTTATCGGCCAATCAAAGAGTTGCAACTACTACTGTATCTTCAAGTGGTATCTTAAATTTGGCAGGATACCAATTTTCATCCACAGCATTTATTGTAAATTCTACTCTTAGACTTCAAGGAGATGAAACGGCTGTTGGTGGAGGAGCACTTTCTACACCAATTTTAAATAGTGGTTCAACTGTAGAATATATTGCCACTTCAGGAACAAAAACTATTAAGGATTGGAATTATAATAATTTAAGAATCAATGGTTCAGGAGGAATTTTCACTACAGGTACAACCAATCTAAATATATCCGGTAATTTTACTTTAGCCGCCGGTACATTTATTGCTCCTTCAGGAAATATGAATGTCGCAGGAAATTGGTCCAACTCAGGAGTGTTCATTCATAATTCAGGAACGGTTGTGTTAAATGGCACAAATCAAACTATTTCTGGAAATACAACTTTTTATAATTTTATTAAATCGATAACATCTAGTGCCACTCTAACTTTTGTTGCTGGTTCTACTCAATCAATTGCTTCTGGAGGAGCTTTAACTCTGTCAGGTATATCAGGACAATTATTAAGATTATATTCCAGTTCTCCTCCAACCAAATGGAATCTAAATGTAAATTATTCTTCAACGGTTTTTGCTAACTATGTTGATGTAAAAGATTCCGATGAATCAAGTGGAAAGACGATTACTCCGACAAACTCAGTTACAAGTGGAAATAATATCAATTGGGTATTTTCAAATGTTTCTGCTCTTACCAATGCCAAAGCTACGGCAGACGGATTGGTTATGTTGAATTTGCCTGAGTCAACAACTCCTGGAGATCATGTAATTGGATCACGTGCAACTCTTTATGCAGCCTATCTTGCAGCGGATGCAACTGATGCAGATGCTCAATCAGTAGTTGATGCGCAAGTCGTTACATTAAATGCTGCCATTACTGCTTATAAGACAGCTATTGTACCATCACACAGAAGAACGGTAATTCCACCTCCACTTCCACCCCCACCTGTCGGAGGAGATACAGAACTAGAAACAACACCAGAAACACCAACCTCTACAACAACCCCAGAATCAAATCTTCCGGTTCTTTCTCTAATAATCATTTCACCTTTGAATCCATCAATAACAGTCGGTTCAACAACAAGATTTACTTCACTAACATATGATCAAAACGGTGATCCATTTGCAACAACTACATCTTGGACAAGTTCAAGTTCTTCAGTTGGTACAATTGATGCAGCAGGATTATTCACTGCAATATCAGACGGTATTACTGCAGTCACCGGAACAGCTGGAACAATTTCTGCTTCAACATCTGTAACCGTAACTCTACTAGCAACAACTACAGCTACGACAACAGCCACAACAACACCAGAAGTAATCAAACATATTACTGCACATAACCAAGATCTAACTGTCGGACCAAGAGAATCCGGTACATCTATAACAGATACATCTGCAGGAGAAATCATTTTAGATGTTTCTGTTTCTTCTGTAGTAAGTACGACTACGTTTAGTATCAGAACTGAATCACTAGGATCAAATAATACAAATCTACTTGTAAGCAATACACAATTGGTTGATGATACATTCTATAATTTCACAGCAAGAGACAATAATGCAAATTCTGTTAATTCTTTCATCACTGCACTTACAATCACTCTACCAATAGGGACTACTCTATCCAGCGACTACAACTGGGGTATGTATTGGTATGATACAAACAATCAACAGTGGACATTAATTTCAAATACAATATTTACTGATAATCAAGTAACTTTCTACATAAATCACTTTACCAAATTTGCTATCCTAGGTACTCTAAAAGAACAAACTATCCCAGAAGTTTCTACTACAACTCCAGAAGAAGAACAACAAACCCCAGAATCCACAACCACACCTCCAGAAGTAATACCTACAAACGAAGAACAAACTCCAACTCAAGAAGAACAAACCAGTGAACCAACCACAGGAATAGAATCTGTACAACAAACTTTATCTAATGGAGTAGAAGCTGTGCAACAAACTTTCTCTAATATAGGTAACACTGTTCAACAAACATATACTCAAGCAGTAGTTGTAGCACAAAAAACATACGAACAAGCAGTAGTAGTGGCAGAGAAATCAATACAAGTAACAAAAGAAGTGGTAAACAGTCCAACAGGTTCTGCAGTAACAAAAACAATTTCAACCACAGGTATAGTTGCAGGAGCAGGTGCATCCGTAACTGCTGTAGCATTTGCAAATCCAATAGCATTATCTGAACTCTGGCTAATACCAGCAAAGCTATTTGGATTACTCATGGGAGCCCTCGGACTCAAGAGAAAGAACAGACAGTGGGGTACAGTATATGATGCAATAACAAAGAGACCACTAGATCCTGTATATGTATCTCTAATAAACACAGAAACTAACAAAGAAGTATCTGGAGTAATCACAGACATAGACGGTAGATATGGATTCCTAGTACTTCCAGGTAAATACAGAATAGAAGCAAAGAAAACAAACTATGTTGAACCTTCAGTAAAAATGAAAGGAAGATCATTTGATGAAGTCTACAATGACCTATACTTTGGAGAAAAAATCATAATAACAAACGAAGGAGAAATAATCACAAAAAACATCCCAATGGATTCACTCTCATTTGATTGGAACGAATTTGCCAAAACCAAGATGAACGTAAACACCTTTATGAAAGCCAAAGACATCACATGGGCTAAGATATCAAATCTAATCTTCTACATAGGTGCTCTAGTCTCTCTAATCGCCGTCATCTTTGCACCTACACCTTACAACTTCATTGTTGCAGGATTCTACATAATCTCTTATATATTAAACTACGTAGTATTCAAAACAAAGAAATCAGGAAAACTCACAGAAAAAACCACAAACATTCCTCTATCCTTTGCCATCATAAAGATTTTCAGAGAAGGTGAGGACACTCCACTTACAAAGAAAATCGCAGACAAATTCGGTTCCTACTATGTTCTTCTACCTAACGGAAGATATTACATGACAATTGACAAAAAGAATGATGATGAGACGTATACACAAGTGCTAAAAACAAACTCTATGAGAATTCAAAATGGAATTATAAATAAAAGCTTCGTTATTTAATTATAAGTTAAATATAGGAAGTAGTTTTTGCTGTGCAAAAACTACTTCCTATATTTGTCTAATGACTAACTGGTAGCTATAAACTAATACCTATTTAACTATCTCATAATTCATTTGTTTTTTATCTAAATTTACAGATATGAGTTTGATTTTTACTTTTTGTCCAAGAGAATAAACTTTCTTTGTTTTTTCTCCAACGATAGAATATGTTTTTGCAACAAGTTTATAATAGTCATCTTGTAATGAAGAAAGTTTTATCATGCCTTCTGCTTTTGTTTCCATATCTTCTGCATAGATACCCCATTCGGTTACACCTGTAATTAGTCCATCAAAAGTTTGCCCAACTTTATTTTGCATGTATTCAATTTGCTTATATTTTCTTCCGTCACGTTCCGCTTCGGTAGCTTTTATTTCTTGGTCTGTGCTGTGCAAACAAGCTTTTTCATAAAAAGCCAGATTTTTTTCGGCGATATTTTCCTTTGTAAGAATTTTATTCAAAATTCTGTGAACCAAAAGATCGGGATATCTTCTGATAGGCGAAGTGAAGTGCGCATAAAATTCAAAAGCCAGTCCAAAATGACCAATATTTCTTGTTGAATAGATAGCTTTTGACATAGAACGAATAGCTGCTGTTTTTACAAGCGCTTCCTCGGCTTTTCCTTCTACTTGTGCGAATAATGCTTGCATATCTTTTCCTGTTATACTTCCAGTTTTTCCAATAATAAGTTCATGTCCCAAAGCATTTACAAATACTGCAAGTTCAGTAATTCTGTCTTTGTCAGGGAAGTCATGAATACGATAAGGAAGAGGAAATAATTTTCCTGATTTTTTCTCAAATTTATAAACATACTCAGCAACTTCTTTATTTGCGAGAAGCATATACTCCTCAACAAGTTTATGAGTATCAAGTCTTTGTTTTTTATATATTTTTATTGGTTTTCCTTGGGCGTCTAGCTCAAAAGCGATTTCCTCTTGTTCAAAATCTATTGCGCCTTTCTGAAATTTTTCTTTTCTTAAAATTTTTGCAATTCTATTCAATGTATCAAGTTCTTCATAGTATTTGCCGGATTTTGCATTTAATATTTCCTGCGCGCTTTCATAAGAAAATCTTTTTGCAGATTTTATTATGGATTTTCCAAACCACCTTGAAAGCACTTTTGCATGAGAGTCAATTTCAAAAATGGCGGAAAAGGCGAGTTTTTCATCCCCCTCACTTAAACTACAAAGATTATCAGAAAGCTCAAAGGGAAGCATAGGGATAGTTCTGTCTGGAAGATATACAGAACAACCTCTTTCATACGCCTTTTTATCCAATTCACTTTTTTCAATGACATAATGTGATACATCTGCAATATGAACCCCTATTTCATGATTTCCGTTTGGAAGTTTCTTATAGGAAATAGCATCATCAAAATCTTTTGCTGTTTTCGGATCTATTGTAAAAGTAAGGGTATTTCTCAAATCTTTTCTTTTTACAATTTCTTCTTTTGAAATCGTTTTATTTTGTTGAAAAATATTGTTTGATTCTTGCAATACTTTTTCAGGAAATTCAATATCAAAACCTTTATCTATGGCGATAGAATTCATTTCTGTAGAATTGTCTCCTTTTTTACCCAAAATATTTACGATTTCTCCTTCAGAATATAATGGAGCTTCAACCCATTTAGTTATTTTTACTTTTACTTTATCATCATTTTTTAATACAAGAGCTTTTTCTTTTGATATTCTTACTGAAATTTTTACCCTTCTATCATCAGGTATCACAAGAATACCTTTATTAGAAATTTCAATAATACCGACAAAATAATTTTTTGCTCGGCTTAAGACTTTTATTACTTCAGCTTCGTGAATCCCATATCTATTTCTCTTAAATAGTTTAACTTCAACCTTATCTCCAGCCATTGCCGTATTTATTTGTCTTGTTGAAATTTCAGCTTCAAGGTTGTCAGTTTCAGATATGAAATAGGCGGTATGTCCTCTAATAGCTTTTATTTTACCCCTCAGAATCCTGTTTTTACTGGTATGTTCAGGTTTAGTCCCGCTTTTTCTTTCTTTTTGCCAGAATTTTTTATTATTTTTCATTTATGGAATAAGCATAGCATAAGCCTTGCTATTTTGGAATTTTTTGTTAGTATGTCTTCTATGTTAATAATTAGATTACAAAGAGTAGGAAGATCACATGAGCCATCTTTTCGTATAGTTCTTACTGATTCAAAGAATGGCCCAAAGAGTGGAAAATCTGTAGAAGTTTTGGGTTCATATGATGCACGAAAAGGAAAAGGAACTAATCATGTAGATGGAGAAAAAGTAAAATATTGGATTTCAAAAGGAGCTCAAGTTTCGGACACAATACACAATTTTCTAGTAGATCAAAAAATCCTTACAGGAAAGAAAATAAATGTACTTCCAAAAAATAAAATTATAAACGCAAAGAAAGCAAAGGAAGATGCAGCAAAGGCAGAAGTGGCCGCAAAAGCTCCTAAGCCAGCACCAGAGGTAGTACCAGAACCAGCTCCAGCAGAAGGCCAAAAGAGTAAATAAAAGCATAAATATTAAAAAATCCGCGAAAGCGGATTTTTTGTTATTATCATTATTTGCTAACTTCTATTTTTGTTGATATTATTCAAGTACGCAGTATTTTATTAATTACTGGTCGAACTACTGCAAATATCAGAATCAGAATTTTAAAAAAATGGAGAACGATACAAAATTTCTAGAACTAGTTGTTAAGGCTTTAGTTGATGCTCCAGAAAAAGTAAAAATTTCTAGAACAGTTGACGAAATGGGTGTATTACTAACCCTTGTTGTAGATAATGCCGATATGGGCAAAGTCATCGGAAGATCAGGTAACACCGCAAAAGCAATAAGAACACTTTTGAGAGTTGTTGGAATGAAGAACAATTCAAGAGTGAACTTGAAGATAAACGAGCCAGAAGGAGCAGAGCCAAGAATGGCAACTCTTTCAAAAGAACCCACTACAAAAACTGTAGATGAGGCAATGGCAGATTTGAAATTATAATTCAAAAATGAATACAAAAGGCGCGTCCGAAGGACGCGCCTTTTGATTTTTACAAAATAAAAAAACCACCCTAATTTACCCCGAATTACGAAATACACAAAATAGCGCAAAATAACTAAATTTTTGTCCATCTCAAAAATTCACAGTTTTCTGTGATGTAACATTTTTCTCACTTTGCGAAATGAAAAATAGAAACGGAAACAAATAAATTTAAGCT
>JBDRJU010000056.1:0-4501 GCA_043814645.1 bacterium | reverse complement strand
AAAATAGAAAAGCTTATTTCAACTATGAGATTATTGAAAAAATTACTGCGGGTATTGAACTACTCGGTTTTGAAGTTAAATCAATCAAAGCCGGACGAATGAGTTTGGATGGTTCTTACGCCATTATTCGTGGAAATGAAGCATACCTTATTGGATCTTCTGTTACACCACTTCAACCCAAAAATATGCCGGCTGGGATTAATTATGATGAAAGAAGAAATAGAAAACTTTTACTCACAAAAAAAGAAATAGAAAAGTTGGCTAAAAGTGAAAAACAAAACGGATTGACAATAGTTGCCCTTTCAGTGTATAATATTGGGCGTAAGATCAAGGTAGAACTTGGCTTAGCAAAAGGTAAAAAGAAATCAGATAAACGTGAATCTATTAAAAAGCGCGAATCTGATAGAGAAATAGACAGAACATTAAAAAATAGATAATGGGGATGATCGGCCTAGACAATTGGTCCCGTTTCTCATATGCAAAGTAGAGCAACCTTGTGAACTCTTAAATCTATCAAGGAAAATGTAAATGCTAAAAACATTTCATCAAAAATAGCTGGCATCTTATCTCCATTTTATGCAGGTAAGAACCATCCTGTTTTCGCTTACGCTTTAGCCTAAGCGACGTCTCACCTATCGATATCTGATACTTAGAGTGGGGTGTTATATTTTCAGAATATATCTTATTTTTTCTCGCGATAAGATGAACTTAGAGAATCGGATTATAAATATTTTGTTAATTTATAGTTTATAATCTTAAACCCCGCCCTAGCGGGGACAAAATCAACTAGACTTTGTAGAAATATTTGGAACAATCATTTGCACGTGAGTTCGATTCTCACCATCTCCACATCTTGTGTTTTTTGAGCCTCTGGGAGGGTAAATACCCTTAAGGGGAGCGACAGAATTGCGGTTTCAAACCCGCTTTTTTTGTTGTAGGCTAAATTCTGTTCAAAAATGAAATTAAAAAAATTTAATTAATCTTTTTTAACATGACAACTATATTATCAATTATATCTTTATATGATGATATCGTTGTATCAAATTCGGCTTTAATTTTATTGTTAATATTTAATAATTTTTTTAATTCAAACTCCATTTGATCAAAAACTTCTTTTTGGGGGAATCGTTTTTTTATTTCTTCTGGATTTTCTCCAAATTTTACTTGATGTGCATGTCTTTCAATACGTGTATTATATGGCGCTGTTAAATAATAAATCAAATCATATTTGGGAAGATTCTTTTTTATTAAATGCATAATAAAAATACGTATATATTTATGATTAACGATAGCATACGACCAATTCCTCATTGGAGAAGATATTTGTATGACGATTTGTGAATTAAAATTTTTATACCACTTAGAGTCTCCTGATCCATCAAAAGCGTAAACCATAGACCGAACAAAATTTGGACATTTATGTAAACTAACAAGTCGTGATGTTAACCTATAAAATTTTGAGTTTAATGGCCCAATATTTATTAAACATGAGATGCCGTTGCTAATTAATTTGTTTTGTAAAAGTCTTGCTGTCGTTTTCTTACCAGAACAATCAAGACCTTCAATTAATATAAGGATTGGTTTTTTGTTTACATCAAGCTTTTTACTTGTTTCTGTTATCCTCCATTGACTGTTTTCTCCAAGTCCAAAAAATGATTCAAATTTAAATTGTAATTTAGTAATTTTTTTAAGAAAAATTAGAGACAACCATAAAAAAATATCGGTGAGAGATTGATGCGGTAAATTTTTCCATAAAAACTTACGATTAACTTGACTATGTGGTAACATTTTAAAATCAGGAAATAAAACAAAACATTTATTTATTTCTATTTGTCTTCTTCTAAATGTGTTGTAAAAATCAGAATATGAAGAAATTTGATGAAAGTATATTTTTGCAGTATCAACTTTTTTTATACTTCTTTCTCCATATTTTTGTAAAAGATAAAATGATAAATATATATCATCGGCTATTAATTTTGGATTTGTTTCTGGAACATTCCAGGCTTCAGTTTTTATTAAAAAAGCCCTGCCATGCAAGTGTTTTCTCAGAGAAAACATCTCACTGGAAGTATCATAAAGATTTAATATTTTTTCTATTAAGCTCTGTTTTTTCCTTTGAGTAGGAATTGATACGGCATATACTGCCTGTACATTTTCATTAATAGAATTTTTGATAAGTTCGCTTATACAATTTCTATCTAAAATAATGTCAGCATCTAAAAAAATAATACTTTCAAAATGTAGTTTTTTTGATTTTTCTACTATAATTCTTTGAGATTCAACCAAATTCGCTTCATCAATGATAAATAAATCAGAGTTTATGAGAGAATTTTTCATCTGCCAACTCTGTATAAGTGGAATTGTTTGGTCGCTACATCCATTTGCACAAATAAATATATGAAACTTATTATTTAAATTATTTGGAATTGACAAAATTAAAGAATCCAACATTGGAATAATGGATGATTCTTCATTTCTAGCACAAATACCAATAGCTATTTTCATTTTAATCTTTTTAGAAATTCAGATTCCCATTCTTTTGCCAATTTCTCAAAATTCATTTGATCACTAATACTTGAAGCGTTTTTGGAGAAATCGTCCTTTACATTCTGATTCTCAAAAAAATAACATGATTTATCAATAAATTCTTTTTTATAATCGGAACTTCCATAAAGCGAATCGATCAAGAAACCATTTTCCTCATCTTGTACTCTTTCAATCATAGCAGCTCTTTTTGAACTAATAATTGGGGTACCAACAACAAAACATTCTAACGCACTGATACAAAACATCTCATTAAAAGCCGTTGGATATAACATAATTTCACTTTCTGCTTGAAGTTTAGCTAATTCACGTTTAGACAATCGCTGGAAAACTTTAACGTCTTTTAAATTAGAAGCTTTATTATAAATTTCTCTAAATATTCTATTATTTTCTTCATCAGATGTGCCCCATAAAGCATAACTACCTGTAACTATTAGTTTCGCATCAGGAATTCTTTCTTTTATTTCAGGCCATATATCGAGAAGATACCTCAATCCTCTATCTGGACTACTACAATATATGACTTGATTTTTAATTTTTTTTATCTTTCTTAATGTATTAGTATAAATTTCCTCATCAAAAGCGTTTCTGGTTACAAACCAATTTTTTGGTTGAATAACTTCTTTTCTTTCAATGAATTCTTTCTGGGTACTAGAGACAGAAATCCACATATTCACAAGTCCATTTTTGTCCAATTCGGTTGCTCCCTGTAGTTCTTCATCGTGTATCCATACAGCTCTAATAGTTGAATTAAATGTATAATTTTTAAACGTTTCTAGTAAACGTAATGATATAACAACATCAAATTTTTTATTTTGATCAATGGTCCATAATGATTTCCATTTTACACCATCGTATATCCCATCTTTAAAACAACAATTATAAACTTCAACGTTATGCCCTAATCTTGCTAAAGCTCGTGCAAGTAATACTAACATACACTCTGTACCACCTAAGCCTCTGCCGAAATAATCTGGTGGATAAAATGAGTATCGTTTTGAATATACAAAAGCAATGTTGAGTTTATTTGGCATAGATTTAACTATTTAAAAAATTAATGTAAACATCATTATATACATTTTTCTTATTATTAACATCGATCAAAACTGTTGAAAGTTTAAGTTGTTTCGCTGGAAAAATATCATTTTCCATACTATCACCAATCATCACCATGTCTTCATAGCCAACTTTGTAATAATTCTTAATAACTTCCCAACATTTTTTATCTGGCTTCCTTAATCCTTCAGAGTATGAAAGAAATTTGTAATCAAAATTAGTTAAAAGATTTTTATATGGAAAATTTTCATACCCATATTTATCAATATTTGTTAGCAGACAAAGTTTATAACCTCTAGTCTTTAAATTAATTAGTAAGGTCTCAGCACCTTCAATCAAAAAATTTTTTTGAGACATTTCTTTCCAAGATACAATAGCTTTTTTAAGATTTTCCCTATTAAGAATACCGAGATCAGATAATAAACCGCTCAATCCTTTCTCAAGAGAAATGTCTTTTGTATACAAATCTGATTTAAATAATTTTTCAAAAAAATCTTTTTTTATTATTGTTTTATTCATATGCAAAAGATCCTCAAACAGATCTGATGGTTTAAAAGTGGTGTCAGCAAGTGTCTGCCACAAATCAAATATAATTATATTATTAGATGGCATTTTAATTAATTAAAAACTCTGGACTAATCACAATGATATAGTCCAGAGTTAAAGGAAGATTCTTCTCAAATACCAACTCCTCTCTTTCGTATTAATTCAAGCTGAGTAGGAAGAAGAACCGCTCTGAGACCATTGAGACTGTCCGATAGTGTATCAGCAACATGAAGAATGTCCCTTCCAAACATTTCCAAATCTATATCTTCGGCGTTTGAAAGAGTCCCAGAAAGCCATTCCTGTAATTCGGAATCACTTAGCCTTGTATATCTGGTGTAATATTTCCCCCTAATGC
>JBDRJU010000055.1:0-7379 GCA_043814645.1 bacterium | reverse complement strand
CGCTTCTTCAACATTCCCAACATTCACTTACGCTTCTTCAACTTATTATTTAGCTTCAAATCCTTCAAATTACATTACAAATTCAGTTTCAAATCTTATAAATTATCCAACTCATACTTATGCTTCATCTACATTCCAAACAATACTTACAAATCCAATCACAGGAACAGGAATTATAAACCAACTTGCTTTGTTCAATGTGGCGTCAGGTCTAACATCTCTTGCAACAGGAACAGCGGGAACATTCCTCAGAGCTTCATCAACTTCTGCGACAGGGTTTGATTGGGCAACTGCAGGTGGTGGTTCATCTCAATGGACAACAAATGGTACAAGCATTTATTATAATGGAGGTAATGTTGGAATAGGAACAACAACACCGACAGCGCTATTGAGCATAGGAGATGGAACTCAAACCACTGCTCCTTATGGCATCAATTTTGGAGGCAATCTAAATTTATATAGAAATTCTGCCACCATACTAAAAACAGATTCAACTATATTTGCTGTAGGGCTCACACAACTTGGTAGTGGACTTTTACAAAATACTGATGGGAATGCGGGACTAACGATTCAAGGCAATTATACATCCCAAAACGGCTATGATATTGTAGTAGCAAATCGTGGCGACCCTATGAGAGGAACAACAGGAGAAGGTGGAGTTCTTACACTGAATACCGGTTTTGCTCCTACAAGTGGAACAGGAGTATTTAATGGATTAAAAGTAAATACTACTATTAATCAAACCGGCGGAGCGAATGGTATTACTCGTGGATTGTATGTTGCTCCAACTATAACTTCTGCAATAGATTTCCGAGCAATTGAGACTGCAACAGGAACAGTAATTTTTAATGGTGGTAATGTTGGTATTGGAACTTCAACCCCATCCGCTACTCTTACAGCCTTAGGAACAATAAGATTCGCTTCTCTAGGAGCTGGTACTTTAGTGACGGATGCTTTAGGAAATGTATCAATTTCTTCTGATGAAAAATTAAAAGATATTCAAGGAAATTTTGAAAGAGGTCTTGTTGATATTGAAAAAATAAATCCTATAAATTATAAATGGAAAACAGAAACAGGATTTGACACGGCGAATGTTTACACAGGATTTTCAGCTCAAAATATGCAAATTGCGATTCCTGAAGCGGTAGGTAGCAGTACCAATGGAACCCTCACTCTTTCAGATAGACCAATTCTTGCTACTCTTGTAAATTCTGTAAAACAAATCGGTTCATTTATTTCAAAAATTGAAGGAGGAATCGCTTATTTGAAAAATATTGTTGTTGAAAGATTTACCATTGGCTCTGAAGCATCTCCCGCGGGCATAACTATGTATGATGAAAATACAGGCGCGACTTATTGTATAAAAATTGCTAATGGAATTCTAAATAACCAAAGTGGACCATGTAATGTTTCAATAAATAAATCTGATTCAACCTCAACCCCAGTTTTTGACTCAAAAGTCGCGCTTTTTGATTTGATAAATGTAAAGTCAATACGTGACCCACTAGCCGTAATACAAGAAAATAGAACCGATAGATTAATTTCTAATTTAGAAATTATTTCCCCAAAGATTACAACAAGTGATCTGGTAGTAGATAATATTTCTTCTCTAAAAGATATAATATCATTTATGAGTGATACATCATTTGTTGGAAGAACATACTTCAATACTGATACAGCTGGATTTGCTAAAGTAAAACAAGGTCAGAAGTCTGTAGATGTCGTGTTTGAAAAAGAATACTCTGAACAACCAATAGTAAGTGGTTCTATCACACTCAATGATTCTGATAATGTCGCGGCTGTGGGAGATTCAATATTTAATAATGATATCCGTTATATTATTACTAAAAAATCAACCAAAGGATTCACAATACTATTGAACAAGAATACTTCTGAAGACATTACATTTAGTTGGATAGCGCTTGCTGTGAAAAATGCAAAGACATCCGAATTTAATTCAGTAATTGATGAAATAATTTCACCACCTACAGATACGCCACAAACTGAAACTCCACCAACCGATACAACACCTCCAGCCGAAAATCCATCTGTAAATAACACACCTGCTGATACAACTCCACCTATCGATACAACAACCCCTTAAAGTTTTATGACAGTAGTGTATAATACGAATGTGATCAAAATATAATTTATATGGAGTCAAAAAATAAAAAAACAAAAGGAAAGATTAAAATTATAAATGAAAATGTTATCAAAAATGATAACGAAGTTGTTTTTACAGATAAAGTTGAAAAACAAAATGATCATTCAGATATACCTGAAAAAGTTGAAATAAAAAACAAGAATATTTTTAAAATTAACTATAAAAATATTCTAAAAAATAAATTTATCCCATGGATATTGTTGGTAATATTTTTACTTTCATCTTTTTATCTATGGTTTCAATTATCATCTATTAAAAAAGATCCATTGAAAGTAGCGCAAGCAGAAATAAATGCGGTGGTTCAAACAGTTGGGAAAATCATGGTTTTACCTATTGGAGAAACTCCTAAAATGGCTACTTTAACTGATGCCGATTTAATTAAATTGAAAAACCAATCTTTTTTTGCAAACGCGAAAGCAGGTGATAAGGTTTTAGTATATTCTATTGCAAGGAAAGTTATTCTCTATGATCCAAAAGCGAATAAAATAGTTGAGGTATCAAATCTAGACGGAGCTAGCACCAATCAGCCCAGCCCAACACCCGTGAAAAAATAGGAGTTTGGATAGCAGTTATTATGAATAAATTGCAACAAAAAATACAATCAATTGTTTTATGTGTAGCACTTACCGCTTTGGTATTTTTTTGTTTTTTGAATGTTTCTTTTTCTCAAGAATATAATTCTTCAAATTTCAAAGTATTGGATCCAGTTGTAACAGGGGGTGGTGGATATTCTTCATCCGCAGACTATAAACTTGATAGTTCAATAAGCCAAATAGGTATAGGAACAAGTTCGGCGGCAGATTTTAAAATAAATGCTGGTTTTTTATATTTTCCATATATTACAACCCCTATCGTTTCAGCAACTGCCGGTGATACTCAAGCAACTCTTTCATGGACTGTCGCAAGTGGCGTTCTTGGTTGGACAGCATCTGGTTACAATGTTGGAATTTCAACAGTTTCTGGCGGGCCATATACTTTTAGTTCATCTCTAGGTAATGTTTTGTCTTCTACACGTACAAGTTTATCCAATGGAACGACATATTATTTTGTAATAAGAGTTGAAGATATTTTTGGAAATATAATAGCAACATCTACTCAAACATCAGCAATCCCAACAACCACAACCACACCTCCCGCTAGCGGTGGCGGTGGAGGTTTTTATAATTCTCCAACAGTTATTTTTTCAGGCAGAGCATATCCAAGAAGCACAGTAACTTTACTCAAAGATGCTCAGGTGGTAGCTTTTGCTGTTGCCGATTTAGATGCTAATTTTCAAATAATTCTTTTTGGAGTATCTAGTGGCAGTTATTTTTTTAGTGTTTATTCAGAAGATTATAGCGGTAATAAATCTTCCCTTCTGACTTTTCCCGTAAATGTAACTATTAATGCTATTACAAATATCAATGGAATTTTCATAGCTCCTACTATTGCAATCGACAAAAGCGAGGCGAAAAGAGGAGATAATATTGCCATTTTTGGTCTATCCGCTCCATTGGCTGATATAATTATATCAATATATGCTGACGAAGAAAATTTTGTTAAAACATCTTCAGATAAAAATGGAATATATCTTTACAATTTTGACACATCACAAACTAATTATGGCCAACATAATGTAAAATCAAAAGCATCATTAGATCAAACAATGTCTGATTTCAGCAAAGTGATATCTTTTGATATTGGTGTAAAAAATACACCAATTACAATAACAAAGTGCCCAGCAAGAAGCGATTTAAACAATGATTGCCGAGTAAACCTTGTTGATTTTTCCATAGCGTCATATTGGTATAAAGCTACACTAAATGATGCATTTAAAAAGATAGAAACAGAAAAACTTAATGGTGATGGCAAAGTAAATCTTGTAGATTTTTCTATAATGGCATATTATTGGACAGGGTAGTAGAAATTGGCATCGTTGCTATTGCAACATAGTTGCAACGCCAATTTTTACTACCCAGGGACCTGGGTAGTAAAAATGTGTAATTAGAATATAGAATATAGGATATAGAATTTAGGTAAATGCAAAATATTATGGAATGTAATAAATTAAAATCATTTAAAAATTTATTAGTATGGCAGAAAGTCTCAGGTTTGGCTGTTTTTATATATTCAATTACTGAAAAATTTCCAAAATCAGAATTATATGGAATAACAAATCAAATTAGACGCTCAGTAATATCAGTTAGCTCAAATATTGCAGAGAGTTTTAAAAGAAATCACTATAAAGAGAAATTGCAATTTTATAATGTGGCAAGCGCATCAATATCAGAATTAGAAAGTCAGATAGAAATTTCATATAAAATAAAATTTATTGATCATGATGATTATGAAAAATTGTGCGGATATATCACGAAGGTTGGGAAAATAATTAATGGTTTAATGAAATCAACTAATATTAATTCTAAATCTTATATTTTGAAACCCGTATTTTTATTGTTTTTCCTAATTTCTATATCCTATATTCTAAATCCTATTAATGTTTTTGCATCTAAATTTTCTTTTGATATTTTAGATAAAAATATTTCCATAAATCAGCAATTTAAAATAGATTTAAATATAAATACAGAAAAAGAAAATATCAATGCCGTAGAGGGGAAAATAATATTTTTACCGGATTATTTGGAATTATCCGAGATAAGAGAGGGAAATTCTGTAGTTAATTTTTGGGTTGAAAAACCAGTTTTTAAAGATGGTGAAATAGTTTTTTCAGGTATTACTCCAGGAGGATATATTTTAGATAAGGGCTTAATCTTTTCTCTTATTTTTAAAGCAAAAAAACAAGGTAATTCCTTGATTAAAATAGAGAATGGCAATGCATTGAAAAATGATGGTAATGGAACAAAATCAATATTAAAAACATCAGATTTACAAATTAATATTTCAGGAGCCAATCAAAAACAAGAAGATAAAACACTTGAAATTATAGACAAAGAAATGCCTGACACATTTCAGCCAGAAGTATCGCAAGATTCCAGTATGTTTGATAATCAGTGGTTTTTAGTATTCATAGACCAAGATAAAGGTTCTGGTATTGATAAATATGAAGTAAAAGAATCTAAGTACAATCTATTTGATTTTTCAAAGTGGGTTAAAACAGAAAGTCCGTACTTATTAATTGATCAAGAGTTGCAAAGCAATATCTTTGTGAAAGCATACGACAAAGCAGGAAATGTGAGAATTGTAAAATTATCTCCTAAAAATCCAATATCTTGGTATGCAAATTTTGAAAATTGGTTTATAACTGTGTCAGTTATCGCTACTGCATTGATATACTTCTTTTTATCTAAGAAATTATAAAAAATGAAAAATGAAAATATTTAAATATTTAAAATCAAATATAATTTCATTTTTTTAAAATATTACTGATGAATAAATTACTTTGAATTACAAAACCTGCCTTTTTATTAGACCTCCTTGATAGCTCATAAGTAAACATCAGTGAACTACATACCCCGAATTACGAAATGTATTTTAATCAATAATCTGATAACACAACAAGAGCGACCTTACGGTCGCTCTTGTTGTGTTGAAAACCTCAACTAAAATCTATAACACTTTGCGAAGTGTTACCACTACAGTGTACCACAATCTCAAACTTTAAATTCAGGAATTATATTTGTGATGAATCATAACCCTAATTGACCTTACATACATATTACGCTCATTAATTAATTCGCAACATGAGAACACAAAACGTATATAGGGGAATCAAAGGATTTGTCACAGTCTATAATTGTGTTGCAAAGTCAATATATGATTACTGAACAAGTAGTGTGTAGAAAGAACTTCTTAAGGATGGTCTTCGGAACTATTTTTTTTCGCCATAATTATTTATCTTACTTGATAGTTGCAATTATCTCTTGAAAATAGGCCTCAAGTAGAAGTTCTACAAGAGGCCTAGGAGCAAAAAACAAATAATTGGCTTAGAAATTATTAAACGTTTCGCCCTTCTGGATTTCTCCCACCACTATAATCAAGAAGCCAAATTTACCAAGATCACCGTGGTTGCAAAGGAAATGGTGGGCGAATTCTTTGGGATTCTCATCCTCGGGGATGTTAATTGTCATTCCATGACTTTTTTCATTTTGCCAATCATTCCAAATCAGAAAGTGTGGCTTAGTTGTTTTAGGGTTTGGCTCTCTTTTTTTTTCGTCCTGTTTCTCCTCAATTTTTTCTTCCTCAATTCGAACAAAAAAGTCAGAACAACGTCTTATATTCAATTCTTTGCCCATTTTTTGCGCCATTTCGAAAGTTTGATACCACTCTGTCTTGGGAAGTTGCTCGTATTTGCTTTCTGGACAATTCCACAAAACAGCCCTATATCTTTTCATGCTCACCACCTCCTTTCCTTGTTTTTAAAGTTCAAATTGAGTCAAGTGCTTGACTTTCTATGATAAATATCACACAAATTAAAGAAAAAAGCAAAGTTAAAAAAACAGAAATTTCTTAAAAAGGTATCAGTAAAAAAAGAAGAAAACAAAAAGGGTTTCTGACACCTTCTCCACAAAGTTACAGCCCTTCCTTACAGGAAATGTACACCTTTCACATTTTGATTACAAACTCGCACCATAAACGAACTAAACGGTTTTTTGAAAGCCAAAAGGTGGGACGCGCTTCGCGCGTCCCACTGATTTCCCCCCATTTTTCCAAACGAATTTGGAGCACCGCCTTCGGCGGTGCGCACTGTTTTTTCGCCAAGAAGCAGGTTCGCATCAAATACTTTTTTGGAATTTGCTTTGTCCGAAATACAAAAAGATTTTTTATCCTTTTTCTAAAAGTGGTATACTAAATTTGTGCACAGTTATTATTAGTTAGTTAGCAGAAATGGTTATGCTAGAACAATTTTAACTAACGTTGGGATTGTGCGCTTAGCGTAACCATTTCTGCTTTTAGAAAAATATATGCAAAAATTCTTTTTGTATGCTCGCAAATCCACCGATGTCGAGGATAAACAAGTTTTAAGTATTGAAGCGCAACTCACCGAATTGAGGGAGTATGCTAAGCGAGAATATATTATCATTTCCGCCGAAGTGGTGGAAAAACAATCTGCCAAACACATTGGTCGTCCGTTGTTTAACTTTAAATTACGAAACTCCCTTTTTCTCTCATTTTGATATAAAATAACAACAGGCTCTGAAAGAGCCTGTTGTTATGAAAACGTTCATCAAACCATACGATGATATTGTAACAAAAGTTAAGTTCTTCTCAAAACAAT
>JBDRJU010000054.1:0-29200 GCA_043814645.1 bacterium | reverse complement strand
CCACCGAGAATTACTGATAAAAAAATAGCTAAAGCTGAAATAATTAAAAAAATCATAATCAATATGACTTTATCACAAAATAACATTGCTAACAATTGTGGACCTGAGGGGATTCTCCACCTACCGTGGCGGATATTTTTTAAGGATTTTCTATTTAGAGTGGTCAGGAGTATTTTTCTTGTCGACACAAGAAAAATCTCACGACCCTGACTCGCGGTTTTGCTTGCTAGCAAAACATCGCTCCGTCTTCCACATATAAGTAAAAATCTGTTACAAAACAGATTTTTATCTTTATGGTGGACCCGAGCGGACTCGGACCGCTTGCCTCCTCATTGCAAATGAGGTGCTCTACCAGATGAGCTACGGGCCCAGGGCTAAAAGATTAGCATATAAATATCATTTTTCCAAACCGAGTAGTGAATTTTGGCATCGTTTTTCAAACGTGAATGCACAATGCCAAAATCTACTACCCGGCAAACTTTTCTTCGCTACTGCAAAGCTAGAGTAATTACATGATCCAAAAAGTGAGATAATGAACATCCTACGGCTTCTAAAGATTTTGGAAGTAAAGATTCTTTTGTAAGTCCAGGTAATGTATTAACTTCAAGAATATAAACTCCCCTTTTTGGACTTACGATAAAATCTGATCTTGAATAATGTCTGAGTCCGAGAATTCTATGAGTTTCTATAGACATATCTTGTATGGTCTTTTTTTCATTATCAGAAAAATTACCAGGGCAAACTTCACTAGAACATCCAGAATATTTTGCTTCATAACCAAAAAACTCAAATTCCTTTGGTTTTGTTATTTCCACAGGAATAAGAGGATAAATGAGTTCGCTTCTAAAATTTTCCACAACCCCACAGGTTGCTTCTTTACCTTTTATAAATTCTTCAACAATAACAACATCGGAATATTTCAAAGCTTTCTCAATTCCCGGTAAAATATCTTTCAAAACTTTAACTAGTGATACCCCCACGGAAAATCCACTACCCCCTGGTTTTATAATTGCAGGGATTGGAAAGGTTTTAAAAATTGTTTTATCTATACCCTCCAGATTGTCGCCCTTTTTAATTACTTTATATATTGGAGTTTTTAAGCCAGCTTTTATAAAAATCTCTTTGGCTAAAACCTTATTCATACCAAGTGCTGAAGCCAGAGCTTTTGAGCCAGTATATTTAACCCCGAAATGATCCATAAGTTGCTGCACTTTTCCATCTTCACCATATTCTCCATGCATAGCATTAAAAACAACATCTACACTTCTGAAAACTTTTTCTGGAGAAATTGCCACACCATCAAGATACCAAGATTTATCTTTAGCTACAAAAACATCTGTAGGAATATATTTGTCAGAAAGATTTTCCAAAATATTTTTCCCTGACTTCATAGAAACTTCATTTTCTACTCCAGGACCACCTCTTAAAACTGCAACTTTTATTCTTTGCATAATTTAACCGAAAAAATTTTTGCCAATAAGATTGTTTATTTCGACTAACATAACTAGTTAATATTATAACATATATCAATAATAAGAGATTACAAAATATAAAAAAGAAAAACCCGCTATCACGAGTTTTTCTTGATAACGGGATTTAATGTAGCAGGGTTATTTGAACCCCTCCTCAAAACACTTTTTACAACCATTTTTCTTATAATATTTTGTTTTGTGTCTTGGACAAATTACAATTTTATCATACTTGCGAAGAAGTTTTTTGCAAGATTTACATGTTACCAACTGCTTATTTTCTATAGTAAACCCCTTTCTTCCACATCGAGTAGTGCCAAACAAACTATAGAAGTGGATAGATCTGCCAGATTTCACGATAACTTTCATCGCTCTTTGATGAACATCACTCACACCATTCCACTTTCCACTTTTCTTTTTCATTCTACCCCTCCTAAAAATTATTTTATTTTTTACATTCTAATCACAAGATATCAGATTGTATTCTGCCTGTCAAACCAATAGAAATTATAAAATTTTATTTCTTTTTTCCCTATGATATTTTATGGCAAACCTGTGCGCTTCGCTGTTTACAAGCAAAATCTCTCTTTCATATTTTTGAATTATGTCTTCCCTACCTTGTATCATTTTTGGTCTATGTCTCTTATCTTTGACCACAGCAACTACATTTGCATTTATTTGTATTTTTCTTATAATTTTTTCAGCAATATTTTTCTGTGCTGTTCCGCCATCAACAACAATAATATCTGGGAATTTCCATTCTGGATGATTAAATCTTCTTTGTAAAATTTCTTCAAGTCCGGCAACATCATTTTGCACACTATTATTTATTTTGAACTTTCTGTATTCTGCTTTATTTGCAACACTATTTTCAACGACCACCATAACCCCAACGGTATTAGTACCACTTATATGAGCGACATCATATGCTTCAATTCTGAATGTTTTATCGAGGACCGTCCTTGATATGTCTTCTTTTATAAGCGCAATATCTTGAATATGATTTAAAGCAAAAATAGTTTTTTTAATTTTATCTGCTTTTTCAAATTCTTGATTCTTTGCCAAAATCTTCATCTCTTTTTCAAGATTTTTTACAATATTTATTTTCCTGCCTTCAAAAAATAATTTAATATTCTTTATTGTTTTTGCATAATCCTCTTTAGATATTGCTCCAATACAGGTTCCAGGACAAAGTCTAATTTGATAGTCAAAGCAAGCTTTATTTTTACTTGGAAGCCTTGCTTCCAAGTAAGCTTTGCAACGGTCGCGAAAAGGAAAAATCTTGCGAATAATTTTTAGAGCTTCTTTAAGTTGTCCTCCATTTATAAAAGGACCGTAAATAGCTTTCAACTTTAAGTTGTTAGCTGTTAGATTTTTAAAATCAATAATTTTGCCACGTTCAATCAAAACTCTTGGAAAATCTTCCTTTGTAATAACAACATAATTATAACTTCTGTCATCTTTTTCTTTTGTGTTGTATTTGGGCTGATATTTCTTAATTAGATTTGATTCAAGTATTAAAGCTTCGAGTACCGAATCGGTTTTAATAAAATCTATACTGTCTGACTGATATACCATATCAGTAATAAGTGGACCGCGAGTTGCTAAGAGATCGTTAGAAAAATAACTTCTAATTCTGTCTCTTAGAGATGTAGCTTTTCCAATATAAAAAATCTCTTTATCTTTTTTGAACAAGTAAATTCCAGGATCATTCGGAAGGTTTATTTTTTTAAAATCTTGACTATTCATAATTAATGTTATAACATATCAGTCAGACGAACTCAACTAAAACTTATAAAAAGAGGTGAAAAAATGGAAAAAGGCCCAAAACTGAAGTTGGAATTATGTATTGAACCAAAGAAGGAAATGAGAGATTTTTCATACTCTTACAGCAAGGCGCTTCTTGAGAAACTTAAGGAGTTGATTGCCGAAAAAAAGGTTTTTGCAACAGAAAATGAAGAGAAAAGATTTAAGGAAAACGGAGGTGTTGGAAGTCCATACGGCAATAATTATGAGGTGAAACCTATTGCAGTAGCTGTGTCCAGAAAGCTTGCTTCACAGGTTTTTGGTTCAGATAATAGCTTTGTAAATCTAACTGATGAGTTTAAAGGTGATGCAAAAAATATTGCCAGTATTTTTAATACTCGTCGAAATTACCGAAGAATTCCTAGTAATATTCGAAAAGAAAAAATGAGAAAATAGGGACAAAAACCTATTAAAACCTTGAGCACTTTGCTCGAGGTTTTATTTTTTTAGTACTTTTTTCCAATATTTACCTGTGTAAGATTTTTCATTATGAGCCACATCTTCTGGAGTTCCTTTCGCAACCCCAGTACCATAACTTTTTTGAAGGAAAAAGTTAGCTACAGGGCAGGTTACTTTTTCGGTTATCGCTTTAGAACCCTTTTTAGATACTTGCCTGTGTAACTATTTTTATTCATTGCTATATCCTCGGGCGTACCACGAGCAATAACCTCCCCACCTTTATCTCCACCTTCTGGCCCAATATCTATTACATAATCAGAATTTTTTATTAAATCCATATTGTGTTCTATAACAATTACAGTATTACCAACATCAACAAGTTTTTGCAATATTTCTATAAGTTTTTTTACATCCTCATAGTGAAGTCCTATTGTCGGCTCATCCAAAAAATAAATTGTCTTATGAAGCCCCGGCCTGTAAAGTTCAGATGCTATTTTTACTCTTTGAGCTTCTCCACCAGAAAGAGTTGTCGCGGATTGACCAAGTTTTAAATATGTAAGCCCTACATCATTCAAACATTTTATTCTGTCATAAACTGCTGGCAAATCTACAAAAAAAGCTAGGGCCTCTTCCACTGTCATTTCGAGAATCTGATGAATATTTTTTCCTTTATATTTTACTTCCAATGTTTCCTTGGTAAATCTTTTTCCATTACAAACATCGCAAGGCACATAAATTGTAGGCAAAAAATGCATTTCAACTTCTATAGTTCCATTTCCCTGACAATTTTCACATCTTCCACCCTTTACATTAAAAGAAAATCTATTTGCTGCCCAACCTCTTTCTTTTGCTATTGTTGTAATCGCAAACATATCTCGTATAAAAGTCCAAGCACCAGTATATGTTGCCGGATTTGAACGAGGGGTTCTTCCTATTGGAGATTGGTCTATCATTATTGTTCTGCCAACATATTCAGAGCCAGAAAAACTTTCGCAATTATGTGTTTCGTTTGAACGAAGTTTTCGTTCAAGTCTCGTCTGCAAGTTTTTATATAAAATTTCATAAATAAAAGAAGACTTTCCCGAACCCGAAACTCCCGTGATAGTAACCAGTTTGCCAAGAGGAACTTCAACATTCATATTTTTTATATTGAATATTTTTCCTCCTTTTATTTTTAATTTTCCTTTGTCCTGATCTCTTCTTTTTTTAGGAGTATCAATTTTTAAATCTCCACGAAGATAGTCTAAAGTAATAGAACCTGATTCATTTTTCTTTGCGGTCAAAAGTTCATCCAAATATCCGGACACAACAACATGTCCTCCATGAACTCCTGCTCCAGGACCAATATCAACAATATAATCTGACGAATACATTGTATCTTCATCATGTTCAACCACAAGAATGGTATTTCCTAGATCTCTAAGATGTATCAATGTTTGTATCAATTTATCATTATCTCTCTGGTGTAGACCTATTGTAGGCTCATCTAGTACATATAAAGCACCGACAAGACCAGAACCGAGCTGTGAAGCTAAACGAATTCTCTGTGCCTCTCCTCCAGAAAGTGTGTTTGCTCGTCTATTTAAAGAAAGATACTCAATTCCAACATTTGTCATAAACTGCAAACGAGAATCTATTTCTTTCAAAATTACTTTTGAGATTTCTATTTCACTATCTGTAAGTTTTAAATCTTCAAAAAACTTTTTAGAATCTGTAATAGTTTTTGCCGTATATTCCACTATATTTATTCCACCAATAAGTACGCGGAGAGCTTCTGGTCTAAGTCTTGCCCCTAAACAAACTTCACACGGTTCATCAGAAAAGAAATCTTTTGTTCCAAGACCATGACAAGTTTCGCAAGCTCCATAAGGTGAATTGAATGAAAAAAGTCTTGGTTCTATTTCCGGATATGAATATCCATCGTAAGGACACATAAACCTTACGGAAATCATTTTTGTTTCCTCTGGGGTTTCTATTTTTACCAATCCTTTAGACTCCTCAATTGCTTTTTCTACAGCATCTGAAAGCCGAACACGGACACTTTCGTGCAAATGTTGCATATCATTCCCGTGTAGACGGGAATCCACTTTCGCCTGGTTCCCCGCCTTTGCGGGGACGACAGCTCGGGCTATCGCTTTAAATTCACTTATATAAAATTCATCAACAAGCACATCAATGTCATGCTTCTTATTTTTAGAAAGAATTATTTGATTTCTTAATTTTTTTAATTCTCCGTCTATTTTAACTTGCTCATAACCTTTTTCTAAAAGATCGTAAAGCAATTGGTAATATTCACCTTTTCTTCCAACAACAACAGGAGAGAAAATTTTAATTTTATCAGCATTTACTTCTACGCCTAGAATTTCTTTGTTTTTTAGAGTTTTGATATGAGTAACAGTATGAATAATTGTCTCTAATATTTCTTCTTTGGAAAGTTTTTTAATTTCTCTTCCACAAACAAGACAGTGTGGTTTACCAATTCTTGCAAAAAGAATTCTAAGATAATCGTATATTTCTGTAATAGTTGCCACTGTTGAACGAGGATTATTTGAGCGAGATTTTTGATCTATCGCTATTGCGGGAGAAAGTCCTCTAATTTCATCAACATCCGGTTTTTGCATTTGATGCAAAAATTGCCTTGCGTAAGAAGAAAGTGATTCTATATATCTTCTCTGACCCTCGGCAAAAATGGTATCAAACGCAAAAGACGACTTTCCGCTGCCAGAAATCCCTGTAATTGCTATCATTTTATTACGAGGCATCTCAACCGTAATATTCTTTAAATTGTGAGTTCTAGCTCCTTTTACAATGATTTTGCCTGCCCCGTGTGAATTTTCATCAAATTTTGTTTTTATCATAATTTTATTTTTATTGAATATCTCTGAATTACGAAATTCACTTTTTGTCATTCCCTCCTTCGAGGGAATGACAAAAAGTGAATTTCGTAATTCAAAGTACAATATAAATGACCCCCAAATTACTCTATAGGGGTACATGCGAGACATATTACTCCCTGTTTTCTATTTTGGCAAATTTTTACAATAAAAAACCACCGGAATCATTATCAACTTAGTGGTTTTTCAATTTCTCTATTTTAATTTTGCAATTAATTTTGATTTGATAAAAATACCTAAAAATGCAGAAATCAAAAGAAATATTAGTATATATATTGCAAATAAAAGGATGGCCAGAAATGGCCATCCTTTTTTAATTTTTCTTCTTAAACTTGCCCCATCCTTCATTCAAATTTGTTTTATTATATCAGAAATTTCCTCCACAATTTCATCTGGAGACAATATCGCCTTTACTAAAAATTTTTTTGCACCAAGTGATACACTTTTTTTCACATCATTTTTCTGTCCAAGATTTGAAAGGATTATTATAGGAGCTCCTTTTATTTTTTCATCAGCATTGATAGCTTCCATCACTTCAAAACCCCCTATTTTGGGTAACATAAGATCAAGCAAAATCAAATCAAATTTTGGATTGGATTTTACTATTTTAATTGCCTCTTCTCCATTTTCAGCACGAATTATTATAACTCCATTTTCAACAAGCTTTTTAGATAATAATTCACTTAAAAAATTATCGTCTTCTACTAATAAAATTCTTTTTCCATTTAAATTTGTCATGTGTTTTGTTTTTATGACCTCAATGATAACAAAATATGAAGTGCTAGTCTATCAGATATATTTATTTTTGTGGATATCTTTTTTTTACCTAATAATAATAGGGTTTTATACTCCCCACATATTTAAACCGGCAAACTGAAATAAAATATTGTTCCAACACCCTCCTTTGATTCAAACCACATCTTTCCACCATGAGCGTTGATAATATTTTCTGAAAGGAATAGCCCTAGTCCAGAACCACTGGGGTCAACCTTTCTTGCATTATCGCCTCTAAAAAATTTTGTAAAAATTTTAACCTGTTGTTCCTTTGGTATGCCTATTCCAGCATCTTGCATTTTAAATATCATATTTTTACCATCAATTATTAAATCAATAGACACTTTATTGCCTTTCTCAGAATATTTTATGGCATTATCAATAAGATTTTGAACAGCTAATTTTATTTTTTCCACATCAACCATTATTTTAGGGAGTTTTTCAGGTTCATCAAATTTAATTATAATATTTTTTCTTTTTATTTCATTCTTATAACTTTCCAACACAGAAACAACAACGTCTTTCATGTCCGTCACAACAATATTGCTTAGGTATTTACCCTCTTCAATACGGGTTATATCCAAAAGATTGTTAACAAGAGCAATCATTCTTCCATTGGCCTGATATATGCCGTCTATAACTTCACTTTGTTTTTCAGCAAGATTTCCAAAATCGCCGTGCCGAAGCATGCTTGTGGACCAACCCACTATTGAAAGCGGGGTTCTCAATTGATGAGCTGCCAAAGAAACAAATTCCGTTTTCATTCTTTCAACAAGTTTTTCTCTGCTAATATCGTGAAGAATAATTAGACGCCCGATATCTTCTTTTTCAAGTTTCAGAGGTATAACTGAAAGTTCTATAATAAAATCTTTTGTAAAATTAATTTCCTTTTTAATAAAAAGATCAACTCCTTTATCAAAAATTGACGCTAGCATAATACCCTTTGAAAATTGTTTTAGAAAACTTACAGATTTATAGAATATTTTTTCCGCTTTCAAATCAAGTATTTTTTCCGCCTCAGGATTAATTGAAATAATTTCTTTTTTTTCATTAAGGATTATAAGACCATCAGTAAAACTGTTAATGATAGTCAGTGTTTTGTCTCTTTCTATTTCTGCTATGATACGGTTCCTTTCAGATATTTTAAGCAATTGTATTAAATCAATTTTTGCATTTTCCAAATTCGCTTTTTCTGTAAAAAAAACTCTGCCTATTAAAAATAATATAATTGCCGACACAAAAGCTATTAAGTAAAGCGGCCAGAACATTGACTGTGTGTAAAGAGAGGCGCCAACAAACATCAAAAGCAATAGAACAGCTATAATGCCAATTATAGTCAAACTATACAAAATGGCTTGGAAAAACAGAGACTTTATGCCTAATAAATTATATTTAACGATGGAATAGCTGGTAAAACCCGCCAAAAAAAGCGTAGATGGCGAATCAAGATTATTAAGCTGGTGGATTCCAAAAAATGGAAGAATTACAACCACAGTTGCAACCCAAAAAGTAAAAACTATCACTCCAGTTAAATATAGCAATAACTGTTTTCTTTTTATTTCACTGGCTGTCTTTAAAGAGCTGACCGGAATAATAATAGAGACAATCATCATTAAAAAAACATACCCCCCCCAAATATAAAAAATCGGACCATAATCCATTTCAAAACCGAAAGTCGTAACCGCCTTAACACCTTTAAGCAATAATGGCGTAAAAGAAATAAGCACAGACCACATAACACAAATAACAAGCAAAAGCGACGTAAGCCATTTGCTTATTTTCTTATCGCTTAGAGAGAGAGTAAAAAAAACAGAGAGAAATGAAAATAAATTCCCAACAGAGTAACTTGCTCTTTGCCAAAATAAACTCTCGCCGTTAAACGATAAAATTACATTAACAAAACACCATAAAAAAAGGCCTATGCCAAAAAAAAGATAATTTCTGTTTATCCTTTCAGTGGGTTTTCTGGAATAAACAAAAATAGCCAAAAAGAGATTTAATACTCCAGCCAATATAATTATGATTTTTATCACTATATCCCACATAATTTTCTTATAAGGATAACATATTTAATTTATTATTTATAGCCCTTTATTTATTCTTGTTGACTTTGTCTTTTTATCCTTTTCCCTCTTTTCTGTACTTTGTTTCAATAACTTTATTTCATCTCTTAAAATAGCTGCTGTTTCAAAATCTAAAATTTTCACCGCCACATTCATTTGAATTTCTTTTTGTTTTATAAGTTTTGCTGGGCTTTTTTTCATCATTTCTTCATCTATTCTCACAAGTTCTGTTACAGCTCTATCATGATCAGACCTCATATGTTCAGTGATATCATGAATCTTTTTGATTATAGATTTTGGGGTAATTCCATGTTTAATATTATAAGCAATTTGCTTCTCTCTTCTTCTGTTTGTTTCATCTATCGCTCGCTCCATCGAGCCGGTGATTCGGTCTGCATAGAGCACGACTCTGCCTGCAATATTTCGGGCAGCACGCCCTATAGTTTGTATTAAGGAAGTATCACTGCGCAAAAAACCCTCTTTGTCCGCATCTAAAATTCCAATAAATTCTACTTCGGGCAAATCCAAACCTTCACGAAGCAGGTTGACTCCAACGAGACAATCAAACTTCCCTTTTCTAAAATTGGTGAGAATATCAATTCTATCTATTGTTTTTATTTCACTATGCAAATATTCTGCCTTCACACCTTTTTCTTTCAAATATTCACTCAAATCTTCTGCCATTTTTTTTGTAAGAGTTGTAGCGATTACCCTTCCACCGCCTGCCTGCCGCGTCCGGCCGGCTCGCAATTCTCGTTGCAACCACTTTCGGCCAAACCCAGTTTTCAAATCGTGCTCTCTTTTGACAGCACTCTCACGATTAGGAAACTCTTCGTAATGGATAATTTTTTGTACACCAAACTTTTTTGTATGTTCTGCTCCAGTACCACCCTTATGTTCCTCCCACCTTTTCTGTAAATCATTTGTTTGGCCGATATAAATCGAACCATCATTGCAAAGAATGGCATAGACATAAAAAATTCCCGGCCGCGGCGCAGACAGGTTTTTTACAACTTTTTCTGTTTCTTGTATAAAATCGTAAATTTGCGACAAGTTTTTACCTTTGACTTCAGTGATTGGTTTTACTTCCACAACGGGATCTATAAGCCCTGTTGGCCTAATGACCTGCTCAGTAACTTTTTCAGAATTTTCTTTTTCATAATCTCCTGGCGTAGCTGTAGTATAAATAATCTGATTAACTCTTTGTTCAAATTCATCAAATTTCAAAGGTCTATTGTCTTTTGCCGATGGAAGTCGGAATCCATAGTCAATAAGTGTCTTTTTTCTTGAAGCATCTCCAGCATACATTCCTTTTATTTGAGAAATAGTCACATGCGACTCATCTATAATAGTAAGAAAATCGGGAGTTCCATCTTCTTTTTTAGGAAAATATTCGAGAAGTGAATCTGGGGCTTCACCAGGAGCTTTGCCAGAAAAATGTCTTGAATAATTTTCAATTCCATTACAATAGCCAACTTCTTTTATAAGCGATAAGTCATAAATCGTTCTTCTTCGTAATCTTTCCGCTTCAAGATTTTTACCAGCTTTTTTTAGTACTTCGAGCTGAACTTCTAATTCTGCTTTTATACTTTTAAAAGCTCTTTCTTGTTGTTCTTTATCCGTAATAAAATGTTTCGCAGGAAAAATAAAAGTTGATTGCATTTCATCTTCAATAAGCTTTCTTGATACGGAATCTATTCTTGAAATTTTTCTGATTCCGCCATCTTCAAAATCAAGTCTAATCAAAATCTTTTCATTCACCGGCATCACTTCTATAGAATTTCCAATGGCACGAAAAGTTCCTGGTTTTATATCAGAATTTGTTCTTTCAAAATGAACATTTATAAGTTTTTTTATAATATCTTGACGACTAACTTTTTCTCCAATTTTCAATTTCAAATTAACTTTTTCATATTCTTCAGGAGAACCCAAACCGTAAATACAGGAAACTGACGCGACAATAATCACATCTTTCCTTGTAAGAAGCGCCTGTGTTGAAGCATGGCGAAGTCTGTCAATTTCCTCATTTATCATAGCTTCCTTTTCAATATAAGTGTCTGTGATAGGCATATAAGCTTCTGGTTGATAATAGTCGTAATAAGAAACAAAATAATGTACTGCATTGTTTGGAAAAAATTCTTTATACTCTTGCGCAAGTTGAGCCGCAAGAGTTTTGTTGTGAGCTATAACAAGAGTTGGTTTCTGTATCTTTTCAATTACATTTGCAACAGTAAAAGTTTTTCCTGAACCAGTAACACCAAAAAGAGTTTGTTTCTTCAAACCTTTTTCAACTCCGTCGACCAACTCTTTAATTGCATTCGGTTGGTCTCCACTCGGAGCAAATTCACTCTTTAATTTAAATTTGTTATTTAACATAAATATTAATCTACATTACCACTTCTCGCCCCGTTAGAAGTCGCGAGGGCTCGCAGCGTGAGTTCACTTCTAATGGGGTCACCTGCCGGAGCATATTCTGCCTTAATTTTAAATTTTGACATATTAAAACACTAAAATACCACAAAATTGGACTTTTGACATGTTTTAAAAGGATTTTATAATTCCACTGTGATATACTTTTCATATGGAAAAAGAATTGAAGAATTTGGATGAAAACATAGAAAAAGTACCTTCACCGAAAGTGAGATTTGAAGTTCCGACGGTAGAAAACGAAAAAAATATAATTGCTAACTTTTGCCTAAAAAATAATCCGAGTTTAGATTTTAGCTCAATGGTTTACAAAAGACACCCAAAACTCAAGAAAATGGTTGAAGGAATAACTGATGAAAAACAATTTCGTGAACAAAGCGATAAATATGTTGAAGATTATATTGAAGAAAATAAAGAAATAATAGAAAAAGCAAAGGAAGATTTTCAAAAATCGTGGGAAGAAGTTAATGATAAATTTCTCACTAATCTTTCAAAAGACTTTGAGACAGATTTACCTGATGAAATAAAAGAAATTAAAGCAAATGTTTCAATCAATCCGATGTGTCCAAGATGGTTAGATAAGTGGACATTTAATCTTTTTTATCAATTTTCTGATACAAGAATGAAAAAAGTTTCCATTCATGAGATAATACACTTTCTTTATTTTAAAAAATGGGCTGAAGTTTTTCCTGATGCTGATAAGAAAAATTTCAATGGTATGCATTCTGAATGGTTTTTGAGTGAGATATTAGTTCATACAATCACAAATAATAACAAAATTATTCAAGATATAATAAAAAACGAAAAGTCTGAGGTATACTTAAAATGGCAGGATATCGAGGTTGACGGCAAAAAACTTCCAGAATTATTTGAGGTCGCTTATAATGAACATGAGGAAGGAAAAATTTCTTTTGCTGATTTTTTGAAAAAATCTTGGGGTAGATATAACGAGAATAAAGATATTATTGAAGGCGAAATAAAAAAATAGTTTATCTATTTTATATATATCTATCTAAAAATTCTTTTTTATACATATCAAATTTATTATCAAAAATCGATTGCCTAATTTGTTTGACTAAATTTACAATAAAATAAATATTGTGGATTGATGCAAGTGTTCCTCCGAGCATTTCTTTGCCGTGAAAAAGGTGCGCTATATATGCCTTCGTGTAATTTTTGCATGTATAACATTCGCAGTCATTTTCAATTGGATTAATATCTGTTCTATATTCAGTATTCATTATATGAATTTTGCCATTGCTTGTGTATATAGTTCCATTTCTTCCTAGGCGAGTAGGTAAAACGCAGTCAAAAAGATCTACTCCATTTTCAATTCCCATAAACAAATCTTCAGGCTCGCCGATTCCTAAAAGATGTCTTGGCTTTTCTTCAGGTAAAATTTCATTAACCCATTTTACCGCTGTAGACATATCTTCTTTTGCAAAAGACCCACCAATTCCAAAACCATCAAATTTTTTTCCGTCAACTTCAAGTTCTGAAATGACTTTCGCAGATTTTTTTCTAAGTGATTCTTCCCTTCCCCCCTGAACAATTCCGAAAAGCGCAGGTCCGCATAAACTCTCTTCTCCATCATTCGCCAAATTTGGCGAATGATTATTTTTATCTTTCAATTTTTGACTTTCAGCTTTCAACTTAAGATGTTCTTGTAAAGAACGCCTCGCCCAGGAATGAGTTCTCTCCATTGCCTCTTCTTGATATTTTAAATCTTCACTCGGTGAAGTACATTCATCAAAAGCAAAAATCATATCGGCTCCTAAATTGTGTTGTGTCTGAATAGATTTTTCCGGAGTAATATAATGAACGGAACCATCAAGATGTGAAGTGAAAGAAACTCCATCTTGTCCAATCTTCGCAAGTCTTGGTGCATCCGAATCATCAAATCTTTCTGGAATTAATAATGACGGATCAGTAATTTGTATAACTTTTGAAATACCTTTTTTGTATGCAGCACCAAGAGAAAAAACTTGAAATCCGCCAGAATCTGTCATTGAAGGTCCGTGCCAATTCATCATTTTATTTAAACCCCCCATCTTTTTTACAGCTTCATCTCCAGGTTGAAGATACAAGTGATATGTATTTGCAAGAACAACTTGTGCTCCAGCATCTTTCACTTGTTCAGGATTTAATGATTTAACTGTGGCTTTTGTGCCAACCACAACAAAAGCTGGGGTTTCTATTATTCCGTGTGATGTCTCTATTATTCCGGCTCTGCCAAGCTTATTTTTGAGCTTTTTTTCTATTTTGAAATTTATCGAATTCATCTAAAACAATATAGCATATTTAACTGATAGCCAAAATACAAAGGCGAGGCCGTACGGCCTCGCCTTTGACTTTATAATTTTACAACTTATCTCTATTTAACTCCCAATAATTCTATCTCAAAAATCAAAGTAGAATTTCCTGGAATTGAATTGTAATCTTTATCTCCATATCCAAGTTGTGGAGGAACGACAATAATTCTTTTTCCACCAACTTTCATTCCTTCAACTCCAATATCCCAACCTTTTATAACTAATCCCGTTCCTAATGTAAATGTAAATGGCACTCCTCTATCTAATGAACTATCAAATTTCTTACCGTCTGCAAAAACTCCAGTATAATTTACAGTGACTTCCTTTCCCGCTACAGCTATATCTCCTGTACCTACCAATATATCTTTTGACTGAACCTGTGGTTCTTGTTGCATTGTTGTATCTTGTGTTTTATTAGTACTCGTAAACAAACCGCTCACTAAACTACCCCCAATCAATACTCCGACCAAAACGACTGCTATAACGACGGCGATTATTGTTTTCTTATCCATGTTTATATTTTTATAATTAATTAATACATAGGCAATTATAACAAGTCAATAAAAAAAAGCTAGTTAGATTTTGACCGGGCCTTTTCAAAATATTAAAAAAAGTGATACAATCAACATCATGATTTTCAAAAATTTGTTTTCAAAAAATGATAAAGATATTAGACACGGCAATCAAATAGAGGCCGGGACTCTTACTCGTAAAAAAATGGAAGAAATTATTAAAAAAAGAAAACAAATATCAGGAATGGAACTTGAAAAAGGATACGATTTGATAAAAAAATATCCTCGTTCTGTAAGCATTCTCGGTTCTGCCAGATTTAAAGAAGATAATATATATTACAAAAAAGCCCAATCTCTTAGTTATAGAATAGTGAAAGAGCTGGGATATGCAGTCATTACTGGCGGAGGTCCAGGAATAATGGAAGCTGCAAGCAAAGGTGCCTATGAAGCAAAGGGCGCTTCTATAGGTTTTGTAATTAAGCTTCCAAAAGAACAATCTGTAAATCAATATCTTACAGAATATGTAGAATTTGAATATTTTTTTGGCAGAAAAACATTGCTATATTTTGCAACCGAAACCTATATATACTTTCCTGGCGGTTTTGGAACTTTTGACGAACTGTTTGAAATAATCACTCTGATTCAAACAAAAAAAATAAATGGGGCTCCTGTGATTTTGGTAGGAAAAGAATTCTGGACACCATTTTTAGATCTTATTAAACAAAAATTGGCTATTGAAAATAATACTATAGATATGATTGACACAGAAATATATAAAATGATAGATTCTGAAGATGAAATTATTGATATAATCAAAAAAGCCCCTTATAGAGAAGAGTAAGAAAAATCAGCTTGTAGGAATTAACTTTTTAGCTTCTTAGAAAACACAAAGAGGGGTTCGGCGAAGCCGAACCCCTCTTTTATATTTTTTATTTTTCAGGAAACTAAAAACTGGCCCTACACTACTTTAATAAATCCGTCTTATTCAAAAAATAATTCATTGCTCTACTTATCAATAATCCAATAATTATTAAAACAAGAACAAATAATATATGTTTTACTTTGTGTACCTCTACTACTATTTGATTTAAATATTCGTTAAAAAAATACCCAATCCACATAATAAATGGCACGTAAATAACTATCGCTAATGTATTAAAAAGCATGAATGTTTTTTCTTTAGCTTTTATATATCCGGAAAAAACTGGACCAATAAATCTAAAAAATGGTATAAATCTGGATAAAAATATTATAATACCTATATGTTTTTCAAATAATTCTTTATTTTTAGAGATAATTTTAATAGACAAAACTTCATGTATTAATTTTTCAATATATTTATTATTTTTAACAGTAAGTTTAAATAAAATATTATCACCAATAATAAAAGCTATGATAACAACAAATATCGCTGGTGTAAGATGAATAAAACGAGAACTTGCCATATATCCTGTAATAAGCAAGATTATTTCTTCTGGAATTGGAATAATATAACCAGAAATCAAAGCAAAAATAAAATTTGCTCATCCTATCCCCGCGCAATAAGGCCGAGAGGATGAATGTGGTTTGATTAAAGATTGGTTATAAACTCAAAAAATGATATAGTCCATTCTATGACAAACAATGAAAGTATTAGAATAAACAAATATCTCGCTATGCAAGGAATTTCTACAAGAAAGGGCGCTGATAAGCTAATTCTTGCAGGAAAAATTACCATAAACGGTAGAAAAGCAGTTCTCGGAGATAAAGTAAAAGAAGGAGATAAGGTTGAAATCACAAAAAAACTTAAAAACAATTTTGTTTATTATGCTTATAACAAACCAAGAGGAGTCATAACGCACAGCCCACAAAATGGTGAAAAAGATATTATTTCATCAATAAATTTAAAAGGCATTTTCCCTATTGGCAGACTAGATAAAGATTCTGAAGGTCTGATTTTACTTACAAATGATGGCAGAATTACAGACAGACTGTTAAATCCTGAATATGATCATGATAAGGAATATGTTGTTACAACCCGTATCCCAATAAAAGATTACCAATTAAAAGCCATGGAAAAAGGGATGGACATTGAAGGTATAACCACTGCTCCATGTAAAACTAAATATGTGGATCAAAATATTTTTTCTATTACTCTTTCAGAAGGTCAAAAACACCAAATAAGAAGAATGTGTGATGCACTGACCTTACCTATAAACAATCTTAAAAGAATCAGAATAATGAATATAAAATTAGGTAATTTGAAATCTAATATGTATAGAAAAATTGAAGAAGAAGAATTAAAAACTTTTCTTCAACTCTTAGGTTTAAACTAATATTTATTTAAACCAAAAA
Organism: bacterium; assembly: GCA_043814645.1. Classification (GTDB taxonomy): domain Bacteria; phylum Patescibacteriota; class Minisyncoccia; order Phycocordibacterales; family GWA1-40-21; genus Bog-1340. Next base: position 12,210 of record JBDRJU010000054.1, on the reverse strand, counting down.
TATATGAATAAAACTAGAGTGATTAAAGTAAGCTGTGCAAAATAACCCAATATTGGTTTAATTTTTATCTTATATATATTGTGAGTTTTATCATGAATTTTTTGTAAAAATATCCATGGTTGATTTTTATATTTATAATACATAAATTGAAAAAAATCCCCCAACAATCCCCCAACAATACCAAGTAGTGTAATAATTGCAGTTTTTTCATCTCTAACAAAAAATAAAATACATAGGATAATGGCAACAATAAGATCTAATAGAGTAAATGAAAAATGTAATGCAGACCCAAAACTTTTAAAGATAGATTTTACTGTTTGTGTTTTTTGTTCTAAAAAATTATTTATATCATAATCTGTGTGAGGCAACATGTCTAGGATATAATGACTAAAAAAAGCCAATCCAAAACCTAAAGCTGGATCATTTGGAAAAATATTTGCCAAAGTGGCACCTACAATAGCATGTGGAGTTAAAATCATTGAATTATATGGCTTGCCTTGTGTGAATTTTCACTTTTTATAAAATTTGACATAATAATCATTATTTTAATCTTAACACATTTTTAACTCCAGGTAATTCTTACAAAATTCTTTACAGGGTTTTAATACATAAATTATAAGCTGCCGCCTCTTTATTATATTCTGCCACCGAGATCTTTATTTCTGTGGCTAAATTGTTATAAAGTTCCGCTAAAGTATTTCTTTCTGCAACTTTTGAATTGTAGGTTTGTGTATCTGTCGTACTTAATGTTTTTAATTCTGCATCTATATTTTTAATATTTGTTAATATACTTTCTGCTGAAATTTTATAATTTGAAATTTTATTTTTTAAATTTGTATTCGGTGACACACATCCTGCAATCGGTTTACCAAAAATCTGCGCGGCTATCCATACGTTTTGACCTTTATACATACCTTTCGTCGCATATACGCCTATTTCTGTATAATTTTTATTTAAAATATTTGCTCTATGCCCTGGGCTGTTCATCCATGCAGTCAAAAGACCTTGGGACCCGTCAAAATTACCAAGAGCAATATTTTCTCCAATAGTAATATATGTATAACCATTTTTTGTAGCTTCTTTAGAGGCATTATCTCCTGTTGGAGAATTGTGTTCAAAATAGCTGTTAGCGAACATGTCTTTCACTCTGATAGCGGCAATGTTTTTTAAAATACTATTATATTGTAAATTAATAAAACTTGAGTCATTATTTTTTCTTTCTATATTTGTTAAATTAATTATTTGATTTGCATCCAAATCCGTACCACTTGTGATAGGATTAGGAACATAAACATCTGGCGTAGGGTTATTTATAGAGGAAGTACCAAAAGTTTCTAAGTCTGATACTGTAGAATTTCCATTTAATGACTGTATTATATCTTGAGTGGTTTTTTCACTCGAAATATTTGAAGCATTATAAGACGTACAAACCCGCTTTCCGAGTTTAGTTCTAAATTCCTCTTTCTTCCATTCACTATTTGAAATAGATAATATATAATTTTTACAAAAATCTTTCTTTATTTGACCAACAATATTTTTATTTATAAAAGTAAATGTACTTGAAAGACCATCTTTGAAATCAGTTAGGATTGAAGCATTGGCTACATTTGTGAATAAAGTTGTTGAAAGAAAAACTAGCAACACTATCAATATTTTTCTGGTGCTTGCCCCGTGTGAATTTTTACTTTTTTTTAATGTAATCATAAATAAATATCTATGTATATATACGCTAACTTAAAAACTGGCCCATTCCTAAAAAATTCTTTACGGGGTTTTTATTCAACAATATCATACTTATATTATACAATATAAACATAAAACGTACTATAAAAAACTCCTGCAGAATGACCGTTTTTCACAAAAATATAAAAAATGATATAATACAGCAATGAAATTTTTAACAGTTTTTATCGGTTATCTAAAGTGGCATTATTGTAAAGCTCTGCTAACCACTTTCTCTTTTTGGAAAAACATCTTGGTTTTCTTATTTAATTTTTTCTCTATAAAAAACCTCTCGGGTAATTTCTTCACCCCTTGGAAAAGACTTGCGGATAGTTATCCGAAACATTTTAATCTAAAGAATTATTTTTTTATTTTTCTTGTAAATACAATTATGAGAATTGTTGGGATGATTTTAAGATTAATAGTTATACTTATAGGTCTTGCCTGTTGTGCTATTTATATTCTAGCAATACCTCTTAGTCTTTTAATATGGCTTACTTTGCCATTTATCATCATTGTATTAATATTATATGGACTAGTATTAATTATTTTCTCATAAAATTATATTATTTGTCCCGTTGTAAATTATGTGATGAACCAAACCAATAAAATTAAACCAGAATAAAAAATATGATAATAATTAATCCACAAAACATTATAAGCTTTAAAATTTTACAAATAGAATGACTATTGATAAATATTTAAAACAAAGTTCCATATATAATGTTCTGGCCACAGAATCTCTAATCTCTGAAGATTTTAGAAATAAATTATCTAGGATTTCTAAAGTTATAATAATGGTATTGATGTTTGTTTTACTTTTTTTCTATTTTACCAAAAAATCTGTAAGATTTACCACTTTTAAAGATTTTGTTGATTCTTATAGCCTTGTAAACAGAACCTTTGGAATTATCCTATTAAATATCGGGATTTTTATTTATTCCCAACTGGCTAGCTTTTATTTTTCTTCTACATATTACTTCGAAAAAATAACAAAAAATAAATATAGTAAAAATGATTTTTATACTTTCTCAGCAGGAAGAATTCTTTATGCTGGCAGAAAAACAGATATTTTACACGGCTTCTTTAATTCTAAAATAGGAAAACTTATATTTTTGAGACTGGGTATCAACCCAAGAGATGTAAAGTTTTTTTATAATTCTCAAAAAATAAATGTAAATGAAGAGGTGCCTAAACCAGAAGAAGAGATATTAAAAATAAAAGATGTGGCAAAATATCTATATTCTACAAAGCCAGAATTTGCTAAATTTTTAAATGATAAAGGCATTACTGAAAAAGAATTGTTTGGCGCAATAAATTGGGTTATATATGAAATAGAAACAACCGAATACAATAGCCAGTGGTGGAGACCTGAGGCCCTAGCAAAAACAAAAAGTGTGGCTGACGATTGGTCTTTTGGACAAACCTTCCTGCTTGATAAATACAGCAGAAATCTAATGAGTGATAAGGAGGTCAATTCTGAAGCCATCTCTTTCTCTAACAGAGATGCGGAAATAGATCAAATAGAAAATGCTTTGTCTAAATCAACAGGTTCTAATGCGATGCTTATAGGAGAACCGGGGCAAGAAAAAATGCAGATAATTTGGAGTATGTGTAGAAATATTAAAAATAAAAAAATCGCTATTGCTCTAAAAAATAAAAAACCAATATTACTTATAGCTAATGTTTTAATTTCTACATGTAAAGATAAAGATACTCTGGAAAATCAAATCACAAAAATTTTTAATGAAGTAATAAAAGCCGGAAATATCATCCTTATTATAGACAATTTTGCAAAAATATTTAAACACGCTGAAGGTTTAGAAAGTGATTTTATAAGCCTAATCGGTCCTTTCCTTTCCAGTACATCTATACAGGTAATAGCTTTGACTGATTCATCAGATTTTCATCAATATTTTGAAAATAATAAGGCACTAATAAATAACTTTGAAACGGTTTTGGTAAGACCATTAAATTCAGAGGAAATTATTAAAATAATTTATGCTGCTGCAATTGAATCTGAAGAAATATATAGAATATTTTTTACATATCAAGCAATTCAAGAACTTGCAAATAGCGCTAGTTATTATTTTTCAGGTGGAGTATCTTCGGATAAAGCGATGAGTCTCTTAAATGAAATAGCGCCATGGGCAAAAAGAAAAGGTTATAGATTAATCAGTAAGGATGTTGTTTTAGAATATATAGAACAAAAAACAAATATTCCCATGGGAAGTAAAATATCAGTAAAGGAAAAAGACAAGTTATTAAATTTGGAAAGTTTGATAAGTAAAAGAGTTATAGGACAAAAAGATGCAGTGCTTGCAGTAAGTAACGCACTGAGAAGGGCGAGAACGGGTGTTAGAAATCCCAACAAACCTATCGGTTCTTTCCTATTTCTTGGTCCTACAGGTGTGGGAAAAACGGAAACAGCAAAGGCTCTTGCTTATGTATTTTTTGGAAATGAAGACAATATGATGAGGCTTGATATGTCAGAATATCAAACAGATGACGCTATGGAAAAACTTCTTGGTTCTTTTGCTTCTGGCAAACCAGGAGTATTTTCAAGCATGTTAAGAGAAAAACAATACGGTGTAGTACTTTTAGACGAATTCGAAAAAACAAACAAGAATGTTTTAAATCTATTCTTGCAAATACTTGACGAGGGATTCTTTTCTGATATGGGAGGTCAAAAAGTAAATACCAGAAATATCATTTTCATAGCTACTTCAAATGCAGGTGCAGACACTATATTCGCTATGGTAAATGCTGGTAAAAATCCTAAAGATGCAACAGAAGAAATTATTGCTGAGATAGTTAGTAAGGGTTTATTCAAACCAGAACTTATAAATCGTTTTGATTCAACAATTATTTTTAGACCTTTGGAAAATATCGATTTACAACAAATTGCAAAAATAATGCTTAAAAAATTAGCAGATAGAATGACAGAAAAAGGATTGTTTATTGAGATATCAGACACACTTATAGACTACGTGGTAAAAAACGGCTCAAACAAAGCGTTTGGCGCAAGACCTATGAATAGATTTATTCAAGATTCTATCGAAGGAAATATAGCAAATTTAATACTTAAAGGTGAAGCCGTCCCCGGCAAAGTAATAAATTTCTCAATCGATGAGAACAATTTATCAGCTAAAGTCTCTTAAATTTGTCCGTTTAAATATTTAATTCTTTTTTCTTCCGGAAACTTTTCTATCGCATAACGAAGCATAGTCCTCGGCATTCTTTTATAATATTTATTTAAAAACATTTCTTCATCCTTTAATGATATCTTCCCAACTTCTCGAAGCATCCAACCTATGGCTTTATGGATGAGATCGTGTTTATCATTCATTAAAATCTTGGCAATTTCCAAAAAATCATTATATTTTTTATATTTAATAAACGCAAATGTAGACAATACAGCAATTCTCTTTTCCCAAAGATTTTTTGATTTAGCAAATTTATATAAGATTTTTTTTGGTTTATTAAGAAGATATTCCCCCACTATTTTAGGAGCAGAAAGGTCAACTAAATCCCAATTATTGGCCTGTTTTGCATTTTTAATATAAAAATAAAATATTTTTTTCTTTTCAATTTTATCTGCTTTATAAAATTTCTCTACAAGTAAAAGTAGAGCACATAATCTTTCTTCATGAACTCTTGAATAAAGCGCCTTTTTTATTTCTGATAAAGATAATTCTATAAACTTCTTAGCCACTTTTCTCGTATTCGGTACAATTACACCAAGGAAAATATCCCCTTCTCCATATTCACCTTTTCCAGTTTTAAAAAATCTCTGCAATAAACTTGCTTTTTCAAAATCAGCGTAAAAATTTAATTCTTTTTTCAAATCTTCAACGGTCATTTTACTTAAATTAGATTTTTTGTTTCATATACAAACGAAAAACTTTGGTTGAATTTATAAGTGGAAAAAAGTCTGTTAGAAAATTGTGATATTCGAAAGAGCGATTAGGAATAATTACCCTTTCATTTAACCAATAAAAGTTAACGCTTTCCCTTTTTTATTTGCGCGTCCTGTTCTTCCTATTCTATGAACATAATCATCATAAGTTGCAGGAACATCATAGTTTATAACGTGAGTTACATCAGGTATATCAAGACCCCTAGCAGCTACATCTGTGGCCACAAGAATCTTTATATGGTCATCTTTGAATTTACTAAGGGCTCGCTGTCGCGCGCTCTGATTCTTGTCTCCATGTATAGAATCCGCTTTGAAACCTCTCTCTGTCAAAGTTCTGGATAATCTATCCACACCATGTTTTGTTCTTCCAAAAATAAGAACTTTGCTTAATTCTGGGTTATTTAAAAGTTCATGTAAAACATCTATTTTTTCTTTTCCGCACATTCTTACAACATCTTGATCAACACTCTTGCAAGTGTCTCCAGTTTTTACAGATATTGTTACAGGATTTTTCAAAAATTCTTTAATTAATTTTTCTACATCATGTGATACCGTAGCTGAGAAGAATAATGTGTGTCTTTTTACAGACATTTTTGCCATTATAAATTTCATGTCGGCAATAAATCCCATATCAAGCATTCTGTCAGCTTCATCGAGAACTATTGTGGAAAATGGCGCAAGATTTATTGCTCTTCTATTTATTAAATCTTTTAATCTGCCCGGAGTTCCTATAATAAAATTATTCCAATATCTAAGCATTGAAATTTGTCTTCCAATCGGAGCGCCTCCTACGCAACATACAGAATATATTTTCATTCCTTCTGTAAAACTTTTAAGTTCTTCGTCTATTTGTTGTGCGAGCTCTCTTGTAGGAACAACTATAAGAATTTCTTCTTTTGGATTTATTAAAACTTTTTGAATAAGAGGTATGATAAATGCAGCTGTTTTACCAGTTCCTGTATTTGCAATACCAACCACATCTTCTCCACGCAAAACATGCGGAATTATTTTATCCTGAATAGGAGTTGGCTCAACATAACCTTTAGCAAAAATATTTGCTTTTATTCTATCATCAATATTAAAATCTTTAAAAAGATGTTCTGGAACAAACTTTGTAACTTCTTCTGTGATTACAGCTTTGTTTATAAATTTTGAGAAATGGATATCAGATCCTGTATTTCTTCCGCGAGAATTTGAAAATTCACCTCTTCCTCTTCCACCCCCAAAGCGAGATCCGCCTCCAAACGAAGGTCTTCTGCCACCTCCACCAAACCTACTCCCACCGCCAAAAGATGGTCTTCTTGGGCCACTTTGGCCCCCAAATGAGGGTCTTCTTGGTGAACTTTGTCCTCCAGATTGGCTATTGGAATATGTGGGTTTTGGACTAGAACTAGCATTACTAAAACCAGCATGAGGCCTGCCTGCGCCGTGCTCGTCGCGGTAGGCAGGTCTTGCCTCTACTCTACTATTATCAGAATGGGCTGTTTGGCTTACTCTATTATCATTTCTTTGTGTTGCAAACTTTCTAGATTTTTTATTATCAAATCTGTCAAAAGGTGCAACCTTTCTTATTACTTTACGCATATTAAACTTAGTTAAAACGGCTTTTTGCCATCTATATTTTCCTATCTATTCGAGAATAGATTTATTAAATGTAAAAATGTCGCACAGATTCTGCGACAAATTTCTACGCTTAATCAGTGAGATGAATCTCAGGTGAGATTTATTTACCTTCCGATAATAGCAAACAAACACTTTTGTGTCAAGATTTAGGTACCTTTACTTTTTTCTGTACTTTAATGCACAGATCAATACTAACCAAGACCCAACTACACCAATAGCAAAACTTATAATTATAGTGAGGTCATTTAATAGTATTCCATAAACAGTCCAAATAATTGTTCCAAAAGAAAAAATGACAAACATTGGAATTGAAATATTCTCCGCTGATTTATTTTTCCAAATACTATAAGCTTGTGGATAATAACCGAGTGACATTGCCATACCTGCAATGGTTGTTAATGTTTTAAATATTTCCATAATAATTATTCTTTGTTTCTAGTTATCCACCACTTATCTTCCTTATTACCAAACCACCAATTATCTGAATCTGTTTTAATAATTTTTTCGGCTAAAATTTGTGCTTCTTTGGTTTTTAATCTTTTTAATGCGGATGGTATCCATGTTCTTGCGCGTTCATTACCAACATCTACCTGTTCTTTCAAAGAAAGAATAAATTCAATATTGTCAGCATCTTTGGCAAGTAAAGCTTCTTTTGTTTTTCTTATTTCATATTCTTCTAAAATAGAATAAATTTTATTTCCAAAAGTTAATGTTGAGAGAAGATCACTTAAGGCTTTGTGTTCATCGGTTTTCGCATATTTTTGGTGAACATAATTTAAATCTGAAGTTCTTGCCTCTGCAAAATCATGGAACATACACATTTGTATTATTTTTGAAATATCTACATCTCCTGCCATCTGCCCAAGAGCAAAACCAATGTATGTTGCACGATTCATATGCTCTGCAATACTTTGATCTCCACTTCCTAAAAAAGAAGACCAGCTTCTTGGTGTTTTTGCGAGCATTCCAGCTTCAAATAGAAAATCTACTATAGGGTCTATCTTGTTTACTTTTTGTCTTGCCCTGTGTGAATTTTCACTTTTTTTATTTTTTAACATAATATTTACTAATTTAATAAGATAATAAAATTTAATTTTTAGATATTCCTACAAAATTCTTTACGGGGCTTGCCCCGTGTGAATTTTCACTCAATCCTGATTTTAACGTCATAAATAATAATTAAAATTTAGTATATAAATAATATAAGCGATTTTTACAAAATTCTTTACGGGGTTTTTCATACAACTAATTATATCATCTACTATATTATTTTTCTAAATCAAAAACCTCTGTTATTTTTACTTGTTTTACAAATTCTGGTACGTGACTTACGAGTATCATCGCACCTTCATATTCACTCAAGGCTTTCGCTATTACAGGTAAATGACGAAAGTTCATGTGATTTGTTGGCTCATCTAGTATTAGAAGTCCTGGCTTTTGAAGTACGAGTCTTGCAAGAGCCACAAGCCCTTTTTGTCCTTCCGAAAGACTGCCTATTTTCGTATAAACCATATCTCCTGTTATCAAAAAACCTGCAGCAACATTTCTCATTTCTTGCTCAATATGTTTGTCCATCACCGCCATCAAAGAATCAAAAACAGTATCCTCAAAATTTAATGTAGAAAAATCTTGTCTGTAATATCCAACAATTATTCCTGGTGCAATTTTAGTACCTTCGGCTTTACCAGATGCTATGGCTTCAAGTAATGTACTTTTTCCAATACCGTTTGGACCTTTAAGCAATAAATGATGTTTTTTCTTTAATGATATTTTTGTTTTTCTTGCTATTTTTTTGTGATTCTTAAAAATGAAAAATTCTGAAATATTTATTATTTCTCCAATCATATCTTTTTGAGCTGGAATTTTAAATTGTCGTATTGTTTTGTCTTCTCTTCTCACATCAACTTTTTCTTCCTCGAGGTCTTCCGCCTTCTCTCTCATTCTTTTTGCAACAAGTCTCATTTGGCCTCCTTTCATTGCGAAAAAGTTGGCTTTATCTTTATTCTCTTGAATTTCTTTAGCGAGCTGAGCGTTTTTCATATTTTCTTTTTCTATTCTTGCTATGATCTGATCTCTAACATCAAAATAATCTCCAATATATTGCTCTATTTTTTTCGTATAAATATCTAAATATAAAACACCGTGTGTAAACGCATTTAAAAAGTCGGCATCGTGAGAAATCACGATACAAGTTTTTTTATATTCAACCAAGAATTTTGTAAGGTGAGCAATTCCCTCTTTATCAAGATTGTTTGTTGGCTCATCCAAAAGTAATAAATCTGGATCTTGAATAAGTGCTGAAGCCAAAAGAAGTCTTGCCTGTTGACCTCCTGAAAAAGTCATGACAGTTCTATCAAGCGGAGCTTTCAAATTCACCACATCAAGAACTTTCTCGATTTTTGGTTCAATATTATATATTTTTTCTTTAAAACATTTTTCAAAAAATTCTCGTACAGTTAATTCTGCATCACTTCTTGGGATAACTTGTTTTCCCGTAGCTATTGTTAGTTTATTTTGAATATGAATTATTCCAGATTCTGGTTTGCGATGGCCTGTAATAAGATTGAAAATGGTACTTTTTCCTGAGCCGTTTTGTCCCATGAGAGTTACTTTTGCGCCTCTACGTAAAGAAAAATCAACCTCATGTAAAATGGGTTTATTGTGTCCAAATTCAAAAGATACTTCTTCAAATTTTAGTATTATTTCTCCTGCAGACACACTACTATCTTTATTGTTATTTTGTTTTTGTGACATTTTAAAATACTATTTTACCATTTCTCGCCCCGTAGCTAACTTTTTCCTTCAAAAAAGTTATGGTACTGGGGTCTCCAGCTGGAACTGAATCTTTTTTATTACTAGATGACTGTTGTGACATAGATTATCTAGATTACATTATTTTAAAGTGAACCTCCACTTGCAACAATTTTTTTTGCAAGATTATCTTCGTACTTTCTTTTTTCCTCATCTTCTAAATTAAGAGATACTAATGTATGCCATTTCCTAGGATATATATTCTCATCTCTTAAAATAAATTTGATGAGTTTTATTTTTATCTTACAAAATTCGTCCAAAACTCTCTTTAAGAAGTTCATTTGGCCTCTCCTTTTTAATCGTAAATCAAATCCAATAAAACTACTATTGCTACAATAATCAAATTCATAACCATAAGTTTAACCAAAAATGTCTGTGCTAATGTCCAATCCATTGGAGCCTCCTGGTTTTGAATTAACGTCTAGCGATTAGATTAGCACAATAAGATTTTTTCTCAATATAATAAATTACTTCCCCAAATAGTGTTTCAGGGTATGAATCCAGTCCTCATCTCCTGCTTCATTTTTGAGCTTTTCACCCAAAAGCCACTCGAGATATCTTTTGTCAGTTTTGGTCACTTCTTCTAGAGTTTTATCTTTATATTTTCCAAAATTGAATTTTGTAAACAAGGAAGGTGTTGAAGAAATTTCTATCATTTTTAGAATGGCTTTTCCCTCATCATTTGTTTTCTCTTTAATTTTATCTAAAAGTCTTAAAAAAAGCGCATGGAGAACTTTTACATCATCTTCTGCATCATGAGAATGAGCATCTATATCAAGGTCTAAATAATATCTAAGGTATGGTAAATTATATTCCGGTATTTTATTTTCTTTATCCAAATATCGTGCCACACGCAAAGTACAAATAAACTTTGGGACTTTGATTCCTTCCGCTTCAAGCATAGCAATATCAAACTTTGCATTATGGGCCACAAGGATTCCGTCTTTCAAAAGTTTTTTTAAATCCTTTTGTATCTTACTCCCTTCAAAACATTCTTTATCGGCAAGCATTTTGTTTGTAATATGATTAATGCTCATAGATTTCACAGACATTGGCAAAGGTGGCTTGAAATAGCCAACTTTTACTTCACATGAATCCTTATAACAAACCTGACAAAGTCTGTCTTTGCCTATTTCATTTCCCGTTGTCTCCGTATCTAAAAATATTAATTTTTCCATTAACTCTTATTATACTAAAGTTATATAAAAAAACTATCAAAAAAATGGTATATGAAAAATGAATGTGCAAATATGAATGTGCAAATAATATAACGGTCGTTATATTATTTACTTTGAGTTAAGAAACTTGCCTTTCTGTCATTCCCGCGAAGGCGGGAATCCAGATTAATGCCGATAAACCTAGATTCCCGCCTTCGCGGGAATGACAATTCTAGAAGTTTCATAATTCACAGTTATTTACACATTCAGATAAAATAAAACCCCTACTTTTTAAGTAGGGGTTTAAAAACATTGTTATTCAATTATACACTTCTATCTCTTCTTGAGATGGTAATTTAGTTATTCCTACCAACAAATCAAAACAATAGTTTTTGACAAAATTTGGTAATGTATATACCAGATTTATATCTCCAAAACAGTCCCTTCTGCAACAGCAGGACAAAAAATAATCCTCCATCTCTGTCGAATGAATCCGTACCTCACTATAATCAAAAGCACATCTGAATACTTGAGCCGGATTCACATTAAATCTCTTACAGACAAGGATGAGTATTTCCATAATATACCTCCTTTTTATAAAGATTTTTATTTGGGCTATATTTCAAACGAACATCCACAATTACTATATACTATTTTAGAACTAATTCAAATTATAAAAATTAGTTAGTGAACCTCCACCGACGGAGTCGGTGTCTTCTCCCTTCGTCTAGAGGATGAGTGTCGGTTGTAATTAATCTTCTTTGCCTTGTTGTTCCACATACGCTAAAATTTACATTTAATGCAAACCGATGTTGGACACACAGTCTCCTCGAGACCAAATACACTCCCTGCCCCAAAACATCTTATGCAGAAAAGGAAAATTAAGCATTAGTATGTGGCAAGATTGAGTTTTAAAGAAATGAACAACCTCAGCAACAGAAACTCGCGGTGGAATTAAGATTATCATATGTACATGAT
>JBDRJU010000053.1:0-2493 GCA_043814645.1 bacterium | reverse complement strand
AAAGATTGACAAGATAAAGAAAGATTTAAAAAATCTCACGGACGAAACTTCGACCACCAAAAAAATTAAATTTCCTCTTTTATTTAAAGAAGAAACATATTTATCCAGAGGTCAGAAGAAGGTAAGCATCTTTTGTCGTTGTGTAAGAAGGTTCTTATTGGTGAGGTGATCGATGAAAGGGGAAATGATGGCAGCAAATAATTATGATCCTACTCAATTAAATGAAAATAAAAAGGGTAGAGCTTGGTCTGATTCTGCTAATCATGTAATAATAGTAGCGGCTGATTTAGAAATTGGCGTGACTACTAAGATAGCGTTAGAATTGTATCTTGATTTAAAAAAAGCGATCAAGGATTCGCTGTGATTGTCAAAGGAGGGATCAAATCCAGTAGTTTGCCATCCGCCGTGCCAGCTTTCTTTCTTTTTATAAGTCTTACCAAATAGCCTCATTGCGCTTATAACGACTTGTATTGGTCATGTGCCCTCCACAAGCTGGGCCATCATAACGCAGAGGGCAAAAATATTACAATGTCTGACTACTCTACTTTTTATTAATTAGCCGACGATACAAATGTGCGATATCTCACAAGGCGAGCGAACTTTAATCGCTGGTCAATTAGGGTCTTCGTCAAAAGTTTTTACTCTTCCCCTTTCACCTTAATTTTTGCCTGTTTTTTCAGGATCGCCGGCTAAACTACAAAATTTTCTAATCCTTATTTAGAATGACTGCACATAACGTCATAATCAACCCTTACTACATCCTTGAAAGCATCCACTAAATCATGAAATGAAATTTCTTTTTTAAGATTCAATTCATGCCAAACTTCTATTAAATCTGAAAATAATATATGAGATGTTTTAGGATTTAAGCAATCTTTAATTGGGACTTTATTTTGTAAGAAATTTATATCTATTACTTTCTCTTTTATTTCTTTGTTAGAGTTTTTATGTTCTATCCATGCTCTACCATTCAATGTATCCTTTATCCATTGTTCATATGGCATTTTACTATCCATCCATAAACGTCTATAAAATCCTTCTTGTGGTTCTGGATGTTCATGAACTTTTGCACGTTCTCCATTTGGATCATACCATTCATCACACAAGGCGTATCTTGACCAATGTTTTTTCATCTTTCCCTTTCTTTACATTTTCCATCTAAACATCTAAGCTAAGCCGCCCGCTTTTTGGGTCGGCTTGAGCGCCTTGTTATGTGATTGTTTTTATTGGTTGTCATTTGGTAATAAAAAGGCCACACCATCAAAATTATTGCTGCACGTATTCTACATCATGGTTCTTTAACGCCAACAAATATAGTTGATTTATTTAATTCATATTTATCATTTATATCTATGCTTAATTTAATTCTTGCATTAATGAATCCTTTTTCTAATGATTCTGTTTTTTGGTCATAAAGGTCTGGTTTGCATAGGACAATACCAAAATACAAGTTATCGTGCTTTTTTTTCTCTATCACTTCTTCTACTTTTATTTTTGCTTTTTTAAATAATTTTTTAAATTGTTCAGCAAATTGTTTTATCTCGGTATCATCATATCTGATTATCTTAACTGTAGCATTAGAATCTTTGGAAATTTCTTCATAGATTATATCTTTTTGTAGTGAATTTAATTTTCTATAATCTTTTGTGAATAATGTATTGATATCAAAAATCAGCAATACAGTAAGTATAACTAGCATTAAAGTGAATAAAAATTGATCTATTTTTTTACTAAATATTTTTTGCATTCTATTAATAATTTTCCTTATATGACTACTGTCTACACTCTTTGCTCTAAAATATATAGTTATAGGAAATAATATTATTTCCAAAAATATTCTAAGACAAATTATCATTTAATCCTCACATAAACACCCAAAATCACCAGCGCCGCTTTTAGCGTCTGGTGCATTTTATTGTTATGTGAGAGTTTATTTTATTCATATTCGATATATGATTTTCTATTTACTTCCAATAATTTACAATTATCTAATGCAATTAAACATGATTCTTCGTGAAATTCTACTATTTTTCCTTTTATCATGATTTCTGCTGACTCTAAACCATTTAGTATGCTTGGAATTCTATCAAATAATGCATACCCATTTTCCCAAAAAATTACCTTTTTGTCTGGATATTCTGATAGTATATTATAGTTTTCGTTCGCTGCATCTGAGTGAACAACTCCATAAAATTGCCCTTTCCATGTAACATATTTTTCTTTATATTTTGTATCAAATTTTTTATGACTTTTGAGTATTTCATTCAATTCAACATCTATAATTTTTGCTTTAGTTTCTCTATTATTATTTTTAGTGATTTTTATCTTTTGATTTTCATCATCAAGTTCTTTTTTAAACTTTTTTCCTTTACTATTTTCTTTATAAAAACAGAAATAGAAAACAATTATATTTAGTACTAACAAAATTATAAATGAAATTCCCAATCTAGCCCACACGTTCATAAAATTAAATGCCTCAAAATTTAATATATT
>JBDRJU010000052.1:0-28750 GCA_043814645.1 bacterium | reverse complement strand
TCCTACAAAAGGAAAACAAGAGGTTATTGCCGCAATTGAAAGAAGTGCCACAAAAACTCCATTTGATTGTATGATACGAAGTATTTATATAACTGAAAAGGATGCATTTTTAGTTCCAAATATTGGTGGTTTAATTGGAAGTTTTAAGCAATACGGTTCTCTTAATCTAAACGGTTTTATGCCAGCTTTTGTTTCCGATACTGATGATTGGAAAAAGGACTATGGAAGAATATTTCCTTTTTATCAAAACATGCTAATTAAAAAAGTTAAAAAAGTTAAAAAAAGTTTATTGTATTCTTATAAATTAAGGTCTTTTTTCCAATATCCATATAAGAATTATAAAAAAACAAAACCTTTTGTTTTAACCACAGAGGAGCTAGCTACAATTTTTCATTTTCCAAGCGGAATGGTTTCTCAGACTCCAACATTACAAAGGGTTGGTTCAAAGAAATCAGAAGCTCCAGCAAACTTACCCATATAATGTATTTTATTAAAGGTTTTTTAAACTTAATAAGTCCGTCTTTGCGAGCAAAGCGAAGCAAACCATGTTCTGGATTGCTTCGCTCGCAAAGACAAAAAACAAGATGCCTGAAGAACAACAAGTAGAAACTTATCATCCAAATTTTTTATTTAATAAAGAATACAGATCTGCGACGATATCTTTTATCACAGCTTTTATCATAGCTATTTTTTATATATCATTTTGGTCAGCCCCTAAAGGTTTTCCTATCAAATCTATTTATAATCTGAAATCTGGACAAACTTTGTCTGTAGTTTCAGATAATTTTGTAAAATCAAAAATAATCAGATCTGATTTCTGGTTTAAATCTTTTGTCTACGTATTTTCACTCGGGGATGTAAAAGTTATAGCAGGGAATTATGCTTTAAATAAAAAACAAAGCGTAGTCACTCTAGCATGGAGGGTTTCTCACGGAGGACTTGATATAGTTCCTGTCAAAATCGTTTTACCTGAAGGTTTAAACTCTTTTGAGATTGCAGATATACTTTCTAATAATTTTCCTGCTTTTGATAAAAAGATTTTCTCAGGTTTGGTTGAAAAAGGTAAGCTCGAAGGTTATCTTTTTCCAGATACATATTTTATTTTACCAAACATGACAGAGGCAGAAATTATAAAATTAATGAAGGATAATTTTAATGAAAAAATAAAGGAAGTCGCTATTGATATTAAAAAATTTGGAAAATCTGAATCAGATATTATAAAAATGGCCTCTATCCTTGAAGAAGAGGGTAGAACTATAGAAACAAGAGAAATTATTGCAGGAATACTTTGGAAGAGGCTTTCTATAGGAATGGCTCTACAGGTTGATTCTTCTTTTAAATATATAAACGGTAAAACTACAGCTACCCTAACATTAGAAGACCTTAAAATTGACTCGCCTTATAATTCTTACACAAACAGGGGATTACCACCGACACCTATATCAAACCCTGGTTTAGAGGCAATAAAAGCCACAATAAACCCTATAAAAACCTCATATTTGTATTTTTTAAGTGATAATCGAGGAAATATGCATTATGCTATTACTTTTGAGGATCATGTTTTAAATAAGCAGAAATTTCTTAGGAATTAGCTTGTAGCTTATTAGCTTTTTAGGAAAATGCAAGGAGGGGTTTTGCTTCGCAAAACCCCTCCTTGCATTTTTTTAATTATTAACAAGCTATAACTTGTTAAAATGGAAGTGTGAATGTCATAACTTTGTCTTCTTTTTTGTCCCAATGAGATGTATCAATTTTAATATCTTTTACATTTTTTCCATCATTATATTTGAGTAATTTATTATTTAAAGCATATTCATATATATCTTTTGTAATTTTTACATCAGCAGTACAGTAGTCTATAACTTTTTGTTTTTCTCCATTTCTCCACCAAACAACAGCTTCAAGTCCATGACCTGTTTTATTTTTTCCAAGAGTTGCTTCAGCAACAGTGTCTAGTTTTATTCTTCTGCCAAGCGAACTTCTGATTTCTTTAAGTAAATCTAAACTTTTAATTTTTGTTAAATCTCCAGAATAATATTTATTTAATATAGGAATATCAAAATGATCACTGTTATAACCAATTAATAAATCGGCTTTTTCAAAAATAGGCCAAAGTTCGTTTAAGGTCTCTTTTACAAAACTTGAATATTTATCAGTTTCATAATCATAAATACAGACTACAGACAAATCTAAAGCAGCAGGATCATTTGAAGCAACATCCTGAAAAATATTACTTGTTTCTATATCAAAAACTATTTTTTTCATTTATTATTTATTAATGATTTCAGAAATTTTATCTTCTGTAGTTTCTACCTCTTTTCCGGAAGATAATTTTTTTATTTTTAGTTTGCCGTTCTTGACTTCTTCTTCGCCTATAACAACAACGTATGGAATTTTGTTTTTATCTGCATATTTAATTTGATCGCCAATCTTTTTGCCCGAATAATCTACGGTTGTATTTACACCATTTTCTCTGACTTTTTGAGCCAAATCTTGGGCGTAGCCGATTGATTCTTCATTCATAACACAAATATATAATTTTGATGTCGATTTGATTTCTGGAAGTATTTTATATGTTTCAAGTATATCTTTGATGACTACATCTCCCATACCAAAACCCACAGCCGGAATTGTTTCTTTATCAAAAATAGCTAATAGTTCATCATATCGTCCGCCCCCAAAAACAGCCCTAATATTTTCTGGGTTTTTGTCATAAACTTCAAAAACAATCCCTGTATAATAGTCAAAACCTCTCATTACATCTTGAGCAAAAATAGCATTTGTTATTCCAAGTTTTTCGAGTTTTTCTATTACTTCTTTTATTTCAATAATTCCTTCCATAAGCTCGGCATTTTTTGGAAGTTTTGAAACAAATTCCTCAAAATTTTTACTATTTAAGAGTTCAACGAATTCTGTAATTCTTTCGGGAATTATTTCCTGAATCATATCCCTAAAAACTTTTGCATCAACTTTGGCTTTTTTATCAATTATTTTTGCCATTTTATAAGCATCTTCTTTTGAAAGTGCAAATAAATCATTTAAAATATAATTTACTATTTTTTTGCTGTTTATTCTTATTTCAAAATCAGAATCATTTAATCCAAAATTTCTCATTATCAAAGAAGCCATAGAAATCACTTCTACTTCAGCGTTTATATTTTTTACACCAAAAATATCTACATTTAATTGCCAGTGTTCGCGGGTTCTTCCTTTTTGTGGATTTTCATACCTAAAAAGATTTGGAATAGAATACCATCTGAGAGGGAATGAGAATTCTTTAAGTTTCGCAGCGATCATTCTTGCTATCGTTGGTGTCATTTCTGGTCGGAGAGATACTTCTCGGTCGCCTCTGTCTTTAAAAGAATAGGTTTGATTGTTAACTATTTCATCACCTGATTTAGCTTTATATAAATCTGCATATTCAAGAACAGATGCGCCATACTCGCTATAACCGAAAGATTCGGCAGTTTTTCTCATTACAGAAAAAATATAATTTTGAACAGCCATATCAGCTGGATAAAAATCTCTCACCCCTTTATATGATTCCGTGTTTATTTTATTTTTTGTTGTTTTTTCTGACATATATGGTTAGTATTGTATCAAAATATGACTTCAAAACAAGACATTATAACTTTATACAAAAATAGAGGAGAAACACCACTTGAATGTATTTTAAGATACAAAAAAGATAATCCAAAATACAAAAATGAAAAAATGACTTATGCAGGCAGGCTTGATCCACTTGCAGAAGGTTTACTTTTGGTATTAATTGGAGATGAATGCAAAAATAAGGAAAAATATTTAGGATTAGAAAAAACTTATGAAGTTGATGTACTTTTTGGATTTTCAACTGATACATATGATTTACTAGGAAAGGTCACTAGTAAGTGTCATTCCCGCGTAGGCGGGAATCCAGAATTAGTTCAATTTAACCTAGATTCCCGCATCCGCGGGAACGACACAATAAAAGAATTGCTAAATTCTTTTATTGGTCGGTTTTCTCAAAAATATCCAGTATATTCTTCAAAATATTTTAATAAAGCTAGAAGTGGGGAATTAAAGGATGAAGAAATCTCTTCAAAGAATGTAGAGATAAAAAGTATCAAACTTTTAAGCCAAAAAACAATATCTAAAAAAGATTTGGAAAAATATATAGTTGATTCGATCAATTTAGTTAAAGGCGATTTTCGTCAAAAAGAAATTCTAAAAATTTGGAAAAAAGAACTATCAAAATCTAATTGTGCAAATAAGATAACGGTCGTGGAGTTATTTGCACATGGGTTTAAAGTCGTTTCAATTAGAGTAAATTGTACCAGTGGAACTTATATGAGGAGTTTGGCGAATTCTATTGGAGAAAAAGTTGGTATTCCAGCTTTAGCCTTAAATATAAAAAGAATAAAAGTGGGGAAGTTCAAAATATAAAATAAAATATCGTTCGCTTTGCGAACGACATTTTATTTTTAGTTTTTTCTAGCGTTTCTGTCACGCTCGGTTTTTGTCAAAAACTTTTTTCTAAGTCTGACGGTTTTTGGCGTTATTTCCAGATATTCATCATCCTGCATTGTTTCTAAACCTTTTTCTATATCAAGTCTCATTGGTGGAACAAGATAAAGCGCTTCATCATTTCCAGAAGTTCTCATGTTTGTGAGCGCTTTATTTTTTGTTGGATTGACTTCAAGATCTTCGCCATTTAAAACATGTCCGATGACCATACCTTCATATATTTCTATAGCAGGATCAATATAAAGCACACCTCTTTCTTGTAAGTTCCAAAGTGAGAAGGCCATTGTTTTTCCCGTAACCATAGAAGTCATAGAACCGAATTCCTGTTTTTGTATATCTCCAACATGAGGTCTAAAATCTAGAAATCTTGAACAAAGTATTCCTAAACCTTTTGTATCTATAATAAATGACCCTCTATAACCCAAAAGTCCTCTTGTGGGAATTTCAAAAATCATTCTTACCTGATTATCTTTAACTTTCATATCTTTCATTATTCCTTTTCTCTTACCAAGTTTTTCAATAACTGTGCCTTGGAATTCTTCTGGTACATCAACGGTCACTTCTTCGAACGGTTCAGAAAGTACGCCTTTTATATCTTTTACAATTGCATGTGGTTGAGAAACCTGAAGTTCAAAACCTTCTCTTCTCATATTTTCTATCAAGATTGCAATGTGAAGTTCGCCTCTGCCGTAAACTGTCATAGGATTGGCATCAAAATCTACTTTAAGCCCCACGTTTACTTCAAGTTCTTTTTCAAGTCTTTCTCTTATTTGTCTTCCTGTAACAAATTTTCCTTCGCGTCCTGCAAATGGGGAATCGTTAACGAGAAAGTTCATAGAAATAGTTGGTTCATCTATGTTGATAGCTGGAAGTGGATTTTGCTCTGCATTTTCGCAAATAGTTTCTCCAATATATGCATCTGAGATACCGGCGATCATAGCGATATCACCCGCAGAAGCTTCTTCTACAGCATCTTTTATTATTCCTTTAAAAGTATAAAGTTTAGTTATTCTTATACTTCTAGTTTCTCCATTTGGGTCATCAGGGATTGATGACGGTTTTTTTACAAAAATAGTTTGTCCGTCTTTTACTTTTCCATTATAAATTCTTACAACAGCGAGTCTTCCAAGAAAATTATCATATGCAAGATTAAATATTTGAGCTTCAAGTGGTGCGTTAATATCATTTTTTGCAGGAGGAACATTTTCAATAATCATATCCAAAAGAGGAGTAAGGTCTTTTTGTTCATCACAAGAGTTAATCATAGCAACGCCTTTTCTACCAACCGCATAAATAACAGGGAAATTTAGTTGCTCATCATTTGCACCAAGCTCCATAAATAATTCCAAAACTTCTTCATGAGCTTCTTCTGGTCTTGCTGCCGCTTTGTCTATTTTATTTATAACAACAATAGGTTTTAATCCTAGTTCAAGAGATTTTTTTAAGACAAATCTTGTTTGTGGCATGGGACCTTCTTGTGCATCTACAACAAGCAGAACTGTATCAATAGAACGAAGAACGCGTTCAACTTCAGAACCGAAGTCTGCGTGGCCGGGAGTATCAACAATGTTTATTTTTGTGCCTTTATAAAAAATTGACGTGTTTTTTGCATAAATAGTAATACCTCTCTCTTGCTCGAGTTTATTACTGTCCATACTTACACCTTCCTCAACCATTCCTGTTTGTCTGAGAATTGAGTCGGTAAGACATGTTTTTCCATGATCTACGTGAGCTATTATAGCTATATTTCTGATTTCCATCTGTTTTAAAATTAAAAGGCGCCGAAGCGCATTTAAGTACACTTGTTTATATCATATTTTTAATTAAAAAGCAAAAATTTGAACTCGGGGTGTTTCTTAATATCAATATACCAATTATTGATTTTTTATCTAAAAGATTATTTAAATAAAACTTTAAACCATCAATTTTATCGATTTTAAGAGATCTTTTTAATAAATTGACCGCCTCTTCAACCCCAATATTTTCAAGAGAAAAGGCTGCCCTCCACCAAGCATCTTCATTTTTACTATAGTTTACTACTGCATGTAAATAATCAACAACAAACTGATCTTTACGATTGTATTCACCAAACAACCAAGACGGACCGATGGAATTATAAAGTCTTGGTAAGTTTGGTATATTTTTAAATATTGTAATTACCAGATCAGAATGAATGTGTTGTAAAATACTTGCAATGTTCCAATCGTATTTTTTTCCATATAACGAAATTTTGTCTATCATATTATAAATGATGACATTTTTACTTTCCTCTTTTTCTTTTAAAAGAATGTTTGATATTACCAGAAGATCTTTTTCTGAATAAATAACTTTATCCAAAAAATCTAAATTATTGAAAGAAATATTACCAATTTTTTTCATATAGCATTACAGTACAATACTGAAATAAATAAGTAAAGCAAAATTAGATAAAAAAAGCCGCTCATAAAACCCGATATGTTTTATGAGCGGTATAGCGAATTCAAGTGGGTGTTCCGGTAAGCGTTTTTTCTAAAAGAGTGAATTTTTTATTCCACCCCCAATGGTTCAACATACCTCCTTCGAAGGATTTTCTGAGAAAGCATTCACCGTTCTCGTCGCGTACTGTTATGTTGACTAAGCAACAGGATTTTCCACGATAAGATTCATAATTGAATGCGAAACTAATTTCACAGAAATCTTTTAACTCCAATTCCATAAAGTCAGGAATAAACGTCACTACTTCATCAGGCGAGAGTATTCCAGTTGCCATTATGTAGTTCTTCATTTAATAACTCCTTTTTCAATAGATTTTAAACATCTTTCTAAATAGGATATTACAATATTTTAATATAAAAGTCAAAGAAATAATAAATATTAGTTTGTGACTATACTTTTCTAGGCCCAACTATTTTAGCACCTATATTTTTAAAACAGAAATTGATCTTATTATTTTTCCCCTTACGAATCGTTATTGTAACGGTTGAACATTTTTTTGACTACCGATACCAATAACAATTAACGTAAATAAAATCACAAAGACAAAAAATCCTATAAAAAAATAAATATTATTACCACTCAAAATAGTTGGTCTCATATTTTCAGCCGAAACTTGCACAGGTGGCAAATTTTCTAAAGTTGCTGCTTCCGCAGTTTTTATAAAAGGGAAGGCAGAGCTTTTTGCCAATATTTTACCGGTATTATTAACGGTTGCGGTATAGATGGTGTGTTTACCATTATCCAATTCTTTATCAAGAGTATACTGCCATTCTCCATTAACGTCTGTTTTTACGGTCACAATAATAGGTGTACTATAAATATAAATAGTTACAAAACTATTTGGTAAAAATCTACCGGAAATAGTCACTTTTTTATCTGGTGTTAATTTCACTTCTTCCACTTTATAACCCTCCGTAGGTTTAATTTGGGAGACTATTGGTTCTTCCGGATTGATTTTTACTATCGCTGACTCTTTAGGATCCAAACCAAGGAGTACTTTATCCCCGGCCGTAATTTCCCTACCTTCATATACTGTTGTTGGAGATGATTTAATAGGATCAATACTATATACATGAACTGAATCATAATCAGAAATACCGTCATTATTTGTATCTTTATATAATAAATCTCCACCCTGAGTTTTTAGAACTTCCACTTGTTCTTCAATGGTTAGAGACATTGTTTTAAAAGTTTGTTCAATCGTTTGAGAATAACCGCTTGGCTCCGTTGTTGAACTTTGTGTTGTATCATTAATTTTATCCAATTCACTATTTATATTTTTTGATAATTCCTCAATTTTTTCCGGAGTAATTGATTTGGTATTAGTTAGGGTATTATCAATATTAGAAATCATTTCTGCTCTTATTGATTCTATATTTGCAGTACTGGTCGTCGGTTTCTTGGAGGTAATCGCATTAATATTTTGATCAATAATTTTTTTCAATTCCACTTTTGTATTTTGAATTGTATTTTGCATTGCCTCAAAAGTATTAGAAGTACTTTGTATTTTAGTTTCTGTTATTTGAGTTGAAGTAGGAATATTTTTTACTTCCACTGTCTCATTAGCATCTATTGCTGGTGAAACCTGGGAATTTATTACACCGCCATTCTCGGTGGTGGGGACAGTATTTTTAACTGGTTCACTGGTCTGGGTTTTTGGTGGTGTTTGTATTAAAACACCGTCATTTGTAGTACCTGTGGTTTGTGTGGGTGATGATGCAGATGGAGATACAACTGTTGTGTTTTGAGTTACAGGAACAGATTTTGTAGTATTAGTTGTCGAGGTATCTACAGTACTTGTACTTGTAGATATAGGTGTAATAATCGCACTATTAATTATTGTTGTTGGAGATAGAACAGTGTTTGTTAAAGAAGTTTGAGCCAAAGAAATGTTTATAAAAACAAAAACAATAAAAACCAAGGATACTACAACAAAGAGCGGGCTTAAAAATATTTTTTTCATAATAAAAAATTGGTTAATAATTAATAAATTTTATTTTATAATTGGAAATGACACGATAAAATGTGAACCAACCCCTTTTATTGATTCAACTGTAATTTTCCCTTTCATTTCTTTGACTATCTGCGCTGTAATCCATAGTCCCAAACCGGTTCCTCGGATATCTTCAGTTTCTTTTGTTTTAATTCTATAAAATTTTTCGAATAATTTTTCTTGCTCTTCTGCACTCATGCCGATGCCAGTATCGCTTACTCGAATATATAAATGATCTTTTTCTAAGTATTGTTGAATTTTTACTTCACCTTTTTTAGTATATTTTACAGCATTTCCAATAAAATTTACAAAAACCTGTTTTAAACGATTTGTATCAGCTAAAATTAATTGTTCATTATTTACCCCTGTTTTATCAAAGGAAATAGATAGACCTTTTTCTTTTGCGGGTAGGATAAAATTATTTACTAAATTATCAAGAATTAGACTCGGGTTAATTTTTATCATTTCGAAAGACATTCTGCCTTGCTGAATACGAGATACATCTAAAATTTCACCTACAAGATTATCCAAATCCTTAGCCGAAATATCAATTTTTTGAGCATAGTCTTTTGTTTCTGGCACCAATTCTTTTGCTTCGCGAATAAATTCAGCATAACCGCGAATAATAGAAAGGGGAGTACGTAATTCATGAGAGGCCATTGAAATAAAGTCATCTTTCAATTGATCTACCCCTTTCAATTTCTTATATAATTCCATGTAATCAATAATTTTGGAAAGACGTAAAAATAAAAACAGAATCAATGCAATAATAAATGTCAACAAAATAATACTATTTTTAATATTTGCATTAATAATTTGGTCGGCTTGAGATAAAGTTTGTGTTGTCATGACCACTCCAACAATATTATTAGCTCCATCTTTTATAGCTCGGACTGTCTGAAAAAGTCGCTCATTATTATTTTCAAGTTGAATTGTTAAAGAATGGGTTGAATCACCGGAAGCTAGTGAATACAAAAAATCAGCTTGTGGGTCAGCTTTACCAACCTGGCTTGTTTCACTTGAAGCTATTACTACATACTGCTCTGTGGGAGTTGTAGAACCTTGTACTGTTTCATTTTTTTTAACAACAATTCTAAAATTTTTTATTGTTTCGTTAGAACTGGCTATTTCAGCAATTTTTTTATTTAAATAGTCTGGATCGTTAATTTTATCACCAGCAAATGATACAAAAGAGTCTTGGATTGAACCGATACGAACATTTATAAGTCTGTCCCCGGCATCAGTAGCGATACTCACAAAGCGTTCGGCCATAAAAATAAAAGACCCAACAATTAGCATTGCTACCAAAACTGTATAAAATAATTGGGGATTGTTTCTTATTTTCTCAATACCTTTTTTAGAATTATCATAGGCAAAGTCAAACATCCCTGAATTGTATCAAATTGAAATATAAAAACAAAATCTAGAACTAAACACACCCAACCTTACTTTCTAAGGGTAATTAGAACTTTTTATAAAAACTAAAATCCTGATTGTTCACTTTCGTTATTCAATAGAGATTATCAAAATAATATTGGATATTATTTTTTTCTGGAATTCATAAATTTTCTCCACTCAGCAGAAACATTTTGAGCTTTTTTATCAAGTTCTGATAAAATTATATCTCTGATTTCACTTGATTTGATTTTGTCTTTTGAGTCTGCAAGTTGTATAGCAGTAGCAGATACTTCATTTACAAGTTTATTAATTTCTTCAGGGGATAATTTTGCATCATTTGCTGCTCGTGTTATCGATCTAATTATCTTTTTAGCATCAAATGGTATTTTTTCACCAGTACTTTTTATAACTATTTTTGCCATATATTTTACAAAGTTTTAACTACCGACCTTTATGTATATTTTATTCCGGAGTGTTATAATAGGCAAGTTGAGAGCGATTGTGATAAAATTAGGAGATAATTAAGGCAGAAAGATATGACAAAACGAATTATTTTTATAATTTTCATAATATTATTTATTGCTCTGTTATCTGCGATATTTGTATTTATAAATTTAAATAAAAATGACATGGAACAAAAATCTAAAATAAATTTAACAAGTATAGTATTTAAAAATAATGACCTTATTCCTGAAAAGTACAGTTGTCGTGGTGAAAATATAAATCCACCACTTCTTTTTAGTAACGTACCACAGGAAACAAAAAGCCTAGCTTTAATTGTTGATGATCCGGATGCACCACAAGGTGATTGGGTACATTGGCTTGTTTGGAATATACCTGCAGATACGACAAATATTGAAGAAGGTTTTTTACCACCAGGTGCGGTTCAAGGTTTAAATGGTAGTGATAATAATAAATATTTCGGTCCATGTCCACCGTCAGGTACACACAGATATTTTTTTAGATTGTATGCTCTTGATATTATGTTAAACTTAGATGTAAATAGTAGAAAAAGTGATTTGGAGAATGTTATGAAAGGACATATTTTAGATCAAATTTTCCTTATTGGATTATATTCAAAATAATAATATAAATATTATGTCAAAATCAAAAATTTTTCAAAACAACAATTCAAATGTTAAAAAGGGAGTTTACGGTCTAGATAGGAGATGGCAAGCATCAAGACTTGGAAATGTTGCAAAAAATAGGGGAACAAGAATGTTTAGAAAACCGAAAAAGACTACTTAAATTAATTTTAATAAAAAAGTGCTTAAGGTAATTATCCTTAAGCACTTGTTTTTATTATTTCTGGCCGATATTTTTCAAAAGTTTTTTGCTCTCTCTTTTGAGTTTGTTCACCACAAATTTGTACAGATTACCATTTCGCTTAAAACGGGGGAGTTTTAAGCCGTTCTTTCTTAATTGAATCGCAATATACCTCACCCTCTTTACATCAATGGCATGTTTTCTTGCTATTCCAACAGGATCACTTCCTTTAACAAGATATCTTGCCACAGATAGTATCTTCGTCTCACCCAAGAATATTCGCTTTTTTTCTACCATTAACTGATCACCTCCTTTTTTAGAATTTTATCTTCTAAAAATAGAATAAACTACTTTTGCTTAAAAGTCAAACGCTCAATTTTATAAGTAAATTATTCACTTCGTATTTCAAATAATTCTATTTGTAATAATTATTGATAATAAAAAAACCTAGTGGGATAGAACCACTAGGTTTTATAAAAACATTAACCATATTTTCGTACCCGATTTTTTTGAACATATCGGACCACGGCCTTCCCATATTTTTTTGTGGATTTTTTCTTCCAACCCACTGGGCCGCCGTTGTGCATACGAGCATAGACCTCTATAGTCGGAACTTTACGCGTCTTATGTTTGTAAACTTTTCCATAATAAGACATATACACACGAAAAGCCCATTCTGCTTTTTTCTGACTTTTCATGTCTTGCACTGTTAGCTTGTTCTTGCCCCAGAGACGCCGGATTTCCTTTTTCCCGGCAATTTGATTCACGTCATCCAGATAAGGTTTACGAATCTGCAAAAGACCGTAAGCTTTGTGGCGTAAATGATTATCCCCAACATCGTGAGGATTTCTACACGGGTTTTCACTCTGGATTACCGCACGTATCAATTTTTTTGAATTAACACAAAGGTCAACATTGAGTTTGGATTTTTTTGTTACCTTTTTTGCTGATACTGTGTTGGAACAAATTCCAATCATTATGAATATTAACAAAATTGTTTTCAATTTAGTCTCCTTTTTATTTAGATATTATACAACGTACATCTCTTAGAGATTTTATCATGAAATAAGTATAAAGTCAAATTGGGTATTTATTAAATCTTAAATACAAATTAGAAAGGGGATTACTAAGGATGACTATGACAAGAAATTAAAAGAATTGAAAGAAAAGCAGTATGATTTAAATATTCAACTTGAAGAACATACTAGAGCAGATGAAAACTATTACATCACGGCTTCTACTGTATTTAATCTAGCAAAAAATGCTTTCAAGCTGTTTGAAAGTTCTGAGATACCAGAAAAAAGAACAATCTTGAATTATCTACTTCAGAACTACACAGCAAACGGAAAAAAGCTAGAGTTTTCCTTGCGTTCTCCATTCAATACCATACTAGATTTCGCTAATCAACCAATTTGGCTCCGGAGACAGGGAATCTTTCGTTACACGAACAGTAGACCTTTTCTATTTTTACTTCACAAAAGTTCGTAAAAAGTTATCAAAGGTTTTCGATCCCAGACGTAAGCAAAATCGTTTGCTTACTTCCCCGGAGCATGAAATCAAAAAGACCCTCAAAGGGTCTAATGATTTCAATGGCTCCGGAGACAGGGATCGAACGGCACCTGAGATGGTCTCGAGTGCCATTGATATTTAGGTAAAATAAAAACTGACCATTATTCATGGCCAGTTTTATATTGGGTCGAAACATTCAACTAGTAAGTTTTGTCAAAACACTTTCCAATTGAGATGAGAGATAGCCGGCCTTATCTGGATATTCTTTTGCAATATCCACAATAAAGGGAAAATAGACTTCTCTTGTTTCTACAATTTTCCTCCTTTGTTTTTCTAAAGAACACCCACTAAGAGTTCTCATATTTTGAAGCCGATCTGCCAGTTTAAGAAGTTTGACTTCAGGACTGGAAGCTTTCAACCGATCAAAATACCACTGATGTCTCTCGTGATTGGAACTGAATCGTTTATCACCCTTACTTGGCTTAGATACGGTAGCTACCAATGTAGCAACCCGTTCGCCGAAAGTGATTTTGATTCTGGGTACTGTGAGCAAGAAGCTATCCTCGAGCATATCATGGAGTAGAGCCGCAATAACAACATCCACATCTGTTATCGTTAGCTCATCCACAAGAATTATTGCTGTAGCCCTCAAATGCTCAAAATATCTTGCACCCGTTTCCCTGAACTGATTTCGATGACCGTATTTTGCCATTTCATAGGCATAATCTAACCTTTCAATTTCAGCAGGGGTAATTTTAAGATGAAATCTTTTCAAGAAACTGTCGTGGTCTTCTTGAAGAGTTCCTTCCTTAATCCTCGTATCCTTGTTCATTTTTTCTCTCCTTTTTGAAATCCTAAATCTAAGTGAAATATTAATGTAAACATATTAAAATGTCAAACTTTTTTATATTTTAATATATGTTGCTTGCCGCGAAATTTACGTGTATTATGTCAATATGGTTGATGTAAAACAAAAAGCAGAAAATACAAAGATTACGCCTAGAGAAACAGATTTTTCACAGTGGTATTTGGATATTGTTAGAGAGGCTGATTTGGCAGAAAACTCTCCAGTTAGAGGTTGTATGGTGATTAAACCATGCGGTTATGCAATTTGGGAAAAAATTCAATCCGTTCTAGATAAAGAATTTAAAAAACTAGGTACACAGAATGCATATTTTCCACTTTTGATACCAAAAAGTTTTCTTGAAAAAGAAGCAGAGCATGTGGAGGGGTTTGCAAAAGAATGCGCCGTAGTAACGCACCATAGGCTGGAAGAAAAAGACGGTAAACTTGTGCCCGCAGGAGAGCTTGAAGAGCCATTCATAATTAGACCAACATCAGAAACAATCATGTACGATTCATTTTCAAGATGGATCCACTCATACAGAGATTTACCTTTACTTATAAACCAATGGTGTAATATCATGCGCTGGGAAATGAGGCCAAGACTTCTACTTCGTACTTCAGAATTTCTCTGGCAAGAAGGACACACGGCTCATGCGACAAAAGAAGAGGCCAATGAAAAAACTTTGGAGATGTTGGAAGTTTATAGAAAATTTTTTGAAGAATATTTAGCAATTTCACCAATTGTTGGTAAGAAGACGGATACAGAAAAATTTCCCGGTGCAGATTATACTGCAACTATAGAAGCAATGATGCAAGACGGAAAGGCATTACAGGCCGGGACTTCACATATGCTTGGACAAAATTTTTCAAAATCCTTCAATGTTTCCTTTTTAGATGAAAATCAGGTTAAACAATATGTGTGGCAAACGAGCTGGGGAGTTTCTACAAGAATTCTTGGTGCCCTTGTCATTGCCCACTCTGACGATAGAGGTTTTATTGTTCCTCCCAAAATGGCACAATACCAGGTGGTTATCATACCTATTTGGACAACTGATGAAGAAAAGAAAGCTGTTTTTGCTGAAATTGAGAAAGTTAAATCAGAATTAGAAAATATTGATGTCACATATAAAGTTGATGATAGAGAAGGTAGACCCGGCTTCAAGTATTTTGAGTGGGAGAGAAAAGGTGTTCCGCTCCGAATAGAAATAGGCCCAAAAGATATTCAGAAAAATTCTGTAGTAATTGTAGATAGACTTCAGAGCAAAAAAGAATTTGTTCCAAATGAAAAAAGAGCTTCTTATGTAAAAGTTGTTTTAGAAAATATTCAAAAAACTTTGTTAGGAAATTCTAAAAGATTTAGAGAGGAGAATACTCGTGAAGTTTCTAGTTATAAGGAGTTCAAAGAAACAATTAAAAACAAAAAAGGTTTTGTTTACACTCATTTGTGCAAGGATAATAAATGCGCCGAAACAATCAAAGAAGATACGAGTGCTACCGCAAGATGTATTCCGATGAATGGTGGCGAAGATAATAAAGGAAAATGTATTTGTTGTAATAAAGATACTGATAGAAAAGTTATATTTGCGACCTCATATTAATAACTAATAATTTGTAATTTTAAATCAAGAGACTTTTATGTTTGAGAATATAAAGGATGTACCAATACCCAGAGAAGAATATGATATAGAAATGGTAAGAAATTATCAGGATATTAAGCTAAATGATAAGTCTGAAAGGTATTCAGAAAAACTGGTTGATATAAATGAATATAATATCAGAGGAATAAATTACTATAATAATAAGAATAATCCTCCCTATTATCATTCTATTCCAGGTTCAATCTCTGAACTTTTTCTGCGTGAATCAGTAGCTAAAAAATTAGTTCTAATTAATGAGAAATTGAGCAGTTTTGGAGTAGAAGTTTTTGTGCTAGATGCATTTAGACCATTGGCAGTACAGAATTATTTTTATTTTGATTGGGTACCGAATTATTTGAAGTCAGTTTATCCAGAGAAGTCTGCGGAATGGATTGTGCGTGAATCAAATGCTTATTGGACAAAGGGAGCTCGCAATAAAGAAGAATTAATGAATTCTATACCACCACACTCAACAGGCGGAGCCGTTGATATAACCCTTTGTTTTAAAGAAACGGGTCATTTGCTGGAAATGGGTACTATTTTTGATGATATTACTGAAAGATCTCATACAAATTTCTTTGAAAACCGGAAGGATATTAATAATTTTAGTTTTACCGCCATAGAGGCATTAAAAAATCGTCGTTTATTATTTCATACA
Source organism: bacterium (assembly GCA_043814645.1). GTDB lineage: Bacteria > Patescibacteriota > Minisyncoccia > Phycocordibacterales > GWA1-40-21 > Bog-1340. The sequence continues at coordinate 12,465 of JBDRJU010000052.1, read as the reverse complement.
ATGGTGTCTGAGGGGTTTGCCTCACATCCTAAAGAATGGTGACACTTTAGCTATGGCGACCAAATGTGGGCTCTCATTGGTGGTAAACCCGAGGCTTTTTATGGATATGCTGGAGAAATAATTGGAGAGAATCTATCTTCTGACACTTTTAAATAAAGCGCTCATAATGAAACAAAAGATCAACAAAAAACTTGATAAGGACGAAATCCATATTTACATTTTACGAATATCTGATGCTAATTTTTCATTAACAAACAACAAAATTTTAAATAAAAAAGAACTTTCTAGAGCTAATAAGTTTGCCTTCGATAAAGATAAAAAGACATATATTGTTGCACATATATTACTGCGCACTGTTCTAAGTCAGTATTTATCGGTACAACTTTCAAAATTGTGTTTCAAAAATAACAAATACGGGAAACCTGAACAGACAAACTTCTCAAAAGAAGAAATATATTTTAATATTTCTCACACTCAAAATTTTGCGTGTTGTGCGGTATCGCATCATCCAATGATAGGAATAGATGTTGAGTGTATAAATAACTACGATTTATATTCAAAAGATACAGGTAATTACCTAAACAAAAAAGAGGTTCAGGATATTGATATTATGCAAGCATCTGGGCGGCCAGTGAGATTTTTTACTTACTGGACGTTAAGAGAGTCGTTTGTAAAAGCAATGGGAGAAGGATTGTCTCTTTTATCAAAACCGCTTTATTTTTCTTTAGGTGGTGACAATCAGTCCATTACTTTTTTTTCGGAAGCGTCCTTAACTGATGCTAAGAATTGGAAATTTATTGTTTTGAAAACTGTGGATAATTTTTACGCAATCTCAGTTGCTGTGAAATCTTCTGAGAAGTCAAGAACAATCTTTAGTGTGTATAATGTTAAAAAAAGTTCGGAAACGAATGATGTTGTTTGCTTGGCAAAAACAGACAATTCCTCTTTAATTTTAGATGGCAAAGATGTGAATATTAATATATAGTGTTGATATAAACATGAAAAAACATGAAGAAACAAAAGGTCTATTAAATAAAAATATTAGTACTGATAGTATCTTTGACTATCTTGCTAAAATTAAAAAAAAGATTGAATGTTTAATTTCAATAGATAATAATAGTTTTATTGCAATCATGGAAGATTTTTGGGATTTTATCATCTCTATTGATAAGGATAAAATTGTTGACAAATTAGAAGATAATTCACATTATTTAGAATATAAAATTTTTTTTGCAGAGAAATGGCATATATACATAAGTCTTATAGAACGAATAAAAACAGAATCATTTTTATCCAATAATTGCGAAGTCCTTAATGATTCAAAATCTATTTTGTCCAAAGAAGACTACATTGGTGTTGAGAAGGAGTTGGCCTTGGCTGGAGATAGTTTTAATGGATGCAGTATTGCAATGATCGGTTGTGGCCCTTTTCCAGAGACATTGATGGAAATATATAAATATAATCCGACTGTTAAGATGGCAATAGGTATAGATAACAGGGAAGATGTCGTTAAAATTTCGAATAATATTATAAAAAGAATATTTCCACAATCACTAAACATAAAAACAATTGTATCAGATGCCACCCATTTTAATTATTCAAGTATAGATGTAATTTTCCTAGCAAATGGACTTATTGGCAAGGATAATATATTAAAACAAATTTATCGTACTGCCTCTGTCAACACAAAAGTTTTGGTGAGAAATCCAATTCTAATGGGGAAAATTTTGTATGAAGATATTTATGAATTATCACAATTTCCAAAATTTAATGTATTAAAATCTGTTCAATCCAGTAAGCTAGGTAAAACTCTTTTGATGAGTATAAAAGATGGTTTGTAAAAAAAATAATAATCATGAAATTTGATATCCGTGATTCATTTGTAAAACAAGCTCAAAATAGTCCTGATAGGACTGCTTTGATATTTGGCGAAACAGAATTAACTTACCGTGATTTAAATAAAAAAACTGATCAAGTTGCTTATGAGCTTCATCTTGCAGGATTAATTCCTGGAGCTCTAGTTGGACTATGTATAGATAAATCTTTTGAGTTGGTCATCGGATTAATCTCAATACTAAAAGCGGGCGGTGCGTATGTACCACTGGATCCTACTTTCCCCGAAGAGCGACTAAAATATATTATACAAGATTCTAAGATTAATTTTATTTTAACAGACAGATTATCTTTGGGTAAATTAGATACGGTGATAAGTTCACAGAAAATTATCTACATAGAAGATCTTTTAGAAAAGCAGTTAAAGATTAGTAATCCCAATATAAAAATTGATATTGATTTAGATAGTACTGTCTATGTAATGTACACATCAGGATCCACCGGGAATCCAAAGGGAGTTGTCATGAATAATAAGGCGTTATCAAATCTTATTGAGTGGCAAATTGGAAAATCCAAAGGTGTAGCAAAAACTACAATACAATATTCTCCAATTAGCTTTGACGTATCTTTTCAGGAAATTTTTTCAACCCTGTGTTGTGGTGGAACTCTTGTTATACCCAAAGATGAAACAAGGCGCGATCCTTTACGTTTATTACAAACCATTATTGATAGAAGAATCACTAGAATATTTTTGCCATTCATTGCATTACAACAACTAGCAGAAGTTGCTGGTGATTCAGATGTTTTGAATGAATTGAGAGAAGTAATCACTGCTGGAGAACAACTGCAAATTACACCAGCCATTAAAACTTTTTTTAAGAACATGCCCTCGTGTAAGTTAATAAATCAATACGGTCCGACTGAAACCCACGTTGTGACATCTTATGAGCTTGATGGCGATGTAGAAAGTTGGTCAACATTACCTCCGATAGGTAGTCCAATAAAAAATGTTTTTGTTTACATACTTGATGAATCACTTTCACTTTTATCGAATAATGAAATTGGTGAATTATATATAGGAGGTATTTGTTTGGCAAAAGGATATTTAAATCATCCAGAGTTAACTAACGAGCGATTTATTAAAAACCCGTTTAAACCAGGTCTTATTTATAAAACTGGAGATTTGGCACGTAAAATGGATTCTGAAAATATTGAGTTTGTAGGTAGGGTTGATAATCAAGTAAAAATTAGAGGGTTTCGCGTAGAAATTGGTGAAATAGAAGCAGTGTTGTCTCAACATCCAAATGTTCGGGAGTGTGTTGTTGGTGTAAAAAAAGATTTTCTTAATCAAAATCGCTTAGTTGCTTACATTGTCACTGATTCTAAAAATGAATTTAAATTTGATCAGACAACCATACAAGTTGAACCAGTATGGCATGCATTTTTAAGTAAGAAATTACCGGATTATATGATTCCCTCAACGTTTGTTTTGATGTCTGATTTACCACTTACTCCTACGGGTAAGATAGATAGAAGGTCATTACCTGAACCTTCTACTAAACGACCTAAGATTAGTACACAATTTGTAGCACCTAAAAGTGGTACTGAAATAAAAATCAGCGGTATATGGAAGGAAGTTTTGCAAATTGAAGATGTTGGAATTGACGATAACTTTTTTGATCTCGGCGGGCACTCTTTATTAGTTACACATGTCTTTAAAAAAATCGCAGATTCTTTTGTTTCCAATTTTTCAATAATTGACCTCTTTCAATATCCAACAATACGTTTGCTTGCCCACTATCTTGATAATTTTAAAAAAAATGACATTATTGATAATAGAATTCAAACGTATAAAAAAAACACAAACTTTAGACAAAAAATGAGGTTAAAGAGATTAAACTCCAGAAAGAGAGATATAAAAAATGATTAATAATAAAAGAAAAAATAAAATAAGTGATTCTGACATTGCAATTATTGGAATGTCTTGTCGTTTCCCTGGAGCAAAAAACATTGACGAATTTTGGAATAATTTAAAAGAGGGAAAAGAATCTATAACATTTTTCTCAGACGAAGATTTAATGATTAGTGATCAAGATGTTTTGAATGATCCAAATTATGTTAAAGCTGGGGCGATTTTATCTGATGTTGATCAGTTCGATGCTGATTTTTTTGGATTTAGTGCACATGAAGCAAAGATTCTTGATCCACAACACCGCAAGTTTTTGGAATGTTCCTGGGAGGCACTCGAAGATTCTGGTTACAATACCTCTAGATTTGAAGGAAGTATCGGTGTTTTTGCTGGTTCTGGAATGAATACGTACCTCATAAACAACATTCATCCTAATATTGGATACCATCCAAATAGAACTTTTTTAAGCTTAATGAACGATCTTCAATTAATGACGGCAAATGATAGAGATTATCTTGCTACGAGGGTTTCTTACAAATTAGATCTTAGAGGACCAAGTATAAATATCCAAACCGCTTGTTCAACATCTTTGGTAGCAGTTCATTCCGCTTGTCAAAGTATATTAAACGGAGAATGTGAGATGGCGCTCGCTGGTGCGGTAACAATTATTACGCCCCAAAAATCGGGGTATTTATATCAAGAAGATATGATATTTTCTCCCGATGGTCACTGTAGGGCGTTTGATGAAAAAGCCCAAGGAACTGTATTTGGTAGCGGTGTTGGTGTGATTGTACTCAAAAAATTATCTGAAGCATTAGAAGATGGCGATACTATTCATGCTGTGATTAAGGGTACGGCCGTAAATAATGATGGTGCTATGAAGATCGGGTATTCCGCACCAAGCGTTAATGGTCAGGTAGCAGTAATATCAGAGGCATTAGCTGTTGCTGATATTGAACCCGAACAAATTACCTATATTGAGACTCACGGCACAGCAACTCCATTAGGCGATCCGATAGAAATTTCAGCCCTAAATCAAGTGTTTGGTGGCAATAAAAAAAGGTCTTGTGCTATTGGTAGTGTTAAAACAAATATTGGCCATTTATCATGGGCTGCGGGGATGGCTGGTTTAATAAAGTCTGTTCTTTCCTTGAAACACCGACAGATTCCTCCGAGCTTGTATTTTAATAAAGCGAATCCAAGAATTGATTTTGAGAATAGTCCATTTTACGTAAACACAACCCTTTCAGAATGGAAGTCAGAGAAACAACGTTTAGCAGGTGTTAGTGCGTTTGGATTGGGCGGAACTAACGCCCATATAATTTTGGAGGAAGCACCTACTATTTTAATTAACGAAAATGATATCTTAAGGAAAGAGAATTTACTTAGCTTAAGTGCAAAAAATCCAGCAGCTTTAAAAACATTAGTTGATAAATATTTTTATTTTATTGAGAAGAATAAAAATTTAAACATCAGTGATTTGTGTTACACAACTAATATTGGTAGAAGGCACTTTGATAGCAGAATCGCATTGATTGCCTCTTCTTTGAAAGAACTGCATATTAAACTAAATGACACAGCTATTAGTTTAGAAGAAGATTATCAGGGCGAAACAAACAAATTTAAATCATCGCCAGTTGCTTTTTTATTTACTGGGCAAGGAAGTCAATTTACTGGAATGGGAAGAGAATTATATGAAACAGAAAAAGTTTTTCGAGATACTTTTAATGAGTGTAATAAAATAGCACATCGTTACCTTTATCGGTCATTGATAGATTTGATCTACAACAATAACAAAGAGAATATTCTTATAAATAAGACATCTTATACACAACCTGTTTTATTCGCTTTCGAATATGCTCTAGCCAAACTATGGATGTCTTGGGGGGTAAAACCAGATGTTGTAATTGGACACAGTCTTGGGGAGTATGTCGCAGCTTGTATCGCTGGAGTTTTTACTCTGGAGGATGGAGTAAGACTTGTGATAGAACGTGGGCGTCTAATTCAAAGTCTACCTCAAGATGGACAAATGATAATTGTTTTTGCCAACGAAGAAAAAGTAAGAAGCGTGATAAACGATTATCAGGACACTGTATCAATTGCTGCAATTAATGGCCCGTACAATACTGTTGTATCTGGTAAAAACAATATGATTAAAAAAGTTGTTGCCGATTTTAATAAAATAGGTATCTCCATAAAAGAATTAAATATTTCTCATGCTTTTCATTCTCAGTGTATGGATCCAATACTCGATAAATTTCATACACTTCTAAAGCAAATTAAATTTAAAAAAGCCAACATTAAATTTGTATCTAATCTTACAGGTAATATTGACATCAGTGATACCATTACAAACCCAAAGTATTGGGTTGAACATTTACGTAAAAGTGTAAACTACATTAAAGGAGTAGATTCATTACAAAAAATTGGTGTAAAAATATTTATTGAGATCGGTCCTAAACCAGTTTTAATAAGTATGGCACAAGAATGTCTACCCACTTATGACGCACTTTGGCTTCCAAGTCTACAGGCCGGAGTCAGTGATATGCGCCAGATGTTATTTGGTGTGGCTGAACTTTATCGAGCTGGTTTAGAAATCAACTGGAGTACTTTTAATGCAGGTCGTAGACTGAAACGTATTAGTTTACCGACATATCCTTTTCAACAAAAGAGTTATTGGATAGATGCAAATAACTCTCTGAAGTTAGATACTTCGTCTGACGGTATTGATGATAAAGGTTGGAAAGATTGGCTATATGAACTTGATTATCTACGACAGGATCAAGGTAATATGTCAGCAAAATATTTACCATCACCGTCAAAGATTAAAAGCAGTTTAAACAAAAAGTTTAAGGCTATCGCCTTATCTGCGAATATACATAACTATAAGAAAACTTTAAATGATTTAGAATCATTCAGTTACGAATATATATTAAAGGCTCTTTATGAACTTGGATATACATTTATTATTAACGATCTATTTTCAATAGAGGAATTTGCTATCAAATACGATATTAAATCTAAACACCTCAAGTTATTAAATAGATTGTTTGATATCCTTGCAGAGGAAGGAATCTTAAAAAAACTTGATATTGTATGGCAGGTCATCTCTATTCCAAAATCTATTAAAAATTCTATTCAGTCTGCGAAACCTAATATACATCAGGAAGTTGAGGCAGAATCTGAACTATTGTTTCGATGTGGATCAAATCTTGCAGGTGTGTTGCAGGGCAAAATAGATCCATTACAATTAATTTTTTCAGACGGCGATACCACTCTTTTGAAAAAGCTATACACTGATTCACCAACTCTTAAAATGATGAATGGTTTGATTGGTGAATCTGTCGAACTAATAAAAGGATATTTGCCAAAAAGATTTGATTTAAAAGTTCTAGAGATAGGTGCAGGTACTGGAAGTACAACCTCACATATACTGCCTAAGTTAGATAGTAATCTGTCCAAATATACTTTCTCTGATATTTCTAGAAAATTTACTTTGGAAGCAGAAAATAATTTTAAGCAATATTCTTATATAAACTATTCTCAATTGAATATAGAAGATGATCCTTTATCACAAGGATTTAAAAATGGTACATTTGATCTAATAATCGCCACGAATGTGTTGCATGCCACTAAAGATTTAAAACAAAGTATAGAGCATGTACATAAGTTACTTGCTCCAGGGGGACTTCTTATTTTATTGGAAGGAAATGCCCCAGTGAGATGGGTTGATTTAACTTTTGGACTAACTGAAGGATGGTGGAGATTTGATGATTATGCTATTAGACCAAAATATCCTCTTTTATCGGTAGAACAGTGGAGTAAAGAATTAAAAAGTGCAAATTTTGATGAAATAGCAAGTATTTCTTCTAAAGACGTAGCCATCACTATTGGTAAGGACGGGTTACTTCCACAGTCCATAATTATTGCAAAAAAGAATGAAATTCGAGGTAGTATACAGTCTCCGAAAACATGGCTTATCTTTGATAACAGAGAAGATATCAGTCATTTTCTAAATGATAAACTTGGAAAAGATGGAGATAAGTGTTTGTTGGTGCGCCCAGGTAATAAATATAAAAAAATATCAAATACAGAATATGTGATAGATCCATACAACAAGAAGGATTTTGATTGCCTGATTAAGAATCTTTCATGTGTGATTTATGGGGTGATTTATCTATGGGGTACAGACAAAATAGAAAACCCAATGATAAAGAAAGAAGATATTGAGCGTCAATATTTGTTAAATTGCGGTGGAGTATTGAACTTAATACAGTCACTTATTAACCATGTAACAATCACCCCATCTTTGTTTTTAGTAACAAAAGGTTCTCAAACTTTTAATAAAAAGACGGAGCTTTCTGAACTATTACAATCATCTTTGTGGGGAATGGGTAGGGTGATTTCAATTGAACACCCAGAATTTAAATGTAAAATGATAGATTTAGATACTACAGATAGCTCCGTGTATGAAGAGCTGTTAGATGAAATAAAAAGTGAAAGTGATGAAGACCAAGTAGTTTTTAAAGATGAACAAAGATATGTTCTCAGGTTAAAGAAAAATGAAATAAAAAAAGACGATAAAATTTTGACTAATTTAAAGCTTAAGAGTAGCGGTTGCTATTTAATTACAGGTGGAATAGGGGGAATTGGTCTATTTATCGCCAAGTGGATGATCTCAAACGGAGCTAAGTGTTTAATTCTCGTTGGTAGAAGTAAACCGGATGCCAAAATACAGAAGCACCTTGATGAGTTGGGCGATGATTCAGTAAAAATTAATTTTATACAAACTGACATTTCTGATAAAAAACAGGTTGATAACTTATTATTAAAGATTGAGAAATCAAAATTACCTCTTAATGGTATTGTGCATGCGGCAGGTGTAATCGATGATGGAATCATTATGCACCAAAATGAGCAGCGTTTTTTGAAACTTATGCAAGCAAAAATATTGGGTGCATGGAATATGCACATTGCCACCGTGAGAGAGAAAATTAATCTAGACTTTTTTGTAATGTTTTCTTCAATTGTTGGGCTGATTGGAAATGCAGGACAGGTAAACCATGCCGCAGCGAATAGATTTATGGATGGTTTAGCGAATTATAGAAAATTAAATAATCTTGCGTGTACAACTATTGATTGGGGCGCTTGGTCAGATATTGGAACTTTGTCTAAAAAAGATTCCGTTGTGCAAAAATTGAAAGAAATTGGTATTAATGAAATTGATCCAATACAGGGATTGGAGGTTTTTAAATATTCAATATTAAGGAATTGTGTTCACATTGCATTTGCGCCCATAACGTGGAGCTTGTTTTTGGAAAAGAATAATCTGAAAAATATTCCATTTTTCTCGAATTTTGCTACATATGCTGCAAAAAATAAAAACGAATTATTAAAAGAAACTAATCTAAATAGCAAAATTGAATTGTCAAAATCTATCGAAGGATACAATCTTTTATTGGAAATGGTATCAGGACGGGTATATAAAATTCTCGGATTTGATAATAATATTACTTTGGATAACCTAGACAAAGATTTTTTTGACTATGGAATGGATTCATTAACCTCAATACAATTAAGAAATAATTTACAAATTGATTTGAAATGTCAGTTGAGTCCCACAGTAGCTTTTAATTATCCATCTATTCGAAAACTGACTGATTATTTGTTTTCAATCGCTTTTACAGAAAATGAATCTCTACAAAGTTCGACAGGTTTAAATCAAAACCAATCTTTTGGAATTAGCAATCATGGATTGGATATATCAATGCAACAAATACGTTGGCTAAAGTTGGTAGAAAAGAATTATGGAAAATTATTAATACCAATATTGTTTCATACGAATCTAAAAGAAGACGTCTTTTATCTCGCACTTAAAGAAGTTGTGGAGAGACATGAGATTCTCAGATATAAGTTCATTGACAATAAGGCATATGTGGTAAATACTGATGACTTTTTACCTAAAAAAGATAAATTTTTTGTTGATTTAAGTAACAAAAGTGGTTTAAAACAAGCAGAAGCCATAGAATATTATGCGGATTCTTTACGATCATCACAAACGAATATAGAAGTGGAACCATCTTGGAAAATAAAATGCCTAAATCTTGATAATAATAAATTTTTGTTATTGCTACATATTCAGCATTTGGAGTTTGATGGTACCTCAATATCAATTTTTGTTGACGAACTTAGACAGTGTTATTTAGATTTTATTAAAAGTAAAAAAACTAAATATGTTAAAGGTAAACAATACAGTGAATATATTGATTGGCAAAAAAATTATATAAACAATGATATTTCAAAAGATAGATTATTTTTTCAAAACTTATATAAAACGGTTGATCAAGTCACGTTATTGTCGAAGGATTCAAAGATCGAAGTTACGGAAAGTTATCCATCAGCATGCTATACACCAAATCAAATAGCAGATATCTGGCCAAAAATTCAGAATGTTGCTAAGAAATACAAAGTGTCTAACTTTTCAGTATTATGTCTTGCCTACGCCCAACTTATTAGCGAAATAGTTGAAAATAGGAAAATTGTTATCGGTACGATAGTTAGTAGTCGTCCAGTTGAATTTGAAAAAGTAATAGGTCCGTTTGTCCAGCCTTTTCCAATCAATGTGACAATCAATAGTGCATCAAAAGTGAAAACATTGCTACAAATTAACGATATTATAACCTCAATTAATGATAGAAGTAGATATCCGATTGCTGATTTAATTAATCATGTTCCAGCTTTCAAAAATCTTCCTATTGATACATATTTTACCGATTCCTTTATTATGTTAAATAACTATCCAAAAGAGACTGTAACTGAACCTAAGGTTGAGGTCCTTGAATCCTTAGGACCAGTGTTAAAACCTGGATTATCGACCTTGACCACAAATAAATTAAATGAAATTGCCGGATTATTTCTTGTAATCGATTTTTATGAAGGCGGAGTTCGTTTTAACTTCTGGTACCACATACACAGATTTACAGAGAATCAAGTAATAGACTGGGCAACACGTTATCTAAAATTATTAGAATCAATTATACAAGAATTGGAGGTCTCACCAAAATAACAATTTATTTATTTTTCTAATTATTATTTTAACTGTCAATATTGGGTATTGTGTGGTTTTCTTTTGTCTAAAAATAGGTTATTATATTGATAATTATGTTAAATATTGAAATTAAAACGATTCCCGACAAAGATCAGAGATACGATACGGTCGGTGATTATTGGAAGAAAGGAGATGAAGAGATAGCAAAAAAACACTAAAACAGTTAATTTTGATCACTTTGACGCGTCTCGTGCTCGGCACGACTTGGCTCCGGAGACAGGGATCGAACCTGTGACCAATCGCTTAACAGGCGAGTGCTCTACCGCTGAGCTACTCCGGAATATTTCTTATTTTTAATAATAAGAAATGTAAAAAAATCATAACAAATTAATAATAAAAAGTGAAGTAAAAATTTAGATAAAAAATTTAAATTGATAAAAAAGAAATTTCATAAAAGTAAAAAAATATTAAATAAAAAAATAAATAATGAAATAAAAAATTTGGTAAAAAGTTTTGTCACTCTCATCCATGAGAGTGACTAGATAAAAAAAATAAATTTTTTAATTTTTAAAACATTAATTTTTAAAACATAATTTTTTAAACATTGACAAATATAATTTAATATGATACCATTAACAATAGAAAAGGAGGTGAGTTGAAATGAGTTTTTTTTGGTTTTTTTTAATTATAATTGCAGTGATAAACATTGCTTTCGTAGTAGAAGGATACCTACGGAAAAAAAGATTTTCTCATTTACAAAATTTTTCTCGTACTTCTCTTAAAAAATTTAAAGGGGAGTATGGGTTTAAGGAAGGTTATTTTTTGAAAAATATCGGCAGGTTTTAGGACAAAAAAAAGGGGGTCTACTATGGCCCCTTATATTTTTTAATAATTTTAAACAATATTTTTTAATAAATTTTTGAATCTTAAATCTCAAATATTTTTTTCTATTTTTTCAGGAATATTGTCAATTTTTGTTATATTATGAGTATACAAATGTTTAGTTACTTCTTCTAATTCTTTTCTTATAAGAATAGATAAAATAGTAATAGACAATCCAGAAATTATACATAAGATATTTTTTACAGGAAAAGCATTATCATTTGGAAAACCTAAAAAAGGTATTAATGTTGTAAAAATACCCAAAATAAATATTGTTGAAATTTTTATCATTTTTTTATAAAATATTATTATGAATAAATAAATACTTTATGAGTATAACACAAAAAGAAAAAACATTTAATATTTGATAAAAATCATTAAAACATGAAATTATTAAAACAAAAATTTAAAAGGTTTTCGGCTCTGCCGAAAACCCTTTAGTTTTTGGTTTCTGTTAAATTGTTAAACTCAAACATCAAATATTTTTTATGGCTTGTTGAAAAATATTTGAATTTTAAATTTTTATTTTTAAAAAATTTGTCACTCTCATTAAAGAGAGTGACAAAAAAAATTAATAATTTTTTATTTTTTATTACTCAAATTTCTTATTTTTATTTTTTTTAGACTTGTCTACGGAAACGAACACGTTCGTTTCCGTAGACATTTTTGTTTTAGAAAAAAAATATAAAAAATTAGTTAAAAAAAATTAAAAATTAAAAAAACTAAAAAATAAAAATTAAAATTAAAAGGGTTTTCGGCTCTGCCGAAAACCCTTTTAATTTTTTAGTTAATT
>JBDRJU010000051.1:0-7839 GCA_043814645.1 bacterium | reverse complement strand
ACAATACCTTTATCTAATTTTTTCAAAGAAAAGTATCTAAACTTTCCTAGTGTTTTTTCGACCCACTTATATGTTTCGACCTTTGAACTGTTACTTTTAAATTTGGCACTGTTTGAAAGTTTTGAAAACTCTCTAAGTTGTGCCACACTTACCAAATGATCGTCGTTCATTTCTATAGTCATATATTGATATGATACAGATGATTCAACGTTTAGGGAGTCCAATTTGGGCTCCTTTTACGTTGGAATCGAATCCCATTTGGGTGTAATCTTGCGTTGGAGAAGACTATTGGTGGATTTTCTTACAAACCATGCTACAATGTTTAAGAGGCTTTCTATTATTATTTACAGAAGCCCCATCTTGTTTTTCGAGACAGGAATGCGTAATTAAAGTTATTAATAGTATAATATACAATTATGACAGGATATATAATGTTAGGATTTTTAGTAGTTTTGATACTTTGGACTGTTTTTGCGTATAATAAATTTATTACTCTTATAAATAGAGCAAAAGAAGCATGGTCTGATATAGATGTACAATTAAAGAGAAGATATGACCTTATTCCTAATCTTGTAAATACGGTTAAGGGTTATGCTACTCATGAAAGTGAAGCGTTTGAGAATGTTACAAAAGCAAGAGCTCAAGCTATGGGTGCACAGAACATTGTTGATAAAGGTAAGACAGAAAATATGCTTACTAGTGCTTTGAAAACTGTTTTTGCAGTTGCTGAAGCTTATCCAGATTTGAAAGCTAATCAAAATTTTCTATCCCTTCAAACAGAGCTTTCAGATACAGAAAACAAGATTCAAGCCTCAAGAAGATTTTATAATGGAAATGTCAGAGATTTAAATATTGTTGTAGATTCTTTTCCAAGCAATGTTATCTCAAGCATGTTTCATTTTGTAAAAATGGAACTCTTTACTTTAGATGAAGGTGAAGCCGCTGCTAAGAAGCCTGTTGAAGTTAAATTTTAAAAACAAAAAATCCGACTTTTGGTCGGATTTTTTGTTAGCCATTATTTGTGCTAAAATATTATTCAATATGAAAAGAAATATTTCAATTTTGTTTTGTGTCGCAGTTTTGTTCTTAAGTTGTTTTTTTAACACTTATGCACAAAAAAATCTATCTTATGAAAGAATAGATTTTTTTAATTCAGATATTATTGTAAATATTGATTCAAGTATAAATGTAATTGAGACTATCAAATATAATACTGGTGGAATAGAAAAACATGGAGTTTATAGGGATATAAGACTTAAATCATTTGATAATAAAGATTTAAAAATTTCTGATATTTCTGTTACTGATGAAAATAATGTTGCTTATAAATATACCGAGAGTTTTCCGTCCGAAAAAATTTCATTAAAAATAGGTAATCCAAATATTACTTTTTCTGGAGAAAAAACTTATATAATTAAATATAAAATAAAAAGAGCAATAGGATATTTTGATAATTATGACGAGATTTATTGGAATGTCACGGGTAATGATTGGCTTTTCCCTATAGAAAAAACTTCTGTTTTGGTTCATTTACCAAGTGGTGCAAATATTTTACAGTCTGCTAGTTATTGTGGACCTTCAGGATCAAAAAATTCATGTGTGAATATTGGAGAAGGAAATTTTTCATTTGATAATAGTTTATCAGCCGGCGATGGAATGACGGTCGCCACTGGTTTTACAAAAGGAATAATAAAACAACCGGGATTTTGGGAAAATTTTTTAAATGACTTTTCTTTTACTTATCTTTTTTTGTTATTGCCAATATTTATTTTTATTTTTACATTTAAACGATGGAATAAATATGGAAAAGATCCAAAATCAAATCGAACAATAATCGCTGAATATGATGTTCCAGATAATCTCACGCCACTTGAAGTTTCTGGTATTTTAAAAGAAAAAATAGATGGCAAGGCTATTTCTGCTGAAATAATTTATTTAGCTATTAATAGTTTTTTAAAAATAGAAAAAATTGAGAAAAATATTGCATTTATAAAATCAGATGATTATTTATTGACTAAAATTTTAAACACCGAACATTCAAATGGAGCTGATAGAATATTAATGAATAGATTATTTTCTTCTATAAAATCAGAAAAATCCTTATTAAAAATAATTAATTTTATTCAAATTACAAATTCAAATGAAGCTGAAAAAGTAAATGAAATAAAAATGTCTTCATTAAAAAATATATTTTATGTTTATATTAAAGAAATAACTAATAGTATTTTTGATAAACTCGTTAGTAATAATTATTTAAAAAATAATCCTCAAAAAATTAAAGGGAAGTATTTTTCTCTTGTTTCTGTATTTTTATTTTTAGGGCTGTGCCTTATGTTTAATTTTGTGTCCGAATATGGATTAATACCAATAATAAGTATAATCATTTCTTGGGTAATAATATTTATTTTTGGAATGTTAATGCCGGCAAGAACAGAAAAAGGCTTAAAAACAAAAGAATATTTATTAGGATTAAAAGAATATTTAAATATAGCTGAAAAAGATAGAATTAATTTTCACAATGCTCCAGAAAAAAAGCCAGAAATTTTTGAAAAATTTTTACCTTATGCTATGATTTTTGGAGTAGAAAAAGCTTGGGCAAAAGAATTTGAGGGAATATATACAGAGCCACCCAAATGGTATTCTGATCATAATATGTCCGTATTCAGTGCCATCGCTTTTACTAGTAGTTTAAATAATTTTACTACTTATTCTAATAATGCAATCTCATCATCCCCCAGAGGTTCTGGTGGTGGAGGATCTTCAGGCGGAGGTGGTGGTGGCGGAGGTGGTGGAAGTTGGTAATAAAATTTATGTCTACACTTTATACACAACAATCTAAAAATATTGAAAAAACATGGCTTTTGATGGCTACCTTTTTGGTTGTTATTATCGGCTTAGGCTATTTTATAAGTTATTACTATCAAAGTCCTGGTATTTTATATTTTGCAATAATTTTTAGTGTGATAATGAATATTATTAGCTATTGGTATTCTGACAAAGTTGTTCTTTCAATATCAGGAGCTAAAGAGGCCAAGCACGATGAATATACAGATTTGTATCATATAGTAGAAAACCTCTCCATTACCGCAGGTCTTCCCATGCCCAAAATTTATATTATTAATGATGTCTCACCAAATGCTTTCGCAACAGGAAGAAATAAAGAGCACGCAGTGATAGCAGTGACCAATGGCTTATTGCAAATTTTAAATAAAACAGAGCTTGAAGGAGTTATAGCTCATGAATTTTCTCACATAAGAAATAGAGATATTTTACTTTCAACTGTAGTGGTGGTACTTGTTGGTTTTATTTCAATATTGGTGAATATGTTTATACGTGGAGGACTTGTTGGTGGAAAAAGGGATAATGATAAAGGAGGCGGAATAATTATGATTATTGGTATTATTTTTATTATTCTTTCCCCAATAATATCTAAAATTATCCAGTTGGCCATATCAAGGAAAAGAGAATTTCTCGCAGACGCTTCAGGTGCACTTCTTACAAGATATCCAGACGGACTTGCTTCTGCACTTCAAAAAATATCAAATGCAAATATTCCAATGAGAAATCCTAATACTGCAACAGCTCATCTTTATATTTCAAATCCATTTGGCGGGGCTGGCAAAAAAGTTGTCTCACTTTTTAGTACTCATCCACCAGTTGAGGAGAGAATAAAAGCTCTAATGGGAATAAAAATAGATAAAATATAATAGATATATGAACAAAAAGGGAAAGATATTAGACATTGTTTTGGATCAGATAACAAAACAAAAAGAATCACTGAACAATTCCATTAAGAGATGCGAAGTCGAAATAGATGAAGCATCTAGCCCAATGGTGTCACATTCTGATACAACGAGATATCAAGTTAGCCAACAGGTTTCAAATTTGTCGAATTATTTGGTTAAATTGGAACAAGCAGAAAAAATTATGCGCGAATCTTCAGCCATAAATGATAGTAGGATATTATCTGTTGGCAGTACTGCCGAACTAGATGTTGATGGTAAAAGTATGTTTATTTTTATTGTTCCTGATGGAGTCGGAGGATTGACTGTGGATGGGGATATTAAAATTTCCATTGTCTCAGAAAGATTTCCGATGGCAATTTCAATAATAGGGAAGAAAGTAGGAGATTTATCCTCATTCAAAATTAACGGTAAGGAGAAGAAAATAAAAATATTGAATTCATAATAATTTAGTTGATAAATATTTAAACTAAGTTAATATTGTCTTGTTTAGGAGGGTTCGCATAGTGGTCTGGTGTTGATTTGCGAATACCTGAAGCAAATTAAAGACGGAGTGAACGAAGGTGAATGAGTCGGGGTCGCGTAAATTTTCAGTAGAAAATTATACGTGACCAGCTTGGAAATAGATAAATAAAATGGAGACGTCGCATAGCGGTCTAGTGCGTTCGCTTGGAAAGCGAATGGGGTGAAAGCTCCCGCGAGTTCGAATCTCGCCGTCTCCGCCAATTTTAATTTTTAAAAATTTATTATTATTTTTATGAAACCAAAAATTACAGCTACAATTATTCTATTAATAATTTTGTGCATCGTTTTCTTTTGTATCTATATTAAATTTTATAAAGAAGAAATAACTTCAGTAAGTATAAATAATCAAATATATGAAACCGTTTGTGGAAAATATAAAAAAGGCGAAATAATAATTGGTTCAAAAACATTATTGGTAGATATTGCCGATGATAATTGTAAGAAAGACCTTGGACTTTCTGGAAAAACATCTCTTAATCAAGAAGGAATGATTTTTATATTTGAAAAAGTAGGGAATTATGGTTTTTGGATGAAAGATATGAATTTTTCTATAGATATTTTATGGATAAACGATGTTTTTGAGGTTATTGGTATAGAAAAAAGTCTTTCCTCTGATACATATCCGAAATCTTTCGGCGGTAAATATCTAGCCAAATATATTCTAGAAGTTTCTGCTGGATATTCTGATAAAAATAACATAAAGATTGGAGATAAGATAATTTTTTCAGAAAAATAAATTAAAAAAATATTTTTTATCTAAAACTCGAGAAAAAATGCTTTTTGAAAGCATTTTTTCTCGAGTTTTAACAAAAGAAAAAAAGAGCATATAAGAAAATAACTATTTTTATCCAAAAACATCTATATTTTTCACAGTCTTATAGCGTAGAGCTTTACACCTCATTATTTTCAGTTTATTTTTTTAAATATGCACCTTTTTCTATTCTTTTATAATCATTTTGGGTGTAAAATTATCCTACAAATTTATTAATTAGTAATTTTTACAAACATGGTAAAAACAGGAAGTGGTAGAGTTAGTCTTATTATAAGTATTAAGAAGAGAGATGGACAGATAGTTCCTTTTGATTTGTCAAAAATTACAAATGCTATAAATAAAGCAATGACTATTTGTGCCGAAGGTTCTATCGAGGAAGCAGAACTTGTTGCAAATAAGGTTTTGGCTGAACTTGTAAAAATAGCTAAGAAATTTAAGGATTTTGTTCCTGATGTTGAAGGTATTCAAGATATTGTTGAAAGAGAGCTTATATTAAGTGAGTATGTAAAATCATCAAAAGAATATATTCTTTACAGACAAGAAAGAAATAAACTCAGAAGCGTTGGAATACAAGTTCCTGCTAAAGTAAAAAAACTTACAGCTCTCAGTAAAAAATATTTTAAAAATCAGCTTGGAGAATTTGTTTATTATAGAACATACTCAAAATGGATTGATGCAGAGAGCAGAAGAGAAACTTGGATAGAAACAGTTGATAGATATATTTCTTTTATGAAAGGCAAACTTGGCAAACTTGTGAAAGATTCTGAATACGCGGAATTAAGAGAAGCGATTCTTAATCAAGAAATAATGCCTTCAATGAGACTTCTACAATTTGCTGGTCCTGCTGTAGATAGAACGAATGTTTGCGCTTATAATTGTTCTTTCATCGCTCCATCTGTACTCACAGATTTTGCAGAAATAATGTACATATCAATGTGTGGAACGGGAGTAGGTTTTTCTGTTGAAAGTCAAAATGTTCAATCACTTCCGCAAATTAAATTTCAAACTGGCAAAAAATTATCAAAACACGTTGTAGCGGACAGCAAAGAAGGTTGGGCAGACGCTTTAACTTTTGGAATAAAAACTTGGTATAACGGTGAAGATGTAGATTTTGATTTTTCTCTTATTCGTCCTGCTGGAGCAAGATTAAAAACTATGGGAGGGAAGGCTTCAGGCCCAGATCCATTGATCAGACTTATGAGTTTGGTAAGAACCAAGGTTTTATCTAAACAAGGAAGAAGATTATCAAACCTCGATGCGCATGATATTATTTGTGCAATAGGGGACTGTGTAGTGGCAGGTGGTGTTAGAAGAAGCGCACTTATATCACTTTCGGACTTAGATGATGATGCTGTGAGAGACTCAAAAAAGGGTCAATTTTACCTTACTGAACCACAAAGAAGCATAGCTAATAACTCAGCGGTATATATTCAAAAACCATCAGCTACGGAGTTTTTTGATGAATGGATTGCTTTAATGAAATCTGGCTCAGGAGAAAGAGGAATATTTAATAGAGGAAGTCTTGCAAAAACTTTACCAGAAAGAAGGCTAAAAGTTTTGGGCGGATATATAGGAAGTCTTGGAACAAATCCCTGCGGAGAAATAATTTTGCAGTCAAAACAATTATGTAATCTTTCAGAAGTTGTTGCCAGAGCGAAAGATACTGAAAAAGATTTATTGAAAAAAATTAAACTCGCAACTTTACTTGGAACGTATCAAGCAACTCTTACAAATTTCTCTTATCTTTCAAAAGAATGGAAAGAAAATTGTGAGAAGGAAAGACTGCTCGGAGTTTCTATTACTGGGCAATGGGATTGTCCTGTTGTGAGGGATGCAAAAGTTTTGGTTAAATTAAAAAAGGAAGCTATAAAAGCAAATCAAAATTTTGCAAAAAGATTTAAAATAAGCGAATCAACATGTGTTACTTGTGTAAAGCCTTCAGGTACAGTTTCTCAAACTGTAGATTGTGCGTCAGGTATGCACCCACGATATGCGCATCATTATATTAGAAGAATAAGAATATCTTTTAAAGACTCCTTATTTAAAATGATAAGAGATCAGGGGGTTCCTTATCAGCCAGAAGTTGGCCAATCCAAAGAAAATGCGACAACTTATGTATTTGATTTTCCAGTCAAAGCTCCTAAAAACGCCGTAGTTTCAAAAGATATATCAGCGATCAAACAACTTGAATTTTGGAAAATGGTGAAGTTAAATTATACAGAACACAATCCATCGGTAACTATTTATATTGGCTCGGATGAATGGATTGAAGTGGTAAATTGGGTTTATGGCAATTGGGATATTATCGGAGGTTTGTCATTTTTGCCAAGAAATGATTATGTGTATCCACTTGCTCCATATGAAGAAATAAGCGAAGAAAAATATAATGAACTGATAAAGAAAGTTGGCAATATAGATTTTTCAAAAATTATTACTTATGAAAATAAAGATGATTCTGATATGAAGAAGGAATTGGCTTGTGCTGGGGGAATGTGCGAGGTGAATTGATATTAAAAACCGCCTGACTAGGCGGTTTTTTATTGATTTATGTATAATTTCGGTATAGAATGCATGTCTGAATGCACGGGTGGTGAAATGGCAGACACGCTAGCCTTAGGAGCTAGTGCCGTAAGGCATGGAGGTTCAAGTCCTCTCCCGTGCACCAGAAGTAACTTGTTCGGAATTAAGAATATGGAGCGATTTTGCGGAAGCCAAAATCGCGCTTTGATTTTCGCCAAAACCCTTTCCGCCTACGGCGGAAGCCGTGAAATCCCATAATTCCCCCCAGCGTATGGAAAC
>JBDRJU010000050.1:0-6379 GCA_043814645.1 bacterium | reverse complement strand
TCCATAGTTGAAGAATTAAAAAGCATTACTGACGCAAAGATTTTAAATGTTATAACGAATGAAGTAATATTTGATAGAGTTAAAGGCGACGGAGAGACAAAAGAGCTGAAAAATTTGTCATACTAATGGCAGAAGTCGGGACACCATAATATCTATGATACACACTACCACATCGTTTTTCCCGTCAAATATCGCAACAGTTACGTTTACTTGCTTAGGACATCCTTCGGGTCATACCTCGTGGGCTCTGCCCCGAGGTAATTGATTGTGTAGCAGGAAATATTGTTTTTATTTATGGCTGGCGGTCGCACATTTAAAGATATTAACTTTTGAGTTGAACCCCGCCAGCTATAAGTGGAAGTAATGATTTTTTAATTATAATTAATTTGTAATCTATTTTACGTAAAATGAAAATCAGACAAAATATTAAACTTTCAGACTTTAATACTTTCAGGACCGGCGGAAACGCGCGGTTTTTTTGTGAAGTGAAAAGTGACAGTGAGCTCACTGATGCTTTAATATTTGCAAAAACAAACAAATTAAAATTTTTTGTAATAGGGAATGGTTCAAATGTTTTGCTGAATGACAGGAATTTTTCCGGGCTTGTAATTAAAATTTGTATTAAAAATATTAAAATAGAATCAACTAAAGATGCAGATTTTTGCGGATCAGAATGTGGATTTTCGTGGACAGAATCAACTAATGGAAAAAGATCTGTGATATCAGCTAGTGCAGGAGAATCATTTAATGATTTAATAAAATTTTCAATAAAAAATAATTTGTCAGGAATAGAAAACCTATGGAACATTCCAGGGACTGTCGGTGCCTCAATTGTTCAAAATATTGGAGCTTATGGGGTTGAAGTGAAAAACCACGTTATTTCAGTTGAAGGAATTGATGCAAACACACTTAATAAATTTATTTTTAATAATATAAACTGTAAATTTGGATATAGAGATAGTGTATTTAAAAAAAATAAAAATTTGGTCATTACAAAAGTATTCTATAAATTAAATAATTTTTTTAAACCAAATCTAAGGTACATTGCTTTAAAAGAAGTTTTTTTAAATATAAAAACCCCGAATATCATTGAAGTTGTAAAAGCCATTGAAGTAATAAGGAAGGATAAATTACCAGATTGGAAAAAAAATGGCACTGCTGGATCTTTTTTTAAAAATTCTATTGTTTCAGAAAAGAAATATAAAGAATTATTAATAAAATATCCGAATTTGCCTAAACATGAAGCAAGGAAAGGGTTTGTTAAGATTCCATTGGGGTTTGTATTAGATAAAATTTGTGGACTCAAAGGAAAAAGAATTGGAAAAGTTGGGCTATATGAAAAACAGTCTCTTGTGATTGTAAATTATGGCGGAGCTACTTTTAATGAGATAGATAATTTTGCAAAATTTATTGAAAAAGAAGTTTACAAAAAAATAAAAATAAAAATTGAAAGGGAAGTGGAGATAATTTAAAATTTAATTAATATAATTGCAAATAAATATATTTTTAATTCTATTTTTACTTTTTCCATTTTACTTTTTTAACTTCCAGAGTTATCAACATATCAAAAACTATTGTATTTATTTGAATTAACCGTATGATTACGATCAACAGTAGGTTTGAGTTTTTTAACTTGTGTCGATAAACTACTATTTAAAAAATATAATAATAATTATTCCAGATAAATCGAAAATAATTTTTCTGTCTGGAATCTCAAATAAAATGGCAAAGAAAAAAGCAAAGAAAGTAGCAAAAAAGGGAAAGAAGAAATAATATATAACTTTCTCAAAACGGCGCACCGAAAGGTGCGCCGTTTTTTATTTACCCGAGAAAATTTTTGCTGACGAAAATGTGTTGTTGTCTAAATAATGTATTATAAAATAGAAAATTTTGTTTATTAATAAGATTTGTCTATCATTTTAGCATTTTCAACACGTCAGCAAAAACTTTAACGGGTGAATTTTTTATGTTATCATATATTTCATGTTTCCCGTAGTAGAATTTCAAATTATTGCTTTGTTTTTACTACGTGATTGCATAAAAGATTGATTATTAAAAAGAAAATTAATCGAAGTTTAAAATTGTTATATAAGCAATATAAAAACAATTTGAAATTTCACTACGGGATGTTTTTAAGTAAAATTTTTGGAGATAGACACGCAAAATATATCAAAACTTTAGAGCCAATTGCTATACAAATTGGTTCTTTTGAGGATAATTTAATATTACTTTCAGATGCTGAAATTAAATCAAAAACCAAAGAATTTAAAGATAGATTGGAAAAAGGCGAAAATATAGACTCAATATTACCCGAAGCTTTTGCCTCAGTTCGTGAAGCATCAAAAAGAACTCTTGGCCAAAGACATTTTGATGTCCAACTTATAGGTGGGATTATTTTGCATAGAGGAAATATTTCTGAGATGAAAACGGGAGAAGGAAAAACTCTTGTAGCTACTTTACCCGCTTATTTGAATGCCATTTCAGGCGCAGGCGTGCATGTTGTTACAGTAAACGATTATCTTTCCAGAAGAGATGCTGTTTGGATGGGACAAATTTATAATGCGCTTGGTTTGTCTGTGGGAATTTTAAATCACGAAGCTTCATATTTATATGATCCAACTCATAATACAAATCAAAAATTAAATATTAAAAGTCAAAATGATAATTCAGAAATAAAAAATAATTTAGAAGATGATAAATTAGATAAACAAAGAGATGAACTCGGTTCTTTTAAAGTTGTTCATGAATTTTTAAAACCTTGTTCAAGAAGAGAAGCATACAAAGCTGATATTACTTATGGAACAAATAATGAATTTGGTTTTGACTATTTGAGAGACAATATCGAGTATGATGTAAATAATTTGAGACAGAGAGGATACAACTTTGCAATTGTGGATGAAGTCGACTCTATTCTTATTGATGAAGCTAGGACCCCACTTATCATTTCTGCACCTGCACAAGATTCGGGAAGTCTTTATGATGTTTTTACAAAAATTGTTAGAGAGTTTGTGAAAGATGTTGATTATACAGTAGATGAAAAACATAAAGCCATACAACTTACAGATGCTGGAATAAATAAAGCAGAGAAATCTCTCGGGGTAGAAAATATTTATACAGAAGGAGGAATCCGATATGTTCATCATCTTGAAACTGCCACTCGCGCAAAAGCTTTGTATGAAATAAACAAAGACTATGTTATTAAAGATGGAGAAATAATAATTGTAGATGAATTTACTGGAAGACTTCAGCCAGGAAGAAGATGGTCTGAAGGACTTCACCAAGCCATTGAATCTAAAGAAGGGGTAAAAATACAAAAAGAGTCCAGAACTTACGCTTCTATTACATACCAAAATTATTTTAGAATGTATAAAAAACTTTCTGGCATGACAGGAACAGCTCTCACCTCATCAGAAGAATTTTTTAAGGTTTATCATATGGACACTATTCCTGTTCCTACAAATAAACCAAATCAAAGAAAAGATCACAACGATTTAATTTTTCAAACAGAGCAAGGAAAATTTAAAGCTTTGGCAAAGATGGTAAAAGAAAAATATAAAGCCGGACAACCTGTTTTGATAGGTACTGTTTCAATTGAAAAAAACGAAGTACTCTCAGAATTTTTGAAAAGAGAAGGAGTTCCTCACAGCGTTTTAAATGCTAAAAATCATGAAAGAGAAGGAGAAATTGTCGCACAAGCAGGAAAGCCGGGAGCTGTTACCGTGGCTACAAATATGGCTGGTAGAGGTGTTGATATTAAGCTTGGAGGGGTTCAACTTGATAACGTTGAATATGAAAAAATAAAATCACTTGGGGGTTTGGCTGTTTTTGGTACAGAAAGACATGATGCAAGAAGAATAGACAATCAGCTTAGAGGACGATCTGGAAGACAGGGTGATCCTGGAGAGACGCGTTTTTTTGTTTCTCTTGAAGATTCTTTGATGAGAATTTTTGCAAATGATACTGTCAAAAAAATGATGAACAGATTTGGTATTCCCGAAGACGAACCGATAGAAAACTCTCTCATTACAAGATCTCTAGAAAATGCTCAAACAAAAATAGAAGGTTTTAATTTTGATGCCAGAAAACATATTTTAGATTATGATAATGTTTTAAATTTTCAAAGAATTACAGTTTATGAAAGAAGAAGGAAAGTTTTAAGTGGTGGAAAAGATGCTGTTAAAGAAAAATTGGCTGAAATAGCGCAAGATGAAAATTCACAAATAATAATCTCTGAAAAAATTAAAATATTAGGCGAAGAAGAATTTTATAGAATTGCGAGGATAATAATGCTTCAGGCGATAGATATGTTTTGGGTGGATCATCTTGAAATGATGGATTACCTTCGAGGTTCAGTAAATCTTCGCTCTTATGGGCAAAGAGATCCTCTCGTAGAATATAAAAGAGAAGGTTTAAAATTATTTAAAGAAATGCAAGAAGCAATAAATACTCAAGTAATTAGTCTTTTGCCTCATATTGGGGCAGGCGCTTTTCAAGCTGGGGAGGAAAAACTCAAAGAAACACAAAAAGGTATGAAGCTGGCTGGAGGAGAAGGGAAAAGCGACCTCGGTCAAACAAAAAGACAATTTGACGGGGCAAGCAATTCTGATGGAACTAGAGTTGGGCGTAACGACACGTGTCCGTGTGGTTCTGGAAAGAAGTATAAAAAATGCTGTGGGAAATAAGAAAAATAATTACAAATTATGAATTATGAATTATAAAAAATTAAATATAAAAAAAAAACCGATAGTTGTTGCGGTAAGTGGCGGTTTTGACCCGTTGCATATTGGTCATGTAAGAATTTTTAAACAAGCAAAAAAATTAGGTGATAAGCTTATTGTTATATTGAACAATGATAACTGGCTCAAAAAGAAAAAGGGATATGTTTTTATGTCACAACATGAACGAAAAGAACTTATTGAAGCCATAAAATATGTGGACGAGGTTGTTTTAACAAGTCATACAAAAAATACAAAAGACAGAAGTGTTTGTAATGAGTTGGAAAAGATTATGCCACACATTTTTGCAAACGGAGGAGATAGAAAACACGATAATGTTCCCGAGGTTTCTGTTTGTGAAAGTATTGGTTGCAAAATGGTTTTTAATATAGGGGAAGGAGGAAAGATACAATCAAGTTCTTGGCTCGTCGATGCATTTAAAGCGGAAGGACAAAATTATTGTGTAGCTGGTAAAAAAGGAAAAAAATAAAAAAAGATAAACAAAAAACCTGTTTCTCTATATTTCTATTACAATAAACAAAAAGTAACTTTTTTTATCAAAAATTAAAACTAAACAAACACGAAAAAATCAAAGGTCGAAAATTATCAATCTCTCCTGAAATAAACGGCTCCTGGTAAACGGCTCCTGACCCCGTTTTCCCGTTTTACAATCATTTCGTGAAATACGTCAATTTCAAGCAAGGCACAGTTTGATAACCCTTTTATCAAGAGTTTTGCAACTGTGCTTTTCCCAGAATTAATCGAACCATTAAGAAAAATTATCATAGGGATATGCATTATTGTTGACTTATTTTTGAATTAAGAATACTATTTGGATAGATTTAGTTCTATTCAAAAAATTTTATCAAAAGGAGGTAAAATTGTATATTGGAAAGATTTATAGCGGGTATGCTTTTGAAGAGATGGTTCTTGGCAGATCAAGTTTTGGTTGTTTTAAATCCAATAATATTGGGGGGTGTAAATACTTAAGTTTCAAGGAAGCTATTAAAATGGCAAAAAATATTCAAAGCAAGTTGGGTTGGAATTCTAAGAAACCACCAACAAGGATTGCACAATATTTATATAGTAATATTGTGTTTATGTTTAAAAACAGAAAAAGAAACCTTAAATTTTTTTCTTCCGTTGGTACTCCTCTTGATTTATATCATGGTGTAGATTGTTTTTTTTGTCTTAAGGATAAAAAACGTGATAATATCGTTACCATTGATTTGACTATTAATCATAGAAAAATAAAATCAAAAGCGGATATTATCCTTTCTCCTAATGATATAAGAGATGATGGACAGTGTCAGAAGATGCTAAAAAATATAACCAGTCGTCTTTTATACACGAATAAGGAAAAAAAACATAAAATATATCATTTCTATCATAAAAATAGAAATGGATAGAGGTAAAAGAAATCAATAAATAATGAGCTATTCGAAAGAGCGGCTCATTTTTTTTATTTTTTTAAAATTTTATAATAATAAAAAAACATGGATAATTTTTTAACAGCATACTATTTTACTGTGAATTACAAAACTCCTTTTCTCTTCTTTTCTCTACCCAACACAAAACACCTCAGTTTTCTGAGGTAAATCAAAAAGTAAATATTTATAACCAATTAATCTAGCGAAGACAATACGCTAGAATTGAGTAAATAT
>JBDRJU010000049.1:0-4338 GCA_043814645.1 bacterium | reverse complement strand
TATCAGGAGAAAGTATTCAATTTGGTGAATCAATACTTTTGAGATTTTTACAGAGTATAATATTAAAAGTTCCGGAAGGTTCAAGTCTTTACCTGCATCCGCTTGCTTTTGCGGGCTGGGTAGGACTATTCATAACTTTCTTAAATTTAATTCCCGTAGGACAACTTGACGGGGGACATATAGCAAGAGCGATATTGGGAAGCAAAAATCATCAACGTCTGTCTTTATTTATATGCGGACTTATGTGCGCGGTGGGATTTTTAGGATTTAGAGGCTATTCTGTTTGGCCCGGATGGCTTATATGGGGACTACTCGGCTTGTTTCTTTCTCGCGGAGGCAACCCCGGCGCTATGAACGAACTATCGCCAATAGGCAAACAGGAAAAGATATTAGCTTTAATAGCACTTATTATCTTTATATTAACCTTCATGCCTAATCCGATAAAAATAGGATAGTAAAAATTAATGTAAATATCAAAAATTAAAATGCAAAATGACAAATCAAACATTAAATAACCAAACACCAAGATACAATAAGCAATTTCCAATACCCAATTCCTAATTTCCAATTACCAACTGTCATTGCGAGAAGCGTAGCGACGAAGCAATCTCATTTCTTTTTGTCACTCCTGTCTCTATTTTGTCATTCCCGTGAAAACGGGAATCTAAAAAAACACCATCAGGAATTCATTCAATTTGTCATTCCCGTGAAAGTTTACCCGCCAATCTTTTAGGAGGGCGGGAATCCATTCAGTTGTCATTGCGAGCCCCGATTTATCCTCCGAAGCCTTGGCGAAGGAGGAAGGGGCGTGGCAATCTCTATGGGAGAAGCCCTATATTCTACGTGGTTCAGTAGTTGCCTCTCCTTTGTCAGAGGAATATAATACTATTAAAAGTAGAAATTCAATTACGCTAATGAAATTGCCGAAAAAAATTAAAAATAAGCAATAATCAAAATAGCCGAAGCGTTTATTAAGTGGAACAAATTGATTAAATAAACCATGCAAAAACATAAACCTTTGATTGAAAAATTATTTGCGAAGAATTATCAGCTTATTGATGGGACTGATGATGTTTTTGAATTAGATTTGGCTTTATGGGAATATGAGGTTTTATCAAAAGAAGAATTAATAAACAGAAGTGCTTATTTAAAATTAGTTGATGGAATAGAAACTGCACATTTTAAAACTTGTAATCTTCAAAATCTTGAAGAAGTTCATAAAAACAGCTCATTCAGAACAAAAGTTTTCTTTTTAGATGGTAAATATTCTACCGGTTATGCGACACATAGTCTTTTCCCGTATCGTGGTAAATTTCACCCTCAATTAATTAGAGCTCTATTAAACATTCTTGAAATTAAGTCGGGCAATGTTGTTCTTGATCCGATGGCTGGAAGCGCAACAGTTTCGGTCGAAGCAAATTTACTTGGAATTGATTCAATTTCTGTAGATTTAAGTCCATTTTGCGGATTAATGGGTAGGGTAAAGACCTTTGCATTAGATTTAGATTTAAAAACGCTTCAATCGATTACCAATGCCCCAAAGGAATTATTGGAAAATTTAAAACAAGAAAAAGTACCTGATTATTTTATAAACAACAAAGATGACAAAAAAAGAAGTTATTATGAAACAGTTTTATTGGCATTTTTAGATTCAATGGGTTTCGCAAGTCGAACCAGTTCTTCAATTGACAAACTTTTCCCGAGAGTATTAGAAAGATATATTTCGACAATAAAATATTTTCAAGAAGCAAGACAAGAACTAGGTTTAAAAATTGGAAAGAGTAAAATACTACAAGGCAGTGTTTTAAATCTGCCAATAGAGGACAATTCTGTTGACGTTATCATTACATCTCCACCTTATTCCTTTGCTATTGATTACTTAAAAAACGACCAACCCCAACTTGAATATCTTGGATATGATCTTGAATCTTTAAGAGAAGGAATGATCGGATTGCAAGGACACGGTGTGGAAAACAAATTAGAAATTTACTTTGATAAAATGAATATTGCGTTAAAAGAAATGCAGAGAGTTTCAAAGAAAAATGCGCCCATTATTATAATAATCGGCACAAATGACATTCAGACAAATGGGATGATACTTGAAACGAAAATTATTGAACTCGCTGAAAAACAAAATTTAAAATTTGAACTTGAATTAATAAAACCAATCAAGGGATTGCAAAATACCATGAAAAATGAGTCGATATTATTTTTTACAAACCTAAAATAAACCTATGAAAAATATTAAACCAACAACCGAATTGAAGTTTAGAACAGTCATTGATAAAAATACCTTTTATTTTTTTAATCCAGCTTTTGAAGAAAAATATGAAGGATACCTTAATTCTTTGAAGGAAATACTTCTGTTTTTAAAGAATGAAATTGAAAATAAGGGATTGAAAAAGGAGATATTTGAAAATCTATTAGTTGAAAAGGAAAATGGTTTAAGAGCATTGCTTGCACTGACTGGATTTTCTAATGAAACATTAAAACGATTAACCACAATTATAAGAGTTGTTGATGATTCAGAATTAAGCAAGTTGGTTTACAAAGAAAAATGGTTTAGAGATGGAGATGTAAATAATATCAAAGAATGGTCTAATGGCCAAATTGCAAAGCTGATTAGAGATAATAAATATTTCAGAAAAGGGATAGTAAATATTTTTTTTGAAGGTTCTACAATTCCATTTTTAACAAAAACCGTTCCTTTGTTTGAACTAAAAAAAATAAGTATTTCAAAGCTCAAATTTGAACTACCGGAAATGATTGATACCTTAATTCGGTATAAAGAAAAAGGCAGTTATTCGGCGATGAAAGAAAACAATCCAGAAATTTTGATTGAGGAAATATTAAATCATTTGGGTATACCCTTTGAAAAGGGCGATCTTAGTGAATTGATCGATAATGCACCAGACAATAAAAGAACGATGGATTTTATAATACCAAATAAGAAAAATCCTTTAATTATTGTCGAGAGTTCATTTTTGGCAACAACTTCATCGGGGCAGGGTGATAAATCTAAAACTGAAATTTCTATTGATGCCTTAATTAAATCTCATTATCCAAAAGCAAAATTTGTTGGTTTTGTAGATGGAATTGGTTGGTATGTTAGAAAAGGAGATCTAAAAAGAATGGTTAATGCTTATGAAGAAGTTTTTACTTTCCACAAAGAAGAATTAAAAAGGTTTGAAAAGCTTTTAATCGATACCTTTCTAAATAAGTAAAATATGTTGGATAAATATCTTAACAAAATTATTAAAGGCGACTGTTTGGAAATATTAAAAAAAGTTCCTGATAATTCGGTGGATATGACTTTTGCTGATCCGCCATTTAATTTAAAGAAAAAATATAATGGCTATAAAGATAGTTTAGAATTTCGGGAATATCTTGAGTGGTGTGATAAATGGATCAGCGAAATGGTTAGAGTAACCAAGCCTACCGGATCAATTTTTGTTCACAATATTCCGAAATGGTTATCATTTTACGTTAAAATTTTGAATGAGCACGCTAGCTTTAAACATTGGATAGTATGGAACGCACCCACATCTCCAATGGGCAAGAGCTTACAACCTGCTCATTACGGGATACTTTTTTATGTAAAAGAACCTAAAAAAACAAAAATTTACGAGATAAGGATGCCGCATGATAGAGAGAGAAAGTCAATGTATTTAAGAAAAGATTATGGTGGGAAAAAAGCCGGCCTACATCCGTTTGGACCACTTGTATCTGATGTATGGACCGATTTACATAGGATTAAACATAATAAATATAGAGATGAACATCCTTGCCAATTGCCCGTGCCTTTGCTAGAGAGATTGATTCTTATGACCACGGATGAGGGCGATGTAGTCCTAGATCCATTTATTGGAACCGGAACTACAGCAGTTGCGGCCAAGAAACTAGGCAGAAAATACATTGGAATTGATCTTGATCAAGAATATAAGCAAATTAGTGAATCTAATCTTAATAAAGTAAATTCGGATTCAAATATCGGAGGTAAATGGGTGAGTTTTCATCTCGGAGAAATAAGAACTCTACGAAACAAGGACTGGGGTGCATTATCTAAACATTTTGAAATACCCAAAAACCCTAAAGATATAGATTTTATTAAAATTAAAATTTCTAAAAATTCAAGCAGGAAATAATTATGAGATCTTTAAATTTTTATGAATAACGATTTGATAACAATACTTAGTTTAATAATAGGGATACTCGGTTTAGTTGCGACTCTGGTCGGAACATATTTTGCTTATATCTCGTTCATAAATCCAATGATAAGGTTTAAAAAATATTTGAAAAATCCTGAAAATTGGGAAAAATTCCAAGGCATAGAAAATC
>JBDRJU010000048.1:0-17477 GCA_043814645.1 bacterium | reverse complement strand
TACTGGGGTTATTGAATTTATCAAAAATGTTAAATAAAAATAAAAAACAAAAAGTATATGTTGGAATGTCAGGTGGAGTTGATAGCTCTGTTTCCACTTTGTTATTGAAGAAAGCAGGATACGATGTCATTGGGGTTTTTATAAAAGTTTGGCAACCAACATTTTTTGAGTGTACTTGGAAACAAGACCGTCTCGATGCAATGCGTGTTTGTGCAAAATTAGATATTCCTTTCATTACATTGAATCTTGAAAAAGAATACAAAAAAGAAGTAGTGGATTATATGATTCGCGAATACAAACTTGGACGAACTCCAAATCCTGATGTTATGTGCAATAAATATGTAAAATTTGGTGGTTTTTTTGATTGGGCAATGAAGCAAGGTGCTGATTATGTTGCAACAGGTCACTACGCCCGTGTACTTGGAAGCTTCGCTTCCAAGTTGAAAAGAAACAAAAGTCACTTGGAAGCAAGGCTTCCAAGTAAGTATCAATTGTTAGCCGGCGAAGATAAAAATAAAGACCAATCATATTTTCTTTGGACTCTTACTCAAAAACAATTAAGCAAAACATTATTTCCAATAGGTGATATAGAAAAACCAGAAGTTAGAAAATTAGCTCTAAAATATAGTTTGAACACTGCTATTAAAAAAGACAGTCAAGGTCTTTGCTTTATAGGAAAAATAGATATTAAAGATTTTTTGAAGAATTATATTAAAGAAAAAAAAGGAAAGGTTTTAAATGAAGCTGGAAAAGTAATAGGTGAACATGATGGAGTGTTTTATCTAACAATAGGACAAAGACACGGATTTAAAATAATTGAAAAAACTCCAAATGATCAGCCGTATTACATAACTGAAAAGGATATAAAAAATAATACAATCACTGTTTCTCAAGATGCTACTAAAGTATTAAAAAATGAATCAAAAATAGTTAAATTGGACAGAATTAACTGGATTTCAGGAGAAATTCCAGATTTATCAAAAAAGTATACTGCTAGAATTCGTTATAGACAGCCGTTAGAAGAATGTAAAATTAAAAAAATAGTAAAAGGGGAATTTGAATTACATTTCATAAAGTCTCAAAAAGCGATAACTGTTGGTCAGTCTGCTGTCATATATGATGGGGAAATATGTTTGGGAGGTGGAATAATCGCCTAGTAGTTGGTAGTTAATTTATGTTATTATAATCTTATGAATCAATTTTACGTTATAAAAGCAAATGGGGAAAAGGAGCTTTTTGATTATAAAAAATTAGAAAATTCTCTTAGGAAAGTAGATGCGTCAGATGAGCTGATTTCACAGATTGTTTCTGAAATAAGTATTGAAGCAAAAACGAAAGAAATTGTTACCACGCAAGATATTTATAGAATGGCTTTTTCTATTTTAAGAAAAAAACAAAGGCCAATAGCTGTAAGATATTCTTTGAAAAAAGCAGTGGCGATGCTAGGACCAACTGGTTTTCCTTTTGAAAAGTTTGTTGCTGAAATTTTTAAAGCTCACGGTTATGCCACAATGACAGATCAAATAGTAAAAGGAAAATGCGTAGAACATGAAATAGATATTGTTGCTTGGAAAAATAATGAGCTTGTAATGACAGAAGCAAAGTTCCATACGGATTTCAATCTAAAATCAGACCTTAAAATAGTGCTTTATGTAAAAGCCAGATACGATGATATTTTTGGACAGGAATATGATTTTGGAGGAGAAAAGAGAAAACTAACTGAAGGTTGGATAGTTACAAATACAAAGTTTAGCACAACAGCCATTCAATATGGTCAGTGCCAACCATCATTAAAATTTATAGGTTGGAACTATCCTTACAATAATAATCTTCACGATATGATAGAAAGACATGAACTCATTCCTTTAACAGCATTGACCACTATTACAACAGCGGAGAAAAATTTATTCCTCTCAAAAGGTATAATTCTCTCAAAAAGTTTATTGGATAATAATGTATTAAAAGTATTTAATTTTGATGAGAAAAAAATAAAATCTATTCAAAATGAAGTACAAGGTTTATGCGAACATTGCAGAAAAAGATTTACTAATAACTAGTTATGTCATCAAAAACCGATTTATTGAAACAAATAGCGGATGAGATTCTAAATTTAAAAGAATCTCCGCTTTATTCTTATAGAACTGAAAATAAATATTTCCCAGTAATAGGAGAGGGAAGTCATAGTGCTATGATAATGTTTGTTGGCGAAGCTCCTGGAAGAAATGAAGCGAAAACGGGCAGACCATTTTGTGGTACTGCTGGAAAAGTTTTAGATGAATTACTAGAGCATGTTAATATAAAAAGAAATGACGTTTATGTTACAAATATTGTAAAAGATAGGCCACAACAAAACCGTGATCCACTTCCGGAAGAAATAAAGATATATGGACCATTTTTAGATAGACAAATAGAAATACTTCAGCCGAAAGTTATTTGTGCGCTCGGTAGATATTCAATGGGATATATTATGGAGAAGTTTGGTCTTGGAGATAAAATTGAACCTATAAGCAGAATGCATGGCAGAGCTTTTGATACCAAGACATCTTACGGACCAATTAAAGTAGTGTGTCTATATCATCCTTGTGTTGCGGTTTATAATCCAAATCGCAAAGATGAATTGAAAAAAGATTTTGAAATTTTAAAAAAGATATAAATCTGCTATACTTTCTCCATTATGCAATCAAGCGAAATTCGAAATAGATATCTAAAATTCTTCGAGAAAAGAGGACATAAAATAATTCCTTCTGCTTCGCTTATTCCTGAAAATGATCCATCATCATTATTTATCACAGCCGGAATGCAACCAATAGTTCCTTACCTATTAGGAGCTAAACATCCAGCTGGAACAAGGCTTGTAGACGTTCAAAAATGCGTCAGAACAGGAGATATTGAAGAGGTGGGAGATAATAGACATCTTACATTTTTTGAAATGCTTGGGAACTGGTCCCTTGGTGAATATTTTAAAAAAGAGGCTATAGAATGGAGTTTAGAATTTCTTACAAGTAAAGAAGAAGGTTTGGGTTTAGATCCAAAAAGGCTATATATTTCAGTTTTCAAAGGAGAAGAAGGTATTCCACGAGATGATGATGCTATTAAATTTTGGAAAGAAAATTTTAAGAAGCATAATATTGTTGCCGATGTTGCAGAAGATGATGAAATTGTAAAAAATAATATAAAAATTATCCCATTAGGTATAGAAGACAATTTTTGGATTGCAGGACAAACGGGTCCGTGCGGGGGAGATACAGAAATATTTTATGATATTTTTGGCGAGGAAAAAGCTGGAAAGTTGGAAGGGAAATTTCAAGATCTTGTGAATTCTGGAAGAATTATTGAAATTTGGAATAATGTTTTTATAGAATTTAATAAAACTGTTAATGAAAAATATGAAATACTTAAAAATAAAAATGTAGATACAGGAATGGGACTTGAAAGAACCTCTGTTGTTATGCAAGGGAAAAATAATGTATATGAGACAGATATTTTTGAACCTATTATTTCTTATATAAACACGAACGCAAAAAAACTTGATGACAGGTCAATGAAGATTGTCGCTGATCATATTCGCTCTGCTGTTATGATAATTTCTGACGGAGTTGTTCCGACAAACACTGAAGCAGGCTATGTTTTGAGAAGAATCTTAAGAAGAACTATTAGATTTATAGATAAACTAGAACTTTCAAAGAATTCAATATTTGATTTAGCTAAAATTGTTATAAATAATTTTTCTTACGCTTATCCAAGTTTAAAAACAAAAGAAATTTTAGATGTAATTAAAAATGAGGACGAAAGATTTAGACAAACACTTGAAAAAGGTTTGAAAGAATTTGAAAAATTTACTTATAATATTTCAAGTATGAGTGGTAATTCTATAGAAAATGTTAAAACATACAATGGAGTTCCTATTAGTAATATTAAATCAATAAACGGAGTTCCTTTAAGAAAAATATTGAGTGGAAAAGATGCTTTTGTTTTGTTTTCTACTTATGGTTTTCCAATAGAGATAATTATTGAATTATTAAAAGAAAAAGGGTTAGAGGTTAATATTGATGAATTTAAAAAAGAATTCAAAAAACATCAAGAAATTTCAAAGGCTGGTTCAGAACAAAAATTTAAAGGTGGGCTTGCAGGAACTGGAGAAATGGAAACAAAATATCATACAGCAACTCACTTATTGCTCGCATCACTAAGAAAAGTTTTGGGTGGTGAAATAGTACAAAAAGGAAGTAATATTACCGCAGAAAGGATGCGTTTTGACTTCAATTGGCCGGAAAAACTTACAGCAGAGCAATTAAAAGCTGTTGAAGATTTAGTAAATCAAAAAATTGATGAAAAAATTCCGGTTGAGATGCACGAGCTTCCAAAAGAAGCAGCTAAAAAGCTTGTCACAACACTTTCGTTTGATTTGTCTAAATATGGCGATGTTGTAAAAGTCTATAAGATGGGGGATATTAGTATAGAATTTTGTGGAGGTCCTCATGTAAAAAATATTGAAGAACTCGGACACTTTAAAATAGTAAAAGAAGAAGCTTCAAGTGCTGGGGTTAGAAGAATCAAAGCTATTTTAGAATAGCGTTTTTTGTAAAAAGAAAGCAGATTTTTGCTCTATAAAAATCTGTTTTTTATCATTGCATTGGTTCTTTTTTCATATTATAATATATGGATATTATGAGTTTTTCTTTCTTTAAAACCAAACCTTCTTTATCTTTTGTATTTGATATAAGAGATGCTTCCGTATCTCTTGCTGTGGCTAGATTTGACGCAAGTAAAAAACCCGAAATAATTTTGTGTCAAAATTTTGAACTCAAATATCAAGATTCTAAAGATCACAAAAAATACGTTTCCTCCATGTTAAAGACCTTAGACAAGGCTATTCTTTCTACAAGGCGTAGTTTGGTAAAAATTGGAAATAAGGAAAAGGTAGGTACGCATTACTTTTTTATAGGTTCTCCTTGGAGCGTATCTCAAAGTAAAACAATAAAAATTGTAAAAGACAAACCTTTTGAAATAAATAATCGCATATTAGAAAAAATAATTATTGGCGAAGAATTTGCTCTTGAGAGGTATACAGAAGAACAAACCTCAGAACCTAATTGGAAAATTCTGGAAGAAAGAATTATTCAATCAAAATTAAATGGATATAAGGTTGACGATATTTTTGGGAAAAAAGCATCAAATCTTACACTGGAACTTTTTGTCTCTTTTATCCCATATGAAATAAAAGATAAAATGGCATCTTATATAGATGAAAGAATTGGAAAAAATATTAAAAAACAAAACAATTCTTGCGTTTTATCATCATATTCTTTTTTTAGGGATTTATATTCAAATAAAAATGATTTTATTTATGTGGATTTAGGTAAGTTAATAACTGACGTTTATGTTGTAAGGGACGATATTATTTTTGGTATAGCATCTTTTCCATTCGGAGAGGAAAATATAATTCAAACATCTTTATTAAAAACCAATCTCTCCAGAGACATTCTCACTTCTCATATAAGTATTGGATATGATAAAAAGTTTGCCCTTACATCGCACAATAATGGGGGGGACTTATTGAAAGCTGGATTTGATTTTTGGAAAAATAAATTAAATGATGCTTTATCAAAAATTTGTACAGAAATGAACATACCCAATAATATGTTTATAATTACAAATAGTGTAATATCTAGTATACTTGTAAGACAGTTGTCAGATAAGGAAAATAATAAGCAACTTGAAATATTAGATTCAAAAATAGAAGTATTAGAAATTTCAGAAGGTATTTTAAATAATTTTATATTAAATGGCAAGGTTTTTGCAAAAGAACCATATGTTAAAATGGACTTAGTATTTTTAGATAAAATTTTAAAACAATAATTATTAATTTATAGTATAATCATCCTAATCAAATAAAAAAGATGCCCAAAAAAACAATTCAAGATATATATGTAATCAAAAAAAGTATAAGAATGATAAAAAAGAGTGATATCAGGGACGGTTTTTATATTAATAAAAAAAAGATACCTATTGATAGAAACTTTAGCAATGATTTAGTTAATAAATTTCCAATTGAAAATAATACAGAAAATACGAATAATGGAGAGTCTGGGGAAGAAAAAAAACATGTGACAAAAGATTCTTTAATGTTTCTTTGGATTATTTGTATTATTTCTATCACAACATTACTTTTCTTAGTATCTTCAATGTTTGCGACCACAACTCTCACAATTACTCCTAAAAGCGAAAATATTATTTTAAATGATACATATTATATTACATCAGATAAAAACATTAGTAGCAGTAGTTTACATTATGAGGTTATGACAATCAAAAAAGATTTATCAGAAGTTCTTGAGACAGATGGAGAAGAGTATGTTGAAAGAAAAGCAACAGGAAAAGCAATTTTATATAATAATTTTAACACTTCAAACCAAAAACTTATTATTAACACAAGATTAGAGACTAAGGATGGTTTAATCTATAAAACAAGACAATCAGTAGTTGTTCCTGGAATAAAAACAGTTAGTGGTGTAAAAACACCTGGTTCTGTTGAAGTAGAAATTATCGCTGATGATGTCGGGGATAAATATAACATGAAACTCTCTGATTTTAAGGGCGATTTTACAATCTTTGGTTTTAAAGGTACTCCCAAATATTCAAAATTTTATGCACGGCAAAGCACAGATATAATTGGTGGTTTGGTTGGTAATATTAAAAAAGTCTCGGATGACAAAATCGAAGCCGGCAGAATAGAATTAAAAAATACTTTGAAAGACGATCTTATAAAGGAAGTGTTTTCTAAAAAACCAGAACAATTTATCTTGTTTAAAGATAATTACTATATACAATGTAATGATTTAGCTACCGATTTATTAAGCAAAGAATATAAAATTTCTGAAGAATGTTCTATAAATGCAATTATATTTCACAAGGATATTTTAGCAACTTTTATAGCTACAAACAAAATAAACAATTTTAATAATTCAAAAGTGGATATAATGTGGAACGATAATAATTCTGTTTCTTTACAAGGCATAACAGAAAAACCATGGAATGAAACTTC
Source organism: bacterium (assembly GCA_043814645.1). Classification (GTDB taxonomy): domain Bacteria; phylum Patescibacteriota; class Minisyncoccia; order Phycocordibacterales; family GWA1-40-21; genus Bog-1340. The sequence continues at coordinate 10,432 of JBDRJU010000048.1, read as the reverse complement.
TCTCAAAGCCAAGTTTAAAGGTTCTATCCAAGTCGTCTGGTTTTTTGATGCCAGTGAAATATTGGCTTCAATACTTGGTCAAAATAAATCTGTAATTAGTTTAGTTATAGAAAATAATAAAAATTCTCTGAAAGAAATTCAAACCACCATCAGGCCAATGTGGAGAAATACTTTTCCAACAAATGTTAAAAAAATTAAAATTATTGATACTATAAGAGGTGGTATAATGTAATATATGGAAAATAATTAAGAGGTATCAATTAGTCTTGTTTTTGCCATTGACTATTATCATTTTTTTGGTATCATGTATAGCGTTGTTTATTAAAAATGCAAACATCACAAAAAATTAAGCAAACAGCCACGGGAATAGTATTAGAAGCTTTTCCCAACACACTATTCAATGTAAAACTCGATGGTGATAAGGGTGAATTATTGTGTTATTTGGCAGGAAAAATGAGACTTCACAGAATAAAGATTTTAATAGGAGATAAGGTGGAAATGGTTTTAGATGAATATGGTGGAAAAGGAAGAATAATAAGAAGAATATAATTTATACTTGTCCTGTTGTAAATTTCAGATGGACAATTTAAAAAAGACAAAAAACAGGTTAAATTTTAGTTAAAATAGTCGATAAAATATTAATTTTAAAAAATTATACAACAGGGATGAAAGTAAAAGCTTCAGTCAAAACAATTTGTGCCAAATGTAAAACTGTTAGAAGAAAGGGTCGAGTACATGTTACATGTACATCAAACCCTAGACATAAACAGAGACAGGGCTAAATATAGTTGATTTTTAATAATAGAAATGCTAATCTAGTATTTCTTGTGATAATTTTATGCGTATAGTAGGTATAACAATCCCAGATAACAAAAGATTAAAAATTGGTCTAACTGTGCTCTATGGTATAGGGCGCTCTTTAGCTAGACAAATATTAAAACAAGCAAAGGTAGACGAAAACAAAAAACCAGGTGAGATAACTCCAGCAGAAGAGGCAAAAATTAGACAAATTATAGAAAGTAAAAAAATAGAAGGGGATTTAAAAAGAGAAGTTGGAGGTAATATAAAAAGATTGAAAGATATTAAAAGTTATAGAGGCACAAGACATGCAAAGAAACTTCCTTCAAGAGGGCAAAGAACAAAAACAAATTCTAGAACCTTAAGAGGAAATACCAGAAAGACGATGGGAACCGGTAGGAAAGCTCCAGAGAAAAAATAATTTAATATAATATACATAACGAACAATGGGTAAGAAACGAATAGTCACAACAGAAGATAAAGCTGGTGTAAAAGAATCAGCACCAGTAAAAGCAAGTTCAAAAAAGAGAGTTGAATCTGGTATTTTGTATGTTCAATCAACATACAATAATACAATAGTACTTCTAACTGACAAAAAAGGTAATGCTCTTATGCAGTCATCAGCTGGAGCTTTAGGATTTCGCGGTGCCAAAAAAGGTACTCCTTTTGCCGCAGCTAAAGTAGGAGAAACGTTGGGAGAAAAAGCAATGAACATCGGACTTAAAGACATAGAGGTAATCGTTAAAGGCGTTGGTTCAGGAAGAGAATCAGCCATTAGAGGTTTTATTTCGAAAGGAATAAATATTACAAACATCAAAGATGAAACGCCAGTTCCACACAATGGGCCAAAGCCTAAGAAACCAAGAAGAGTATAACAAAAATCAAAAAAGCAAAAAATAAAAATTATGATAACAGGACCAAAATATAAAATAGCAAGAAGATTGGGAACAAGTGTTTATGATAAAACACAAACCCCAAAATTTGCAATGAGAGCAAGCTCAAAAGATATTAAAAAAAAGAAAAGAGCTGGATCTGATTTTGGTTTGCAACTTTTAGAAAAACAAAGAGCAAGATTTACTTATGGATTGGGAGAAAGACAGTTTAAAAATTTAGTTGAAAAAGTTCAATCTAAAAGAGGTACAGATATTAATGAAGCGCTTGTACAGGCACTAGAAACAAGATTAGACAATGTTATATATAGACTCGGAATAGCACCTACGAGACAAGCTGCAAGACAAATGGTAAATCATGGACATATAGATGTTAATGGAAAAAGAAATACCATTCCTTCTTATCAAGTATCAATGGGAGATATCATTTCCATAAGAGAAAATAGTAAGAAGAAGCCACTTTTTAAAGATATAGATGATAAGTTGAAAGAACAAAGAATACCTTCATGGCTCGCATTTAATAAAGAGAAAAAAGAAGCTAAGGTTCAAGGACTTCCAAAAATACCAGCAAACGAATTATCATTTGATGTTTCTCAAATATTCCAATATTACAGCAGATAAAAAAAGTTTAAAAATTATTAAAATTATTAATTTTAATCAGCCTATAAAGGTTTAAAAAACCAAAAAGGCAAAAAAAATATGTCTGACCAATATAAAATATTATTACCATCAAAACCAAGAATAATCTCAGAAGCAGAGGAAAACGCTGGTGTTTATGAGATAGATGGTCTATACCCAGGGTATGGACACACATTAGGTAATTCTCTAAGAAGAATTATCCTTTCTTCTATTCCAGGAGTATCCATCACAACAATTAAAATTGATGGAGTTGACCATGAATTTTCAACAATGAAAGGTGTTAAGGAAGATGTTATAAATATTATTTTGAATTTAAAGAAAGTAAGATTTAAAGTTGTTAATGATGAAGAACAAACAGTTACATTAAAAGTAAAAGGTATCAGAGATGTTACAGCTGGTGATATTGAAGTCCCTGGCCAGGTAGAGGTGTTAAATCCAAAAGAACATATTGCATCAATAACAGATAAAGCCACAGAACTTTCAATGGAAATGAAAATTAGAAAAGGTTTAGGTTTTGTTCCAAAAGAAGAAATACAAAAAGATAAAGTTGAAATAGGGGTTATTGCTATGGACGCTATTTTTACTCCAGTAAGAAGAGTTAATTATGAAGTAGAAAATATGAGAGTTGGTGATAGAACAGATTTTAACAAACTTATCTTTTCAATAAAGACAGATGGTTCCATTTCTCCAAAAGATGCATTAGAAAAATCAATTTTTATAATGTTAGAACAACTTAAAGCTATTGTTGGTTTTGAGGAACCTGTGGAAATAAAAGAAGTTAAAAAAGCAGAAAAAGACAAAGACAAGGATGGAGAGGCTGATCCAGAGTTTCTAAAAACAAGAATTGAGAATCTGGATCTTTCTGTTAGAACAACAAACGCTCTATCAAATGCAAATATAAGAACAGTTGGTGGTCTTGCAAAAAAGAAAGAAAAAGATCTTATAGATATAGATGGTTTAGGATCTAAAGGTATTCAAGAAATTAAAAAAAGTCTTTCGAATTTTGGTATAATTCTCAAATAATTTAAATTATATGTTACACGGTAATAAGAAAAAACAATTAAGTAGAGGAAAAAATCAAAGAAACGCTTTGATAAAGACCCTTGCCGTATCTTTAATAAAGTATGAGAAAATTACTACAACTGAAATAAAAGCTAAAGTTTTGAAATCTTTTGTTGAAAAATTAATAACTAAAGGAAAAGACGGTAGTTTAAACACACAGAGAATTATTGCTTCAAAAATAGGGGCAGTATCAGCAAGTAAAATAGTTAAAGTACTTTCACCAAAATATAAAGATAGAAACGGTGGATATACAAGAGTTATTAAGATTAAGACAAGATTATCTGATGGGGCAAGTTTGGCTCAGATAGAATTTGTATAATATAAAAATTATGGAAAAGAAAATTTACACAATAGATGCAACTGGACAAAAATTAGGGAGACTAGCTACAAAAGCTACAGCCTTACTCATAGGTAAAAATCTTGTTGAATATGCTAGAAATAAAGTTTTTAATGTTCAAGTTATAATTGAAAATGCATCAAAAATTGATATTTTTGAAGGAAAATTAAAAACAGTTTATAAAAAATATTCAGGTTATCCAGGAGGTCTTTACGAGAAGAGTATGGAGCAAGTGATTGATAGAAAAGGAAAAGGCGGTCTATTGAAGATTGCCATTTCAGGAATGATTCCTCGAAATAAATTAAAATCAAGAATTATAAAAAACTTGGTCATTAAAGAATAATACACATGGAAAAAGAAACAAAACACAAATATATAGAGACCGTGGGAAGCAGAAAAACTTCTGTAGCAAGAGTCAGAGCTGTTCAGTCAGCAAAATCTTCCTTTACAATAAATAATGGAAAAACTATAGAAGATTATTTTAAAAATGAAGCACAAAGAGTGATTGTTTTGGAAGCTTTGGCAGTAGCAAAATTACCTCATAATTTAGCAATTACAGTAAGGGTAAGTGGGGGAGGAATAAATTCTCAAGCTGAAGCAATAAGACATGGAATTGCGAGAATACTTATTTTAATAAATCCAGAATTTAGAAAAGATTTGAAAAAGGAAGGATTTCTAAAAAGAGATCCGAGAGCAAAAGAAAGAAGAAAATTTGGTCTCAAAAAAGCAAGGAAGGCGCCACAGTGGAGTAAAAGATAGCGAAAATCTATTAATTAGAAAAACCCATGATTTTAAATCATGGGTTTTTCTTTTGTGCCTGACGCCCGTCCCGTAGCTAACTTTTTTCTTCAAGAAAGTTATGGTACTGGGACAAGGAAAGCCCCTCAATGGAGCAAGAGATAAGAAAAATTTTAAAACCGCTTTGAAGGCGGTTTTTTGGAGTTAAACTAATTAAGAAAAAGAAAAACCCGAGCAATATATGCTTCGGGTTTTTATATTACTATTTGTGTTTACTTAAAAAATACTTGTAAACAAAATATCTTTTCCTCACAGTTAAAACCATTATGGACTCCAATTATAAACATTTTCATGTCAATGAGTTTAAGATTCGGATTCATTTTTCTGAATTTATCTAATGACGACACACATTTATCTCTCGTTTTATTTAGAAATAATAATTCACCACTTTCCATATATACCGGCTTGAATATAATTCCTTTCATTTTTACCACTTTTTGATCGTGGTAAATTGTTTGTTTGGTGGAACACTGACCCATACCGTCTCCTTTAGCTTTTTCCAAACTACAGACTACAAGTAAACCGAATACTACCACGAATGTAATAACAAAGAACTTTTTCATATCAAACTCCTCCTTGTGGTATTAACCACCCAAAAAAGACCTTTAATTTATCAAAATTTTATCACACAATAATTATATGTCAAATATGAGTACGATACGATATGTACAAAAACTTGATTCATATTCTAAATATGTTAAAATATGGCAAAACAAGCAAAAAACCATGGAAAATAATGATATAAATGATGATATAATATATGACGAAGAGGGTAAAAAGACAGCTAAAAAGGAGGCTGATGATGTTGTTGTGGACGATGAATCTGAAGTTTCAGAAGTTTTAATAAAAAAACTCAAAGAAAAAATCAAAACGCTTGAAAAAGAAAAACAAGAATATATGGATGGTTGGCAGAGGGAAAGAGCTGATTTTATCAATTACAAAAAAAGAATCGAAAATGAAAAAATTGAAATTATAAAATATGCAAACGAAAAATTATTAGAAGAAATAATTCAAGTCTTGGATAGTTTTGAAATGGCTTTTGCGAACAAAGAGGTGTGGGAAAAAGTTGATAAGACATGGAGGATTGGTGTTGAATATATTCACACACAGCTTATTAAAATTCTTGATGAAAATAATTTTAAAACAATGAACCCGCTTGGAGAAAAGTTTGATCCAAACTTTCATGTTGCGGTAGAACATATTCTCACTGATGATGAAAAGAAAGACGGAATAATTACAGAAGTAAAAAAGAAAGGCTATATATTAAATGATAGGGTCATGAAAGCACCTCAAGTGGTTGTAGCAGAATTTAAAAAGCAGTTATAAAGTTGAAAGTTATAAACTAAAATACAAACATGTTAGCAATTCAAAAACAACCTGCCTGCCGCGACTGCGTATGCGGCGCAGGCAGGTCAAAATTTATAAAGAAAGCGATCCAGTTGCCAAATGGCTCTTGGGCTATAGTTGTTTTTGAATTGATTGAAGCTAACGGCAAAATAGTAGCAAAGGCTGTCTGTGGAAAAATTATTGAGAAAAATATTCCTTCACAAGAAGAAATAATTGCATTACCTATAAATTTTGAGAAGGAGAATTTTATACCTATCAAGAGTCCATTTTTTGCAGATGTTGTTAATATATTAAAAGATTTGTCATTTGTTATAAGCCAACCAGCTCGCGCTCCAAATACTTTCTAACTTTTTATAGTTAGAAAGAGAATGACGAATTTCGAATTTAGAATATCGTCAAAATATACTTTTTCAAAACTATTATTTTATTAGCTAGATTTTATTATTTAAATTATATCGATATTCAAAATTCGATATTCAAAATTCAATCATATGAGTAAAATATTAGGAATAGATTTAGGAACAACGTTTTCAGCAGGAGCTGTAATGGAAGGAAATGTGCCTAAGGTAATAGAGAACGCAGAAGGTGCGAGAATAACGCCGTCTATTGTAGCTACAACAAAAACCGGAGAAAGACTTGTTGGGTTATTGGCTAGACGTCAGGCAGTCACAAATCCCAAGAACACTATTTTCCAGGCAAAAAGATTTATGGGTCATCAGTATGATGATGCTGGAGTGCAAAAGGATAAAACTTCAGTGTCTTTTGATATATCAAAATCCGCAAATGGAGGGGTGGAACTTACTATGGGAGATAAGAAATACAGACCAGAAGAAATTTCTGCGATGATAATTCAAAAAATTAAAACTGATGCGGAAACAAAACTTGGAGAGAAAATAACAGACGCTGTAATTACAGTGCCAGCTTATTTTGACGATTCACAAAGACAAGCAACAAAAGACGCAGGACAAATTGCTGGGTTAAATGTTTTGAGAATTATTAATGAACCTACAGCTGCAGCACTTGCTTACGGACTCAATAAAAAAATAAATGAAAAGATTGCAGTGTACGATTTTGGAGGAGGAACATTCGATATTTCAATTCTAGAAATCGGCGACTCTGTTATAGAAGTTCGTTCAACTGATGGAGATAGTCATCTTGGAGGAAGAGATATAGATAAGAAAATTGTAGATTTTATGGCTGACCAATTTATGAAGGAGAGTGGTATTGATTTGAGAAAAGACAATCTTTCACTTCAAAGACTTGATGAAGCTGCTGAGAAAGCAAAAATTGAACTTTCAACGGTGTTTGAAACAGAAATAAATATTCCTTTCGTAACATCTGATGCATCAGGACCAAAACACTTACTTATTAAACTTTCACGAGCAACTCTAGAGAATTTAACAAAAGAATTTATTGATAGATCTATGGTTATTGCAAAGAGAGCGCTTGATGCTTCACCATTTAAAGTCGGAGAAATTAATGAGGTTATTATGGTCGGGGGACAAACAAGAATGCCTGCCATAGTTACTGCTGTAAAAGCATTATTTGGAAAAGAACCAAATATTTCTGTAAACCCAGATGAAGTTGTTGCGTTAGGCGCGGCAGTTCAAGGAGGAATTTTAAGAGGAGATGTGAAGGATGTTCTTTTACTTGATGTTATACCTCTAGCGCTTGGAATTGAAACTATGGGAGGAGTGGCAACACACTTGGTAGAAAAGAACACGACAATTCCTACATCAAGAAGCCAGGTATTTTCAACTGCGGTAGATAATCAAACTTCTGTAGAAATACATATCGTTCAAGGAGAAAGACCAATGGCATCTGATAACAAGAGTCTTGGTAAATTTATTCTAGATGGAATACCACCAGCAGGAAGAGGAATGCCACAAATTGAAGTCATTTTTGATGTTGATGCAAATGGAATTTTGAATGTGAAAGCAAAAGACAAAACTTCCGGAAAAGAACAATCAATTAGAATTGAAGCAAGTTCAGGTTTGAAGAAAGAAGATATTGAAAGAATGAAAAAAGAAGCTGAAATGAATGCAGTAGAAGATGCTAAAAAAAAGGAGATTGTTGAAATTAAAAATATTGCTGAACAGATTATTTATACTGCAGAAAAAGCAATTAAAGATAATGGTGGAAAAATTCCAGCCGAAGTTATAAAAGGTGTTGAAGATAAAATTGCAGATCTTAAAAAAGCAAAAGACGGAACAGATATTACAGCAATTAAAAATGCAACCGACGCGCTTTCAACTGAAATGCAAAAAATAGGTGAAGCAATGCAAAAAGCACAACAATCTACTCCTGGTCAAACTGCAGGCACAGATGAAAAGAAGAAAGAAGAAGATAATATTAAAGATGTGGAATATAAAGAGACTAAATAGGAATTAGCTTATTAGTTCGTGGTTTTTTTAGGATTGGTGTTTACTACTTCCTAAAAAGCTAACTAGCTACAAGCTACTAAAAAAATGGCCAATAAAGATTACTACAAAATACTCGGTGTTGATAAAAATGCCAGCAAAGAAGATATAAAAAAAGCATTTAGAAAGCTGGCGCATGAACATCATCCTGATAAAGGAGGTGTTGAAGAAAAATTTAAAGAAGCAAGCGAAGCTTACTCAGTACTTTCTGATGATTCAAAACGATCACAATATGATACTTATGGAAGCGCTGGACAAGGAGGTTTCGGTGGCGGACAACAATATCAAGGCCAAGGAGGTTTTGAAGGATTTGATTTTTCAGGATTTTCTGGAGGACAAAATGTTAATTTTGATTTAGAAGATATTTTTAGTGATTTTTTTGGAGGGAGTAGAAATTCTTCAAGAAGTGCTACAAAAAAAGGAAGAGATATTTCTGTGGATTTGGAGCTTTCTTTTTCCGAAGCTGTTTTTGGAGTTGAAAAAACTATTCGACTTACAAAAAATTCTAAATGTAAAGTGTGTGAAGGAAGCGGAGCAAAAAGTGGAACTCAATTACAGTCATGTCACTCTTGTGGAGGGCAAGGAAGAATCCGAGAAACAAAAAGATCTTTTTTTGGTCCGATAGTTACAGAAAAAGTTTGTGAAGTTTGTGAAGGAGGAGGAAAAATTGCGAAAGAAAAATGTTCAAGTTGTTCAGGCTTAGGAATCAACAAAAAAGAAGAATCATTTTCTGTAAGTATCCCTGCCGATATAAATGACGGAGAAACTGTAAGACTAACTGGAGCCGGTGAAGCTTTGAAAGGCGGAACACCAGGAGACTTATATATAAAGATTCGAGTTAAAAAAGATTCATTATTTAAAAAGGAAGGAAAGAATCTTGTAACAGAATTAAACATAAAACTCACAGATGCAGTTTTAGGGGCTAAATATAGCCTTAAAACGCTCGATGGTAATATAGAGCTAAAGGTTCCAGAAGGAGCTGAATTCGGCCAAATATTGCGTATAAAAGGTAAAGGAATCCCTATAAGTCAGGACAGACGAGGGGATTTATTGGTCAAATTGAACATCAAAATTCCAAGCAGACTTTCAAAACAAGCGAAGAAAGATTTTGAGAATTTGAAGGGGGAGGGAATATAAAGTTAGAAATAAGATAAAAACAAAATAAAAACCCTACTTTATTAAATAATTTAAAGTAGGGTTTTATGTTAATCAATTACAGCACAGGCTCTTTGAACACAAACTTCAAGATTTCCAAACTGAACATTACCGCAAAGAAAGTCGATTGCTTTTTTGAGCCTCTCTTTGTCAGATTTTCTTGATATTTTTTCAAGAGCAATTTTAAGATCACCTTTTGCAGATGAAAGACTTGGAAGAAACCAGTTTTCCCAAAATCTGCCATCGTCACCTCGTGGAGAACGTATGATCTCAAAGCCGTAAGATTTTAATCTATTGGCTTGAGTCTTATAATTTTCTTCCGACCAATAATAACCACAAAGACTGTCGATAATTATTGACGGAATATGATTTTCTGCGCTACCCATAGAGAAAAACTCGAGTTGTCCAGCTAACATTTTTTCGTTCTTGTTTGGTTTTCTCCAAAAAGGAAACATCTCTTTGTCCATAATCGGATCAGGAAGTGGCTGAAAGGACGGAATTCTTTGCAGTAGGCCATCAATTACCCTAATCCAATTTGTACCAATGTTTACTGAACTTTCTAAGACATCAACTTCTTCTTTTGATAATCCAGAGATGGTCAAAGAATGGCCAGAGTGACTATCATGTCCACTTCCACTAATTCTAATACGCTTATCTTCACTCATAATTTTGTTCCTTCTGAAGTTATTAAACAACATTACATAATCTATTTGTTAACCTAGCAAATGTGGCATTGTTGTCAATGTTAAAATATAAAAACTCTACTCTGATTAAAAAATTTATGATATTATGTTACTTATGAGCAAAGAAAACAACCCCGTAAAGAATTTTGCTAGAATTATCTTTATCTTTTAATATTAATATATCTAATAAAAATCAAACTTTATGTCAAATTTAAAATCAAGTGAAAATTCACACGGGGCGAGGAAAATACTTTTATCAGGAGTCAAACCAACAGGAAGAGTACATATCGGTAATTATTTTGG
>JBDRJU010000047.1:0-6506 GCA_043814645.1 bacterium | reverse complement strand
TTAGACGATAGGGCCAATATTATATTTTCAATTTTAATCAAACTCCGAATTTCTCTTCTTACAGAAGCAGTATACCTGTTCTGTTTTTTCTTTCGCTTTGCTCATATAAAACTATCACAGGTTTTTTGTTTGGGTCCCTAATCCCAAACTTCAACCTCTCGAAGGCTATGTCCTAACCGTTAGACGATAAGGCCGTTGAATCAGTATGCAGTATAAAAAATATTACCAAACAAATATAACAGTTTTTGTTATTTGGGACAAATAAAAAAGGGAATCAAAATCTGATTCCCTCCGATTCACGTTTCAGGCCGGTGAATCAATCGTCGTGTTCTCTTTCCCATTTCGTGCGCCAGTCTTCTTTGATGGAAGTATACACTTGTTTTTCGGACTGTGGCTTCTTTTGTTGCGTTGCCTTTATTTTTCTGGCAGATACCATTTTTTGGGCTAAGTGGCTAGAATTTAGACCGAACTCATAAGCAACTTTGCGTATTGCAAGATCATAGTTTGATTCAATTTTGCTTAATACACGAACTCTTTTTAGTGCTTCTGCAAGATGATCCATTTTTAACACTCCCAGATGAAGATTTATTATTTGAAGAACTACCTTACCTTAATTGTAACACTATATTATCTAATTTGTCAAATCAAAACGATAAAAAAATACTGATTTTGGTAGCAAATTTGGTGTATTAAAAATCGTTTGTAAAATAAGCTTATTTTACCAATTCTTCCAGGATCTCTTTTACTATCATTCCCTCCGCTTTTCCTTTGAGTTCTTTCATAATTCCTCCCATAAATTGGCCTAATTTTGCTTTATCTATCGCTCCGGCTTCTGTAATCCTTGCTTTTACAATTTTCTCAATTTCTTCCTTATTCATCATTTGTGGCAAATATACTTCAAGTATTTTCATTTCGGCCTCCTCATTCTTTACCAAGTCCATACGATTACCTTTAGTAAATTGGTCAATTGAATCTTTTCTTTGTTTAACAAGCCTTCGAATTATAGCAATAGCATCTTCATTGGAAATTTCTGGTGTAGTAATTTTTTTAGCAATCATTTCATTTGTAAAAGTAGAAGAGATATTTCTAAGCACAGTAAGACGAAGAGTATCTTTTTTTATCATTGCTTCTTTTATACCGTCTTTGATTTGTTTATATAATGACATTGTTTTTTTAAAGTTAATTATAAATAATGGCTAACTTTTATATATTATCATATTCAAGATTTATTGGTATAATGCTAATCATGGACACAACAAAAATCTTATTGACCTTAGCCGTAATATTACCTGCAGTTGTTGTTACTCTTTTTTTAATTGTTTTAAATAAAAACAAAAATACAAATAAAAATTCAGAAGATATTGGTCTCAAACTTATTTTAGAGCAGATAAATGAGCTTAATAGAACTGTAGATAAAAAAATTGGAGAGAATTCAAAACAGATGCATGAATCTCTTAAACATCAGTCCACAGAGTCATTTAATATTATTCGCGACATTACGGAAAAGCTAACTCGCTTAGATGAGACAAATAAACAAGTTGTATCATTTGCAGATCAACTTCAATCTTTACAGGATATTTTAAAAAATCCAAAACAAAGGGGAATACTCGGCGAATATTATCTTGAAACATTACTTAAAAATGTTTTACCAACAGGAAGCTACCAAATGCAGTATCCATTTAAAGATGGAACTATTGTTGATGCTGTTGTTTTTGTAAAAGATAAAATAATCCCGATAGACTCGAAGTTTTCCCTAGAAAATTATAATCGTTTAGTGGATGAAAAAAATCAGGCTGAAAAAGAAAGATTAGAAAAACTTTTCAAAGATGATTTAAAGAAGAGAATTGATGAGACGGCAAAATATGTAAAGCCAGGCGAGGGAACTATGGATTTTGCTTTCATGTTTATTCCACATGAAGCTATATATTATGATCTTCTCATTTCTCAAGTTGGAGCAATAAAAGTTAATACCAGAGATTTAGTAGAATACGCATTTAAGGAAAAACACGTCATCATTGTTTCGCCAACTTCTTTCCTGGCATATTTACAAACTGTATTACAGGGTTTGAAAGCACTCCAAATAGAAGAATCGGCCAAGGATATAAAAAAGAACGTAGAAAGTTTACAGAAGCATTTAAGAAGCTATCAGGAATACCAAGAAAAACTAGGCAATGCACTTTCAACAACGATTAGTCATTATAATAGTTCAAATAAAGAGTTTAAAAAAATTGATAAAGATGTTGTAAGAATTACTGGAGTAGATTCAGATTTAGAGATTATAGAACTTGCAAAACCTGAAATCGAAGATTAGTGGAAAGTATAAAATGTTTAGTATATAGTAATCATTATATGAAAACCAAAAAACAAACAGAATACAACCATTTAAAGATAGAAAAAAAGTGGCAAAAAATTTGGGATAAAAATAAAACTTTTGTTGTAAAGGAAGATTCTGAAAAGAAAAAGTTTTATGGTCTAATTGAATTTCCTTATCCATCTGGTGATGGTATTCATATGGGACATGTTCGAACTAACACCGCGATGGATGTAATTTGTCGAAAAAGAAGAATGGACGGATATAATGTTCTGTATCCAATAGGTTGGGATGCTTTTGGATTACCAACAGAAAATTACGCTATTAAAACTGGTATACACCCAACAGTGGTTACAAGAAATAATACAAAAACTTTTAGACGACAACTTAAGTCTATTGGTTTTTCTTTTGATTGGTCTCGTGAGATAAATACCAGCGATCCAAAATATTATAAATGGACACAATGGATATTTCTAAAATTGTTAGAAAAAGGACTTGCTTACAAAAAAAGGATGCTTATAAACTGGTGCCCAAAAGATAAAATCGGTCTTGCTAATGAAGAGGTGGTTGATGGTTGTTGCGAAAGATGTGGTGCGGTTGTTGAAAAGAGAGAGAAAGAACAATGGATGCTCGCGATTACTAAGTATGCTGACAGATTAGACAAAGATCTTGATGATGTAGACTATTTAGAAAGAATAAAGATTCAACAGAGAAACTGGATAGGGAAAAGTAAGGGTTCAAAATTATGGTTTAATATTGCCAATTCAGATGAAAAGGTAATTGTTTTTACAACTCGCCCAGATACTTTGTATGGTGTAACTTATGTCGTTTTAGCTCCAGAACACAAACTGATTGAAAAATTAAAATATCAAATTAAAAATTGGAAAGAGGTAGAAGATTATGTTAAATTTGCAAAAAATAAATCAGAGATTGAGCGAACCTCTGAAACAAAAGAAAAAACTGGAGTTGAGCTTAAAGGAGTGATTGTAAAACATCCTATAACAAAAGAAATTATTCCAGCATTTGTTTCAGATTATGTTTTAGGACATTATGGTACGGGCGCAGTTATGGCAGTTCCGGCACATGATGGTAGAGATTATGCTTTTGCAAAGAAATATAATTTGCCAATAAAGGAAGTAATATCTGGTGGAGATATTTCAGAAAAAGCTTATACTGAAGATGGAGTAATGATTAACTCCGGACATTTTGATGGTAGAAAAAATACAGAAGTAACGGAAGAGATTACAGATTATGCTGGTGGAACGATGACAATAACATATAAACTTCGTGATTGGATTTTTTCAAGACAACATTATTGGGGTGAACCGATCCCAGTTATCCATTGTGAAAAATGCGGAATAGTTGCACTTCCTGAAAAAGATTTACCTCTAAAATTACCCCTTGTAAAAAAATATTTACCAACTGATACTGGTGAGTCGCCACTAGCATTGATTTCAAAATGGGTTAATACTAAATGTCCAAAATGTGGTGGAAAAGCAAAACGAGAAACTGACACAATGCCAAATTGGGCCGGATCTTCCTGGTATTATTTAAGATATACAGATCCAAAAAACAGCAAAGAATTTGCAAGTTCTAAAAATTTAAAATACTGGATGCCAGTGGATTGGTATAATGGTGGAATGGAACATACAACTCTCCATCTTTTATATTCACGTTTTTGGCACAAGTTTCTTTATGATTTAAAATTGGTACCCACAAATGAACCATATCAAAAAAGGACTTCACAAGGATTTGTTTTAGGGGAAGATGGGGAGAAGATGTCAAAATCTAGAGGAAATGTTATTAATCCAGATTATATAGTAAAAAATCTCGGTGCTGATTCTTTAAGAATTTATGAAATGTTTATGGGACCGTTTGATCAAGCTATCGCTTGGAGTTCAGATAATATAGTTGGTTCACTAAGGTTTTTAGAAAAAGCTTGGAAATTGCAAAGTAAAGTTGAAAATGATTTTTCTGATAATGAAGATACAGTAAGATTAATTAATCAAACAATTAAAAAAGTAAGTGAAGATATTGAAAGTATGAATTTCAATACAGCCATATCTGGAATGATGATTTTAGTTAAACATTTAGACGAACAAGAAAAAATAAGTAAAGAAACATATCTAAATTTTATTAAAATTTTATCTCCTTTTGCGCCACATATATGCGAAGAAATTTGGCAGTTAATGGGAAATAAAAAAATGTTAGTTCTAGAAAGCTGGCCAAAATATGATGAAACGAAACTTATTTCATCTTTATCTAAAATCGTTGTCCAGATAAATGGTAAAGTGCGAACGACCATTGAAGTCCAAACCGATTCTTTACAAGATACCGTAGAAAAAGAGGCTTTAAAAAACGAGTTAGTTATTAAATGGTTGAACGATAAACAAATAATTAAGAAAATATTTATCAAAAATAGAATAATTAACTTTGTAGTGTAGTCGTCAAGGAACCGATGACGCTGGTGATGTGATGTTGGTGTGATGTTGGTGTTGACTCTATTCTTATTGTATGATAGTATAGATTAATCAATATTAGAGCACTTTTTTTAAATTAATATAAAATATGAAAGTAGCATTAAACTTTAAGCCAAAACAATCAGTCAGAAAACTTCTTCTTGCGTTGCCTGAAAGATCAAGAAATATTATTATAAAAAGGTATGGTCTAGGCAAAAACCCTGATAGCATGACTTTGGACGCTATTGGAAAGATCTACGGTATTACCAGAGAGAGAGTTAGACAAATAGAAAATCATGCTATAAACGCTATTAGGAAATCAAAGAATTATGCGGAAGAAAAAACATCTTTTGATGAATTAGAAAAACTCATTTCAAATTTAGGGGGGATAGTTGTTGAACAAGAATTGTTAGATGTTATTTCCAAAGATGCTGGTATTCAAAGCTGTATCAATTTTATACTTGTAGTTGGTCACCCATTTAATAAAATAAAAGAAGACGAGGATTTCAAACACAGATGGTTTATTGATAATCGTCTCGCTGAAAGAATTCAATTATCTCTTAAGAAACTTTATGAAAATCTTAAAGACGATGAGCTTATTAACGAACAAGAAATGATAAAAACTTTTTTGAGTTATATTGAAGATATTTCTGAACAATATAGAACAGAAGAAATTGCAAAAAGATGGCTCAACATATCCAAAAAGATTTCTAAAAATCTATTGGGTGAATGGGGTAAAACAAATTCCCCAAATATTCGCATAAAAGGAGTAAGAGATTATGCATATTTGGTAATAAGAAAACACGGCTCTCCTATACATTTTAAAGAGGTTGCAAAAGCAATTACCACAATTTTTAATAAAAAGGCACACATAGCAACAACTCATAATGAGCTTATAAAAGATCCAAGATTTGTTCTTGTGGGCCGTGGTCTTTACGCACTTTCAGAATGGAGATACATGAGTGGAGTAGTAAAAGATGTTATAAAGAAAGTTCTTGAAAAGAATGGACCTATGACAAAAAAGGATATTGTGGAGAAGGTGATGAAAGAAAGATATGTTAAGGAAAATACTATTGTTATCAATCTTCAAAATAAAAAATACTTTGCTAAAAATAAGGATGGCAAGTATGAAATAGTAAAATAAGAAAAATTAAAAAACCGCTTTTCAGCGGTTTTTTAACACTAGGTTTTCTTTACGGTAGAAGAGTCTTCCTTACAGGAACAGTACACCTTTCACATTTTGATTACAAAAAGTTCAAGGTCTTGCGAAAGCAAAGACTTTTGCTTTCTCACCACCGCGGACACTGAACATAGTCACATATCATTTTCTGCTGAAAATGTATGCCGACCCCGACTCCTTCCTTACAGGAACTGTCCACTTGTTGGCTATTTTATTTCGATAAGCTCATAAAATATCTCAACAAGTCTTGCGAAAGCAAAGACTTTTGCTTTCTCACGCCTTCGCTCGTTCCGTCTTTGAAAAGCTCCACGTATTCGCTTTTCAACGCTTCACTCAGTTGATTACAACTTCGTGAATCGATCTCCGTTAAGAAAATTCAAAGATAAGAAAAGGGCGGTTCGCTTGCGAACCGCCCTTTTCGAGTTAAAGAAACTTTTGGGTTGCTGGATTTGCTATACTACGGCTTTACTAGAAGCTGGTTTTAATAAAAGATACAAACATGTTTAAAAAAACAGAAGAATATGTCCACAATGCAGGTCATACCATGTAAAGAAAT
>JBDRJU010000046.1:0-3262 GCA_043814645.1 bacterium | reverse complement strand
GGGGGGGGTGGACTTGTATAGTCTACCCCCTTATTTTTTTCCAGGATATAAAAATTAAATTAATTATGTGTAATTTTATTACAGGTTTTGACTGATTATTGTTAATCCTATATAATACTAAATAATAAATGATTAAAGTTTCACTAGATAGGATAGAAAAGAATATCGCTTTTGATATAGATATAAATTTTAGGACAGCGATACTTGGAGAAAATGGTATAGGAAAATCAACCATTTTAAAATCTATAGCTGATAAAAAAGCCGTTGAAGACTGGTTATCTGTTCATGTGCCAGAAAAAATAAAGGTTATATATTTTTCACAGACTGAAAAGACAGATTTACCAATTTCTGGGGGGGAACATACTAAACAAAGAATTGAAAAATTATTTTCTAAAAAAGCAGATATCTATGTTTTGGATGAACCGACAAATAATTTAGATGAAGATAATACAAAGTGGTTAAAAAAATATATTATTGAAAACAAACTAAAAATAATATTTTCTAGCCACGATATTCAATTTATAGACGATATCGCTGAAGTTATTTTTTATCTAGATTCAAAAAGCGTAGAAAAATCTAGAGAAACTTGTTCGTCTTATTTAATAACTCGAAAAAAGAAAATTGAGAGGGCTTTTATTGAATATGAAATGAATTTGAGAAAATGTGATGAGTTGAAAAGATCAGCTATTTTAGCTAAACAAAAAAGCGACGAAGGTACTAAGTGGGTAAATGAGGACAAGTCATTACAAGGTTTTAAAAGAGAAATGGCCGGGAAATATGGTAGTGCCAAAACTAAAAAACTTAAAGAACGGGCAGAAAAGATTGACATAAATGAGCCAGAATATGATCCAGTGCCGAAAATTGTATTTAAAAGTGAAGGAAAGGCAAAGGGTATTTTATTTAATATTTCTTCAAAAACTATTCATAACAGAAAGATTGATTTTTCTGTAAGTGCAAATAGTAAGATGATTTTGACAGGAGAAAATGGTTCTGGCAAAACAACCTTTATCAAAAGGTTATTGCAGTATTTAAATAAGCTCCAAAAACTAGAAGGAGAAGATGTTTTTAATAAAAATTATCAATTTTCATTTCTATACATCTCGCAAAAATGGTACGAAGAAATAGATGAAAAGATTGTTAAAGAATTTATGAAGGAATATAATTTGTCCAATCAAGACATGTATAATTCAATGTCATACAATAATTTAGACGAGAGATTGATCAATAAAAAATTTAAGGATTTGTCTATGGGAATAAGAGTTAAAATTTTACTCGGAGCGTTATCTCTAAATAAATACGATCTGATAATATGGGATGAACCGACAAATCATCTGGATGTTATGGCACAATATATTCTGCACCATGCATTTGTTGATTATAACGGTGCTTTGATTGTCATTACTCATGATAGTAAGCTTTTGGGTGATAGAAGTTTTTTAAAAATTAAAATATAATATTTTATAACTCAATATGAACACAAAAAATTTTGATCCGTATGATTTTTCTAAAAAAGAAATCGATGGCGTACCTGTTTACTACAAAAATTTACCATGGGCACCGTGTATTCATATTCGTATTGTGTTCAATACCTGCGCCTTTGATGATCCAGTTGGAAAGGAAGGACTGTCCCACTTTTTGGAGCATATGATATTCGATGGTTCTCCCATGTTGTCTGACAAAAAAGCCATAAAGGAGTGGTCAAAGCTTTATGCGTTAGATTCATGGAATGCATGGACAGGTTTTGATTGCACATGTTATTGGTTAAAGTGTTTGCCTGAAGAATATACCAGAGTTCTTTTGGGTATGAAGGATATGATCTTCAATTCATTTTGTCGACCTGAAGATATTGAGCACGAACGAAAAATTATTACACAAGAAGCGTGGAATAGACTACAAAATGAAAAGTTCTTGAAATATATTAAAAATACCGCTGATAATTTATACCACGGTCATAATCGCGCAAGATTTAATACTGCAGTTGGTTGGCCAGATACAATAGCAAAAATATCAGAAGACGACATAAAATCTTGGCGTAAAGCGAATTATGGTATAGGTAATTTTTTTATAGTTTTAGCTGGTGCCGTGGAAGAAAAACACATTGAAGATTTGAAAGAATTTTTGAAAAACTTACCAAAGGTTAGTAAAATTACAAGAGAGGAAGGTTTGCTGGGTAAACCAAAACAAAAAAGGTTTATTACGACTGCTGACGAAATAGGAGAGATAAAAGAGCAGGTTGAAATATCGATAGTTAGAGTTTCAGAAAAAAGACCGCAATCGGAAGATGAAATTATCAACCTAAGCGGTAAATTACTCAGAGATCTATCGTTTGAACGTTTGAGGATGGAGCATGGTCTTTGTTACGGTGTTGATATTGGCACGTGGCGAATGAAGACCTTTTTTCAGTTATCTATGAACGTAAAAACAGAAGAAAAAAACGTGGAACTTGTAGAAAAGGAATTTAAAAATATCGTCGATGAAATTGTGGAAGGTAAGCATACTGAAAAATTTAACCTTATAAAAAAAATGTATATAGATCAATTAAAATCTAACGAGAAGCTTTCTGCTAATATAGTTGATGGAACGCTTCGTGAGATAGTAATTTTTGGTGATCATATAACAACTTTAGAAGAACAACTTGCTGATGCAGAAAGGGTAACATATGCAGATGTTATAAAATTTGTTAAATGGGCCAATGATCCAGAATATGTTTACACAGAGATTATTCTTCCGTCTAAAAAGTAATAAAAAATTAGCCCTTGCTTTTTTACAAAAATATGGTATTTTTAGTAAATTAAGTATTATTAACTAATCAAATATATATTATGGGAAACTTTAATAGAGGAGGTGGAGGTTTTGGAGGTGGCGGAAGAGGTGGTGGCGGAGGAGGTTTTGGTGGTGGTAGCAGAGGCGGTGGTGGTGGATTTAGAAGAGAAGAAAGAGGTCCAGTTACTATGACCAAAGCTACTTGTGATGAATGTAAAAAGTCTTGTGAAGTTCCTTTTAGACCAACAGCAGGCAAGCCCGTATATTGTAATGACTGTTTTAGAAGCCAAGGAGGCGGAAGAGATGACAGCGATAACGGGGTCAGGAGCCGTTTATTTTAAATTTTCTCTATGCAGAGATAACGGGGTCAGGAGCCGTTTATTTTAGGAATACAAATTTTTGATACTGATAAAGATTATCAATTATTTGAAACTGTTCTGAAAGAAGCGAAAGATAGAACAGATATAAAAATATATTCATATTGTGTTATGCCAAACCA
>JBDRJU010000045.1:0-3192 GCA_043814645.1 bacterium | reverse complement strand
AGTGAACCTCCACCGACGGAGTCGGTGGCTTCTCCCTTCGTCTAGAGGATGAGTTTCTGTTGTCCTGAATCTTCTTTGCCTTGGTGTTCCACATACGCTAAAATTTCCTTTTCATTCAAACCGATGGTGGAAACACAGTATCCTCTAGACCAAATACCCTCCCTGCCCCAAAACATCTTTTGCAGAAAAGGAAACTTTAGCTTTAGTTTGTGGCCAGATTGAGTTTTAATGAATTGAACAACCTCGGCAACAGAAACTCGCGGTGGAATTACGATTATCATATGTACATGATCTGGTTGTACGTTGAGCTTCAATACCTCGATATCGTCATCGAGATTTTCGGTGTGTTTTATAATATCCTCTGCATATTGTTTAACGCCACTCACAAATATCTTCCTGCGATATTGAGGAGTCCAGACGATGTGGTATTCGGTTTTGTAGATTGCATGACAGCTCTTTCTGAATCTCATGACCCTAGTATACCAAATTACTAATCGTCTGGACTGCCAATGCATCACCAGACAGAGTCTGGTGATTTGTTTGGCTGATTAAATAAATCTGGATTCCCGCCTTCGCGGGAATGACAATTTAAGGCATTTCATAATTCAAAGTAATTTTATATCTTTATTCTATTACAACTCCAGTTTTGTTATATAATACTTCGAGAAACCTCAGACCTGCAAATCTTTTTTCTCAGTCTACTGTTTATTAAATATTCCCAAGTACACCATGGTGTACTTTGGAGTGGGAGGAAACACTGAAGGGTTGTTCTTCGGAATGTTTTTACAAACCTCAACTTAGACGCCGGGCTTCTAAGTAAAAAGAAGTGTGATTCTTAAGAGTGACCACGATTCAGCCATGGCTGAATTGTGGTCATCATAATTATAGAATATTAAATGTATAAAATGGTGGAGATAAGTATTTTTATTTTTTAAATTAGTTTTTTTCTATTCTTTACACCATAATTATTAATCTTACATGATAGTTGTAATTATTTCTTGAACCAAGCTTCATTCGTCGGCTTGTATTGTGTCAATTTTTACTATATAATAGGGCTCAAATCACACTTTTAGCGCGATTTTAAGCCCTTTTCTAGGACTTGTGCTGTTAGAAATTTTGAAACATTTAAATAAAAAAATAGCATGAACGATATTAATACAGAAGAAAAGACAGTTGGCAAAATTTCTAATGGGATGCAAAAATCAAAAGATTTTATAAAAGAGACGCTGTATATAGTGGTACTATCATTAGTTATAGTATTACCTATCAGAACATTTATCGCACAGCCATACATTGTTTCTGGCGCTTCAATGGATAATACATTTCAAAACGGCAATTATTTAATAATAGATGAGATTTCTTACAAATTTAAAGAACCAGAAAGAGGTGAGGTTATAGTTTTTAAAACCCCACCTAAGGGTCTTGAATTACAAAAACTTCCTATAACAAAAACTGTATATTATATAAAAAGGATAATTGGCCTTCCCGGAGAAACAGTTGAAATAAACGGAGATGAAGTCAAAATTTATAATAAAGAAAACTCGGGAGGCAAAATTTTAATAGAACCTTATATAAAAATAGATAAAAATGTTCCTTCCCCATTCTCAGATATTAAGTTAAAAATAAAATTAAAAGATGGTGAGTATTTTGTTATGGGAGACAACAGACATAGCAGTTCTGATTCCAGACTTTGGGGAATATTGCCAAGAAAAAATATTGTTGGTAAATCATATATAAGATTATTCCCCTTTAATAAAATGTCAACTTGTCCTGGGGAATATAGTGAATATAAAATTAATAACTAAAAAATAAAAAAATGAATAAAGAAAGAAAAAAGTCTAAAAGAGGAAGAAAAAATAAGAAAAAGGAATCAAATTATATAAATTTCCTTCCTATAAATAAAATAGCGAAAGCTGCTATTTATTTTGGTTTTACACCCACAAAACCGATTCAAATAACAAAAGATGATGTACACAAAGCTTCTTCTCTAAAAGATAGCTATATAAGAAATGTTTCGGATTTACCTTGGATATTTTCTCAAGTATTCGCCGAAGAAAGAGTCGCTTTGTTAAGGGAATATTTGGAAAAAAACCTATCGTCCCTACCCCAGCCTATAATGCTCGTTCATGAAAGCGATGTTATAAAGGAAAGAGCAAAACACACCATAAACCTTGAAATAATGGGGACAGATAGAAGTATTGCCGAAGCACTTCTTATTAAAACCGCAGTATCCGTACTAAAAGATAATGGCTATAAAGATTTTTCTATAGAAATAAATAGTATTGGAGATAAAGAATCAATGCATAGATTTTCAAAAGAGCTTACAAATTACTACAAGAAAAATTTGAATAATTTATCGGCACACTGCAGACAAAATTTTAAAAAAGATCCTTTCTACCTATTATGTTGTGATGAATGCAATCCAAGCGGAAAATTAAAAGAATCTGCTCCTACTTCTATAAGTTGTCTCTCAGACGCAAGCCGCGCCCATTTTAAGGAAGTTCTTGAATTTATAGAAACTATGAATATTCCTTATAAAATTAATAATTGTTTGGTGCCAGACAAAAAATATTGCTCGGGAACCATTTTTGAAATAAAAGAAACATTAAATAATGGTAATACTGGAGATACACTAGCCATCGGTTTTAGATATGATGGCATAGCGCAAAAAATTGGATGTAAAAGAGACAATCCAGGAGTAGGAATAAAAATTTTCTTAAAGAAAAAAGCTGTGATTAAAAAAGTCTCAAAATTAGCTAAACCTATTGCTTTTTATATTCAACTAGGAGACGAAGCAAAACACAAGAGTCTTGAACTTATAGAAATGCTAAAGCAAGAAAAAATATTTGTTCATCATATGCTGGGTCGCGATAAGTTCGGTAGTCAGTTTGCTCACGTAGAAAAAACAAAAGTCCCCTATGTAATTATAATGGGTAAAAAAGAATTTTTAGAAGGTTCTGTTATGGTCAGAGAAAATATTACAAGAACTCAACAAAGTATTCCTGTGCATGAATTGGCAAAACATATCAAAAAAATTAAAGGATAATGTGAGAGTATTTTCCAATCCCTAAATTACATCCAAATCATATCATACCTTTCTGTTAATTTCTTTGAATAATTTCTGTCTTTCGACAAAGACTTTTTCAGCTAATTCAAAGTGTGTAATCTTTTTTGTTTCCACCGTCAATGTCT
>JBDRJU010000044.1:0-3622 GCA_043814645.1 bacterium | reverse complement strand
TTAGCTCTTACTATGTCCTTTTCTTTTATGCACTTGGCTTAGTTTTCTATTCTGGGATAAATTCTGTCGTCTCCTTCTTCTATGCCCTGGGGGATACAAAGACCCCAGTGATTACAGCCATAATCGCTATGCTGGTAAATGTCTGTCTGAATCTGGTCTTTCTCAAGCCATTAGAAGAAGGTGGAATTGCCCTGGCTACAAGCATAGCCTCTGGGGTAAACATCTCCCTGCTTTTACTTATTTTAAGAAAGAGGCTTTCTGGGATAAGAATGAAAGAGGTTTGGCGCACATTCCTTAAATCCTGTGTCGCTTCCTTGATAATGGCTGTATCCCTGTTGTTGCTTATCTTTCTCTCCAAAAATCTTTTCCTTCAGGTAGGAGGAGGAATCATTCTTGCCCTGGTGGTCTATGTTGTCGTTGGTAAGATTATAGGGCTTTCAGAGATAAATGATATTTTTGCGATTAGAAAAAAAGGCTCGGTTTAGGTTTAACTTAACTTTGGCAAAAACCCCAAATTTCAAAAATTTCCTTCTTTTTTTATAATTCTCACATAATTTATGTAATCCTCTGGAATTAAAAGAACTAGGAATTTGTGCCATCTTATTCTATCATATCGGCATTTTATCAATTTAGCTTAAAGAGTTTTGCAAATTTGCCAAAGTCCAGTAATCATTTGTTAACTAAAAATCTCTTGAGGCATTCGGGAAATAGGGTCTAAAGAGCTTTGGAATTTGCCTGCCTGTCCCGCTGGGGCGGTAGGCAGGGATTTTTTGCAAAAGTTCAGTAATTTATACCTTTTTCCTTAGTTACACTATTTTGAAATGATAGTCGCTTTTTCAAGTTTTGTTTTGCTCTAAATAGAAGGGATTCAACCGCAGACACAGAACATTCCATAACCTCTGCGATTTCCTCATAAGAAAGATTGTAAAATCTTTGCAATATCACTGCCGTTCTCTGATTTTCGCCGAGAGAGGATAGGGCTTTTCTGACGGAGGCAATGGTTTCTTCTTTCTCGCAGATGACATCGGGTCTGGTGCTATCTGAAGCTGGAATTTCTGCACTTTTCTCTGGTTCATCCAAAGAAAATAACCAAAAGCGTCTCTTTTTTAATTTATTAAGGCAAAGATTTCGGGCAATCTTAAATAGATAGGTGGTAAATTTGGCTAGAGGTTTATACTTTTTAGCTGAAGTATAAATCCTTAAAAAGACCTCTTGGGTTAAATCTTGCGCCTCATCATAATTCCCAAGATAGCGATAGTTAAAATTAAAAAGCGGTGATTGATACCGTTTTAAGAGCTCAGAAAAGGCAATCAGGTCTTCCTGAGCCACCTTCTTCATCAATTCTGCATCAGAATCTGATCTTACATCTCCCATAAATCAAATGCAAAAAAGTTGTAAGCTATAAACTGGGTACTGTAGAAGGTTTTACGGTAAACTGTGAACGGTAAACCTATTTTTTTTGGAAACCTGATTTATTCTCGGTATATTAACCTTACTAACGATAAAACTGAGTTGCGAACAAAGCAAGTCAGCTCCAGTGATTGATTAGGCATTTAATAGGTAACTGTCCCCTATTTCCCCAGTTCTGTCCTCTTGAGTTTACACAAATATTGTTTGAAAAATCAAATCCAAGTCAGTAGTTATATTTGTTCCGCTATAGTCGATATATGGGATTTTTAACATATCAAGTACGGTTTTGAATCACTTATAGCCATTGGTATTTCTCAATTCTACCCAACCAATTTTCAAGCTGTCTAATTGAGCTTTGTTTGTATTAGATAATTTATCGGCTACAAATACTTTGCTATCTCTTGCAATAACAGCGTCTGCACTTTCAGGATTACCTTTACCCATAAGTTTTACCTCGCATTTATAATCATTTTCTTTATTGCAAAGGTAAAAATCAATTTCTCTTTCAAATGACATGGTTGTGCTACCAATAACTTTTATTTTGTAGTTGTTCTCCGAAACACCATAAAGCTTACAAAGTGTTTGCATGAGAGGTTTTTCAACTCTTTTACCTGCTGTACTCCAAAGTCCACCCCTTAAAGCTGCTCTTTTGACTGCAAGTGTATTAATTACAATCAAAGTTTCACTGACATTTAAGTCAACTGCAACATTTCTTAACTTAATTGTGAGAGTTAATTCCAATTCGTTTTCTACTTCTACAAGATTTTGTATTGACTGATAAAGCGTATCGTAATGTTCATTTGAAGCGTCTATTACAACTTGTTTTGTGGCAGTATTATACATATTACTAATAGTTTTCATATTCAAACCACTATTAATAGCAATTTCTTCTTTGCTTAAACTGGAGTTTAAAAACTCTCTTTTATACCAGTCAACAGTTACATTTTCGTTATTTAGTTTTGCCTCAATAACTTTCTTGAAAAAATCAATTGCAAATTGTAAAAACTCTGCGGTTAGTATTGTTACAATTTCAATTCTGTAATCTTCTCCTTTGAGTAACTTGCGGATAATGTTTTTTGCAACTTGTTCTGTAAGTGTCATACTATTGTCTCCTTAAATTCTTTCAATGTTAAAAACAATGTTGATTTCTCTTTGAACGGACATTCTTTTTTTACAAATGTTTTCATATATTCAAAATAAGTTGGTTCTTGTTCTGTTAGAAAAAAATATCTGCCAAGACCTTTTGCTGTTCTTCCCAATGTTCCACTACCAGCAAATGGATCAAATATTAAATCCCCCTTAAACGAATAATACTCTATAACTCTTTTACATAGCTCTACTGGAAAAACAGCTGAATGTATTTTATCAAATTTAGGGTCAATTTTCCAAACATTTGTAGTTTCATATCCTTCGGAAACTTTACTTTGTTCAACAGCATTGTAGTCATATTGATGTATATTCCAGTCGAGCAATTTTTCTGTTTGTTTCCGATAAACCATTAAATATTCAGTAATAGAATTGGGTTTATAAGCTAATGGTTTACGGTGTTGCTGAAATCCACCAATTCTATTTTTAACACTATATTCAGGTTTTAACCAAACAATGTCATCAATAAACTCCCAACCCATTTGCATTAAATAATGATGAATATCAAAAGGAATTGGGTAGCGTTTGCTTGAATGAGCACGGCTTATCCTTGGAATAATTATCGGTGAAGTATTGACAATTAAAAATCTTCCTTCTTTTGTTATACGATGAGTTTCTAAAAAGACTTCTTTCAAAAAATTTAAATAAGCTTCATAGCTTGGGTAAATAGAATAATCTCGAGCATTGTAATATGGGGGTGATGTAAAAGTTAAATGAATACTTTCATCAGGTACATTTTTCAAAATCTCTCGAACATCACCACTAACTATTACATTTTTCAGATACTCATATGTTTCTGCATGAGGCAATGCACTTTTTTGTCTTTGCTCTCTTGCAAAATATTCTTTGTAAATCACGGTTCTTATCATTTCGTTTTCGTGATTAATCAAAGATTTTAAGTTATTATCAATTTCTTCATCGTTTTTAAAAACCAGCAAGCCGCGAATAGCCTGGCATACTACTTTCGGGTCGGTGTCTTGCAAAATTTCAATAAGTATTTTTTTGTTATTTATGTTTCTCATTCTGCCTATTGCAGATACAGCTTCTCTGCGAACATTTGTATCAG
>JBDRJU010000043.1:0-5851 GCA_043814645.1 bacterium | reverse complement strand
CGCTCGATGGTTCTTTCTCCCATTTGAAAGCAAAATTATCCGTTCATCGCGGACTGAGAAAAGACCGAAGATACAAAATTATTTCGGAGATTTTGAAGGGAAAAGAGAAAAGATAGCAACCCGTTTCTTTCTTTAAACCTTAATTTTTCAAAGAATACAACAAATTAATGATAAAGTCCAGTAAAAAAGGTAATGTAATTCAAAGTATTATAATAAACAGCTTCTGACTTTTTTACCTTAAAACTAAGTTTATGTTTGATAATTTACTAATACTTGAGGTCGGACTCCAAGTATTAGTGAACAAACAAACTTTCCAGGGTAGAACCCTGCATGTCTTCAAGGTGAGACCTTGAAGACATGGAGATAAGACTGCCTGAAGTTTGGTTTTAATTTAAATTTAATATGGTAAACTCACATAGATATTTATTAAAAGAGCTTATATAATAGGATTAACAAAAACAACGATTTTTTAAAATTCAACAAAGAGGCGATAACTTCGTTTAATGAAAAAAACAAACAAAAATTATATGAATTAACCCCCCTTTTTTTTTCAGAGGCTACTCTAAATAAATATAGGGTACAGATTAAAATTGAATATCTCAAAAAACTTTCAAAAAAAGTATCATTCCAATATTAATTATTAATTATTAAAATAGTTATGAATCATTTAGTAATAGGTGCTCAGTGGGGAGATGAAGGGAAGGGTAAAATCGTGGACATATTAGCAGCTGTTTCTGATTACACCGTTCGATTTCATGGTGGAAACAATGCAGGACACACTGTTATTATTGGTAAGAAAAAATATGCATTTCATTTAATTCCTTCTGGTATAGTGAATAAGAATACCAAAGGTGTTATCACAGCAGGTACTATTATTGACCCAGAAGTATTGATTGGTGAAATGGAAAAATTAGAAAAGGAGGGAATTTTCCTAAAGAAAAAATTTTTTATTTCTGAAAGGTGTCATTTAATTATGCCTTATCACAAAGCGCTTGATGAAGCTTATGAAAATGCTCGTGGAAAAGATAAATTAGGCACGACTCGACGAGGTATAGGTCCAACTTTGGCAGATAAGGTAAGTTACAATGGGATTCGTATATATGAGTTGGTCCGATGGAATCTCTTCGTTAAAAAATTTACATTTCAGGCCGAAATCAAAAATAAAATACTAAAATTATATAATGTTGATTCAATTAATATTAAAAATGAATTATTTCGATATAAAAAATTTCGTGAGAAGCTCCTACCATATATCATAGATACATATGAGTTATTAAAAACAGCCACTCAAAAAAATAAATCAATTTTGTTTGAAGGAGCACACGGAGTTATGTTAGATGTTGATTGGTCTCCTTATCCGTTTTCTACTGGCTCAAATGTTATCACTGGCGCAGTAAACACTAGCGCAGGATTTCCCATTAATAAAATTGATAAGACTTGGGCCGTTGTTAAAGCTTATTTGTCTCGTGTTGGTGATGGACCGCTACCCACTGAACTCCACGATAAATTTGCAGATTTAATAAGGGAAAAGGGCAATGAGTATGGAACCACAACAGGAAGGCCACGAAGAATTGGTTGGTTGGATCTTGAAGCGGTAAAATTTTCAACACAAGTAATTGATGCAAATTGTTTGGCGATTACCAAACTCGACATACTTTCTGGTTTAGATGAAATAAAAGTGTGCGTTGGTTATAAACTAAATAATAAAAAAATCTCTTATAGTTCCTGTGGGTATGAAGAACTCGCAAAAGTGAGGCCAATTTATAAGACTTTTAATGGATGGAGAGAGGACATCAGTGGAATAACAAAGATGGAGAAGCTTCCTAAAAATTGTAAAATATATTTATTATTTATTTCAAAATTTCTTGGAATTCCATTGTCCATTGTGTCGACAGGCCCTGAGAGGGATGAATACATCAAAAGTTATTAATATACTTTTTGGGTTCCGGCGACAAGGAATCTTTCATCACTTTGGGTCCCAACTCAAAGCTTACCCTGACGAAAGCTCTCCCTGAGTTTTCTTCTCCTGAGCATGAAATCAAAAAGACCCAAAAATCACACCATAAAAGGTATCGTTACCTCACGAAAAAACATACCAAGATATATTATACAGGGCATATAAATAATGGGGTCAAAATAATGATAATGGGGTCAGCCACCATTTCTTTGCTCATTTCCCCATTTCTCATCTCTCCATTTCTCTTTTATTTCTCTTTTATTTCTCTTTGTGATAAATATAGACACTCTTTTGTGTTATCATAAAACAAGACAAGAGGAAATAGATTGTTGTGAGCCTTTTTGTATGTCAGGAATTAAGGTAATTGATGTTTTTGAAACAATTAAAAATAACTATGAATAAACCAGATTTAAAAATTAAATTGACTTTTATAGAAGGTTTGAAAGATATTGTTGCGAATGAAATTAAAGAGAAAACTGCTTTTAACGTTATTAGTGTGAAAACCGATGAAGTGTATGTCAATTATAATGAGAATTATGACGATCTTTTGAATTTAAGGAGTGTTGGTTATGTAAGTATTATTTCTGAAAATCCAGAATTTAATCCAACATATATCTCAAAACACAAATCTATTTTAGGAAATCTAATTAATGAGGTCTTAAGAAATAAATCCAGAATATTTAAAACTTTCAAAATATCTTGTGCGGGTTCAGATTCACCTGAAGTGAAAGATATTATTAAATACATCGAATCAGAATATATGTTAGAACAGAACTTAGAAGCTGATCTTAAAATTAACATCGCTAAAATAGATGACACTTGGGAAATTGGTGTTCAAGCGACTAAAAGGCCTTTATCTGTAAGGGATTACAAAATACGTAACATGAGTGGTGCAATGGATTCTACGATTGCATACAGTTTAAATTCTCTTTGTGGAATTGAGAACAAGAAATCTTACTTAAATATATTTTCTGGAAGTGCAACGCTGTTAATTGAGGCTGGGTTATCATCAAATAATTTAGATACACTGGTTGGTTTTGATAATAATAAAACCCATTTATCAATGGCATATCAAAATATAAGGAAAGCTGGTTTAATTAAAAAAATTAGACTATACGAAAAAGATATTTATAATTTTTCTGATATTGGCAAATTTGAAGTTATTGTCGCAGATTTACCTTTTGGAATGGTTATATCAAAAAATGAGGATTTGAACAAATTATACAAGTCTTTTGTAGATTATTCAGCTAAAGCTTTAGATATTGGAGGTACGCTCGGTGTATATACAAGTGAGACCGAACTATTCAAAGGGATAATAAAGAATTCTGATTTTAAAGTTGTTAATAATTTAAAACTTAAATTGGTCACAAATGTAGGATCATACATTTATCCAGAAATATTTATATGCAAGAAAAAATAATAGAGTTAGATTTAAAAAAATGGGTGACTTTGCAAATACAGAAGTAGATTTTTTAATCAGCCAATGCATCACCAGACAGAGTCTGGTGATTTGTTTGGCTGATTAAAATTAGCCCTTGACCGAATTTTTCACCAAACAAACATGTATCTGAGCTTATACACCCTAACCCTATATGGAAAAAAGTATTTTTACATTGTACTATAACGATATCCTTTAAAAATCACCCTATGAAGGGCGATTTTTTTATACTATAAATCCTTTCTCTTTCTGTTTGCGATTCTTGCATTTTTAATAGCAAGTCTCTTCTTTGTTTTTTTAGAACGAGAAGTCTTATTTTTAGTATTTACTGCCATTCTTTTTGCCATAATACAGT
This sequence comes from bacterium, assembly GCA_043814645.1. Classification (GTDB taxonomy): domain Bacteria; phylum Patescibacteriota; class Minisyncoccia; order Phycocordibacterales; family GWA1-40-21; genus Bog-1340. Next base: position 2,101 of record JBDRJU010000043.1, on the reverse strand, counting down.
CATTATATACTAAAATAATAATAATATCAACACTTAAATTTTAAATTTTTAAAAACACTTTACAAGAAACAAATAATAAGATACTCTAGAATTAGATAATAAAAAATAGGAGGTGTTAGAAATGACAAATAGAGATGCTATAAAGAAAAGAAAGAGTGTCTTGCTAAAAGGCTGGGCACATCTAGGAAGTTTTTGTGGTGAGGAACTGTGGGGAAAAGGTAAAAGAAGAAGATATTACTCCCCCGAAGAAAACAGAATAACAAAACGTTGGTCGGCATGTAAAAGTATAAATTAGTTTGTGAAATCTAAAATAAAATTCACAACCACTCCAAAAGAGTGGTTTTTGTATATTTGAACACGATGCAAAAAAAATAATTTAATGATAAAGTTATAAACATGCGAAATAACATAGTATACTGTGAATTACGAAACTCCTAGAATTGTCAGCATTAATCTAGATTCCCGCCTTCGCGGGAATGACAGAAAGGTAAGTTTCGTAACTCAAAGTAATATATGAAGGCGCAGATTAGCCTACACCTATATATGAAATACAAGAAATTATAAATGTTGCATAGAAAATAGAAAAAACTTGCGTTAAAATTTCTTGGGGAAACATTGGTAATCCTATAGCAAAAGGTGAGCAAGTTCCAAATTGAATAAAAAATATCGTTGCAATAAAAGAATATATAAAAATAATATAAAAACAAAGATAAATTATTTTAATGAAAAAAGTCTTAAAAAATAAAAAATTCTGGCTTTATAGCAGTTTTGTATATTTATTGATAGCAATATTTTCAATTTTTTTTATTGGCGATGTAGACTCTTTTAAACTGGATGAAAACGGAAATCTAATTAAAAAAATTATTGTAAAAAAAATACCCCCATTAGATAAAAAAGATTATGACAGAAGAATTTATATGTTGACTGGATATTCTACCACTTCCTATATTGCCCTATTAACTGCAACCACTACAGCCACAACAACAGCCAGCTTATGGCCTGTAAAAACAGTTTTTCCAAATGCTGGTGCTATATTACCTTTTAAACGTATCGTGGCTTATTATGGAAATCTTTTGTCCACAGGTATGGGAGTTCTTGGACAATATCCAGAAGATGAGATGCTTGCAAAATTAGACTTAGAAGTTCAAAAATGGACTCTGGCTGACCCAGAAACTCCTGCAATACCCGCACTACACTATATTGCTGTTACAGCTCAAGGTAAACCGGGCGAAGACGGAAAATATAGACTTCGAATGCCTGACGAAGAAATAGATAAGATTATTAAGATCGCTGAAAAAATAAATGCACTTGTTTTTCTTGATATACAAATAGGCCAAAGCACAATACAGGAAGAGCTTCCTCCACTTGAAAAATATTTAAAAATGCCCCAGGTTCATTTAGCCATAGATCCTGAATTTTCCATGAAAAATGGTAGAAAACCAGGCATATATGTTGGAACTTATGATGCGACAGAAATAAATTATGTTACAGATTATTTAGCCAAAATAGTGCAAGACAATAAACTTACACCGAAAATTTTTATTATTCACCGCTATATTCAAGAAATGGTAACTAATTATAAACAAATAAAAATTGTACCTGAAGTACAAATAGTTATGAATATGGACGGCTGGGGTCCAAAAAAAAATAAATTAATCACCTATAATCAATGTATTTACAATGAACCTGTTCAATTTGCAGGATTTAAACTTTTTTATAAAAATGATCTTTGGGCACCAAGCACTGCGATGATGACCCCTGAGGAAGTACTAGGATTAACTCCTAAACCGATTTATATTCAATACCAATAAAATAGTTTAAAGTTCCAAGTTATAAAGTTATAAAGTTATAAAGTAAATGTGTCAATACAAAAAGGTATGTGCACACACATTTGGCGGTTTTCCCCTAGACTGGGAATATGTCTATAAATATGGCAAAAACAATCAAAGAAGAGCGTTTGAGACAACCCAAAAGTTTCTTTAGACAGATACTCCCCTGATGCTTTACACTGGTCGATTATTAATATTTGTATGAAAAAAAATAGGGACAATTCGTAAAACGAATTGTCCCTATCACTAACTTTCACACATTTTCACTAAAA
>JBDRJU010000042.1:0-6573 GCA_043814645.1 bacterium | reverse complement strand
TTTTAGAAACAAAAAAGGAATAGATGATACATTTATGAATGTTTGCGCTGGACTTTGGAATTTAGAGCTTGAAACAAGTTAAATTTAACAAAATTTAGCTTTTTGAAGTTGTGTAGGTGGTTATTACGGGGCAGGTCTATTGATATGATACAGATGATTCAACGTTTAGGGAGTCCAATTTGGGCTCCTTTTACGTTGGAATCGAATCCCATTTGGGTGTAATCTTGCGTTGGAGAAGACTGTGAGTTGCATTTTGAAATGTAAGATGCTAATATTACAGTCCGTGCTTGTCCCGTTGTAAATTCCGAATAAATAGCAATCGGACAAATATATAATAATTTTAAATAAGATATAATAAGTTAAATAAACATTAGAAGCTTTAAAATTTTACAACTGGGATGGCAATAAATATAGAAATCGAAAAAAAAAGCAATGAAAACAACGCGAGTATGCTTAGACGTTTTACAAAGAAAGTCCAAGGTTCAGGAGTACTTCCTAGGGTTCGCTCTATCCGATATTCTGGAAGAAAGTTTTCTCACTACAAAGTAAAAGTTCAAAAATTATCATCTATAGCTAAGAAAAAGGAAATAGAAGAACTTATAAGAATGGGTAAAATGGCAGACAGAGCAGATAATCAATCAAGAAACAGAACAAAAAAGTAAACTTCAATATATAAGTTTAAATGGAAGAAAAATTTTCAATTATAAATGAAACAAAAGGCAAGCTTCCAAGCTTGCCTTTTGTTCGGATAAAAAATAAGATTCTCGGCAAAAAATACGAGTTAAATTTGATTTTTGTAAGTAATAAAAAAATACAAGCACTTAATAAAACATACAGAAAAGTAGATTCCCCTACCGATATTCTTAGTTTTCCTATTAATAAAAATTCCGGTGAAATATTTATATGTGAAAAAATAGCCAAAAAGAAAGTTGAAGATTTCGAAAGAAAATATAATAATTTTATTGCTTTTCTTTTTGTTCACGGAAGTGTCCACTTGCTAGGATATGATCATGGAAACAAAATGGAATCTATAGAAAATAAATTTAGAAAATTTTTCAAAATATAGTTCACCCGCTAAAGTTTTTGTCTTGTAAACAATTATACTGTTGTTTTACTTGGCTTTTATAGGAGTGTTTTGTTATAATCTAAAGGTAAATAGCGGAATGACCATATTTTTACACACCCCAGTGAAATAAAATTTATTAAAATTTTATTTTGCTGAAGCAAAATATTTCACAGGGTGATGATTTTTATTGTCGCTTCGCTCTGTAAAAATCAATCATGTCACAAAAAATATCAGTTGGAATAGATATAGGAACATACCAAATCAAAGTGGTAGTCTCTGAGAGTGTTTTGTCTGAAGATGGTACTTGTATTCCTAGAATAATTGCTACTGGGGAAGCAGAATCAAAAGGTTTAAGACATGGTTACATTATAAATATTGCCGATGTAACTCGATGTATCAAACTCGCTGTAAGCCAAGCTGAAAAAACTACAAAAATTAAAATAAGAAAAAGTTATATTTCAATCGGAGGAATTGGATTGAGTTCTATTGTTGGAAAAGGTTCAGTAATGATCACAAAGGCTGATTTAGAAATAACCGATTTAGATGTCAAAAATGTTTTAGCTGAAGCTGAAAATTCCCTACCGGCATCTTCTTTGATGAATAAACAAATCATTCAGACCATTCCACAAGCATTTAAAATTGATGGGCAAATGCTAATGGGAAGACCGGGTGGCATGCATGGCTCAAAACTTGAGACTAAGGTTTTATTTATTATATGTTTAAAACAACATCTAAATGACATAATCGAAGCTGTAGAAAATGCAGACATAGAAGTTCTTGATGTTATTGCTTCACCTATTGCAGCAAGTTTGGTAAGTCTTACAAAAAGTCAAAAAATTGCTGGATGTATTTTAGTGAACATTGGATCAGAAACCGTATCTCTTGCTGTATTTGAAAACAATAAACCCATATCTCTAGAAGTCTTCCCTATAGGTAGTACGGATATTACAAACGATATCGCATTGGGTTTTAGAATTCCCATACACGAAGCAGAAAATATTAAACTTGGAATTACAGGAGAAATGCAATATCCAAAAAAGAAATTGGATGAAATTATAATGGCTCGCCTTTCAGATATTTTTGATTTGATAGAGGCACATTTAAAAAAGATTGGTAGAAGCGGACTTTTACCTGCAGGGATAATTCTTACCGGAGGAGGATCAGGAATAGATACTATAGAAGATATCGCGAGAGTCAGTCTCAAACTTCCTTCAAAAGTATCTTCTATAAATTTTCTCTCAAACATTAAAAATAGCCAGCTTCAAGATTCATACTGGTCTGTTGCTGATGGACTCTCAGTTTGGGGATTAGATTTAAACGAAACAGACGATTTTATTTCAGTATTTAATGTAGTAAAAAGCACTACTAACAAAGCGTTTGATGGAGTAGCAAACTGGTTTAAACAATTTCTTCCATAAAGGCTCGCTCGATCATACCTTTTCAAAACATGTATAATTTTCTACTGAAAATTTACTATGCTCGACTCGTCAGCCTGCGTAATATTTTGAAAATGTATGATCTCGCTCGCTAGTGAGAATGCAAAAACACGTTTTAAAAAACCTCGCTCGTTAATGATAAATGCAAATGCAAATAAAAAGCAGTTTGATAAAATCAAACCGCTTAACATAATTCATTTTTCCATTTTTTTTAAAACTTTTAAAACTTTTAAAACAAGCTTCTTCGTGAGCTCCTTGTTTGTTGATACAGACACTGAAAAGGAGTATCTTGCTTTTAACGGTTTGGATACTGTTTGTACTACTTCAAAAACATCTTCAGGATCACTGGTCGCACGCGCGTCACCACCTGACAAATATTCAGCCGCCTCAATTAAAGCTGTTTCTTTGGTTTTTGCTTGAAGCAAATGATACACCTCGTAAATTTCCGAACCATAACTTTTACGAACAATTAAAAACAACATTAGTTCCTCCTTTTTGCAATTTTTACTCTTTCTAGAGAATAGCACATGAGAACTTTTAAATCAATTTTCAACATAAATACAGATATTAGACAACCCTTTTCTTTTTTTAATTTATTCTGATATTATACAAGCAAAGAAGTTGGGTTGTTTAATTATTAATGTTAATTTCGCTTTACGCATTATGGGTGTTTTGTTTGTTTAGATTTTTCTAACAAGCTACGTTCCTAAAAAGCTACAAGCTAAAAAATAAAAATGCCACAAATTAAACCGGATATAGAAGCCTTCGCAAGAATAAAAGTATTGGGTGTTGGAGGTTCAGGAAAAAACGCTATAAATCATATGATCAATTCTAAAGTCAAAGGAGTTGACTTTATTGCAATAAATACAGATGCTCAAGATTTGCACCAATCCCTAGCTCACAAAAAAATTCATATAGGAAAAAATCTTACAAAAGGGTTAGGTACAGGAATGAATCCAGAGCTTGGTAAAAGAGCCGCTGAAGAAACAAAAGAAGAAATTCAGGAAACTTTAAAAGGCGCGGACATGGTATTCATAGCAGGAGGAATGGGAGGAGGAACTTGTAGTGGAGCTGCCCCAATAATCGCCAGAATAGCAAAAGAATTGGGAATTCTTACTATTGCCGTTGTTACAAAACCTTTTATGTTTGAAGGTTTACAAAGAAGTAAGATTGCAGAATCATACACAGAAGAATTGAAAAAAAATGTTGATGCTATTATCGTTGTGCCAAATGACAGACTTATGTCTACGATCACAAAAGACACAACAGCAAAATCAGCGTTTGCCATTTGTGATAATATTTTAAAGCAGGCCGTAGAAGGTATTTCAGATTTAATAACGACACCGGGAATAATAAATATAGATTTTGCAGACATTAAGGCGGTTATAGAAAATGCAGGTTCAGCTCTTATGGGTGTAGGTTCGGCTATTGGAGAAAAAAGAGCAGAGGAAGCAGCAAAAATGGCTATCAATTCTCCCCTTCTCGAAGTTTCAATCAATGGGGCCAAGGGTGTTCTCTTCTCTATCGCTGGAGGAGATGATGTAACTCTTTTTGAAATACAAGAAGCTGCAAAAATTATCACAGAATTGATAGATCAAAATGCAAAAGTTATTTTTGGAACAATATATACAGATAAATTAAAGAAAAACGAAATACAAATTACAGTTATAGCTTCCGGCTTCTCCGAAACTCCTTCAAATAAAAAATCTCTTTTTTACTCCGTAGCAAACACTGCTTCTAATACTCAAAAAAATACGACAATAGAAGAAAAAAAAATAAAACTAGAAAAAGATAAAAATACACCAACTATTATAATTGATGATGAAAGCAATAAACGATCAGTTTCAGAAGATGATGACTGGGGTGTTGTTCCAAGCTTTTTGAGAAGAAATAAAAGATAGAATATCGAATATAGAATGTCGAATACTGAAATTATAAATAGCAAGACAAAAATTAACACATTCAAAGATCTTGATTGTTGGAAAGATGCCCATTCACTAGTATTAGAAATATATAAAAAATGACTGAAAAATCTAAATTCGACATTCAAAATTCGATATTCGACCTTTGTATCATAGGCGGTGGTCCTGCAGGTATAGCCGCTGGAATATATGCCGCTAGAAAAAAGATTAAAACTGTATTAATTACAGAACATTTTCGTAATCAAAGTGTCGTCTCGGAAAATATAGAAAACTGGATAGGAACAATTTCTATAAGTGGAGAAAAGTTGGCTTCAGATTTAGAAAAACATATTAAAAGCTATTCAAATAGTATAGATATAAAAGAAAAAGAGACGGTTCTTGCATTAACAAAAAACAATGACGGAACTTTTCAAATTAAAACAAATAAATCAGAATATTCATCAAAAACAGTTCTCATTGCTTCCGGTAGTATTAGAAGAAAATTAAAAATAAAAGGAGCAGAAAAATTTGATGGTAAAGGTATCACCTATTGTGCTACTTGTGATGGCCCTATGTTTGCTGACATGGATGTCGTTGTTATAGGCGGGGGTAATTCTGCATTTGAATCCGCTTCTCAACTTTCAGCGTATGCAAAAAGCGTCACTATAGTACAAAGAAGTGATTTTAGAGCAGATCCTTTAACTATAAAAAATGTTTTATCAAATCCAAAAATAAGAGGTATTTCCAACGTAGATTTACTTGAAATTAAGGGTGATGAATTTGTTAAATCATTAGTTTATAAAGATAAAGACACAGAAAAAGAAATTGAACTTTCTGTAAATGGTATTTTTGTAGAAATAGGAGCTGACCCATCTGTAGAGTATCTAAAGAATAGTACTATTAAATTAAATGATAAACAGGAAGTGATAGTAGATCCTAAAACCCAAAAAACTTCAGAGAAAGGAATCTGGTCTGCGGGAGATTGTACAGATGGGCTTTACAAACAAAATAATATTGCAGCCGGTGATGCTATTAAAGCTCTGGAGGATATTTACAAATTTTTGAAAGCATAGAAATATAAATTAAAAATAAATTCAGGCGGTTCGCTTTGCGAACCGCCTGAATTGTTTATTAGGTTTTTTTGTGATAACATTTTCAGCGTTATGGATAGAGAAAGTGGACCATTTTAATATATGGGCGGTTAGCTCAGTTGGTAGAGCGCGATCTTGACGTGATTGAGGTCACAGGTTCGAGACCTGTACCGCCCACAAATAAAATTCCCGAGGAGGGATTTTTTTGTGGGTCGGTAGAAAGTGCTGGGGGCACTTTCGGCAGGGCTCGAAGCCCGATTGAGATTTTTTATGAGTGAAACGAAATAAAAAATCCAATTGGGGTACTGACCCTGTAAGGGTCGAGTTCCTGTGTCGCCCACAACACAAATAGAATTATTTAATGTTGTTTTTTTCGCAAATTTCTTTTACCTTACTTACTATTTCAGAAGGAATAAAATTGCTCTTTACCAAACAAGCAACTACTCCTAAACTTAAACCTCTTTTTTCATCTGCCTCCTCGTATAAATTAGTTAGAAAAACTACAGGAATATTTTTTAATTCTGGATCTTTCTTCATTTCTTCAATGACTTCAAAACCACTCTTTCTTGGCATTTGACCGTCGAGCAAAACGAGAGATGTTTTCATTTCCATATTTTTTAATTTGGAAATGGCTTCTTCTCCATCCATAGCAAACTCTATTACATATCCATTTGCTTTAAATTTCTTTTCATAAATATGTAGAAGCAAGGAATCATCTTCTGCCATAAATAACTTTATCATGAGTATAATTATACTTAATATAATAATAAAAAGCTATTTTAATGCGGAAGAGGTGGAATTTGGTCACAAGTATTTTTCTGCTGAAAAATCTCGCGACCCCGACTCGTGCCGTCGCGCTCCGTCTTTCAAATCCCATTTCTTCATACATGACGCCAATGTAAAAAAAAGCCATCCCAGGCTATTTTTTAATTGTCGTTGCGGAAGAGGTGGGATTTGAACCCACGAGGGACTTTCGCCCCTACCGCGTTTCGAGTGCGGCGCCTTCAACCGCTCAGCCACTCTTCCATAAAATAACAATAACATTTTTTGCCTTTTTCTCAAAAAATGTTATATTACTT
>JBDRJU010000041.1:0-18246 GCA_043814645.1 bacterium | reverse complement strand
TTTTAGAAACAAAAAAGGAATAGATGATACTTTTATGAATGTTTGCGCTGGACTTTGGAATTTAGAGCTTGAAACAAGTTAAATTTAACAAAATTTAGCTTTTTGAAGTTGTGTAGGTGGTTATTACGGGGCAGGTCTAATGATAATAAATTAATAACAGATGAAGTATCGCATAAATTCTTTAAATAATACATCTCTGTATTAATAATAAATTCGTAGGCAAATTTCATAATATTTTCTGTTACTGGAAATTTTACTAGTTTTTTATCAAACCACCATTTCTTTTTGGGGAGACGATATCTATCGAGAGCATCCGATGTCTTTAATATGTCGATTGAGGGTTTGTGTTTATAATATTCGGGTGTCTTTTCAAAAACCCCATATTCAACATCATGAAAATATATTGAATAATATATATCATCCTTATCATATTCTGTTAAATTGCAACCAAACTGCTCAGATATTTTCTTATAATTTTCTAGAAACCACTCAGCTGACCTTTTGCCATGATCCGGATCTGATTTATCATTTAAACGTCTAATGTCATGTAATCCGGCTGCTATAATTCTATTAATAATTTTTTGGGTCGATAATTCTTTTGTTGGAGAAAGAATAATCATATAAACCACAACTCTTAAAAGATGTCTTATTCCATGAATCGTTGATATTTCATCTTTCACCAAAAACCATTTTTTTTGTGGTAAGAATTTATATAGTAAATCTACACTCTCAACTGGAAATAGTGATGCGAGTGACGATTTGTTTTTAAATGGATTCAGGCTAATTATCCAGTTCAGAGTTTCCATATCCATATACTGATGAACAGGTAATTTATTTTCTTCTGCTAATGATATGAGACTCTTACTATTTTTTATTATTCCTGTGTTCTTCATCTTTTCTAGAAGTAAACTCTTCTAATTCCTTTTCAGTCATAATGTGCAACCCCAACTCTGTGGCCAGAACATTCATTTTTTTTTCTGCCAAAGAAATATCTTTTTTATCATTTACAATTTGTTCAAGTTCTAAATGATATCCCCAATCTTTACTGTGTTTCAAAGCAAACTCAACATTTTTATATAAATAATTATGACGTTTTTGAAAAGAATTTTGGACTTCAATTAACCCGAGAGAGATAAAGAGCTTAACTGATTTTTCCACACCTTGCCTTTGAATAAATATTTCTATTTCTTCAAAACCGCTACCCTTACCAATTTTATTAAGTTTTAAAACTATCTTTGCAGTATTTTTTGATATGTTATCTACTACTTTTATAAGTTTATCTGGTAAAATAAAAAAAAACACATTTTTATTATCTTCCCCAAGATCTTTCGCATGTTTATCAAAAAAAGAAGCAAGTTCATTATACTTGGTTTCATCAAACATTGAACGCAATTCAACTTCAATTCGTTTGGATTGATTATTCAACATACATGATGTATTGTATCATATTTTTGACATTTATGTCATTCACCGTTTGATATAAAAATACCGCAAATTTAATTGCGGTATTTTTTTTGAAAATGCTTATACAGAGGTAAATATTACATCTGGCCAGCTGAAACAGTTGAGAATTCTCTCTTTTTTGTTTTTATCAACCATTGCTAGTACTTTTATGCCTGAACAACAGGCATCCAATTTTCCTACAATTCTGGTTTCAATTCTCCATTTCTTCAAACGACCTTTGTTATTTTTCTTCGCCAACCATATTTTTTCCAGAATTTGTTTTGGGTCAAGACCTCCAGTGTTTCGTAGGTAGTGTTCTCGAGTAAAAATTTCCATATTTTTATGAAGATGAAGAGTGACACCCGTTTTATAGCAGTGATAAGGTCGAGTCAACTCTCTTTTAGATGACAATCTACCTGTTAAAAAATTTAGCTCTTCTTATTGATCAATCCTCCATTCCAGTAAATTTCTCATATTTACCTCCTGTATATTTTTTAAAAAACTTTCTACCACGAATTTACCATAATAAAGATATTAATCAATAGATGAAAATATAACCTTCCTTTTTTTAAAATTTGGAATAGAATGTAGTTATTAAAACTAAGCATGAAATTACTTATTTACGGTCACAAAACAGATGAAACAATTAAATTGGCTGAAAAAGCCGGCTTTGGAATTGTGGAAAAAAATCCAGATATGATAGCCAGTGTCGGTGGAGATGGAACATTTATGAAATCAGAAAAAGATTTTCCTGAAATTCCAAAATTTATTTTAAAGAAAAGTAAAACTTCCAAAAAAGGCCATGATATTTTACCGGAAGAAATTTTGAAAAAGATATTAAAAAAACAATATAAAATAGAAGAGGAGATTAAAATTGAAGCTGTTTCCAAGGGTAAAAAAATCATTGGTTTAAATGAAATCATTGTTCACAATATTGACCCAAGACGCGCTATACGATATGAGATTTTTATAAACAGTAAAAAGGTTGGCGGTGAAATAATAGGCGATGGAGTGGCCATTTCTACCCCTTACGGCTCAACTGGATACTATAGGTCTATCACGGGCAGTTTTTTTGAAATAGGGCTTGGTGTAGCCTTTAACAACAGTACAGAGCAGTCAGATCACATGGTATTAAAAGAGGATTCTGAAATTGTTGTAAAGATCACTCGCGGTAAGGCCATAGCTTATTCAGATAATAATGATGAAGAAATAATTCTTGATAATGGTGATGAAATTTTAATAAAGAAATATAAAAATAAGGCGAAAATAGTCAAATTAATATAATGGTAAATCAACCAAGGAAATTTCAAAGGAAATTTGAGGATTTTATTTGCGATAAATGTGGAACAAAAAATATTGGAAATGGTTTTACGAATCACTGTTTTAATTGTTTATGGAGCAAACATGTAGATATAAATCCCGGAGATAGAGCGGAAAGCTGCTGGGGAATGATGGAACCGATTAAGATTGATTCCCAAAAGGGAAAATATTTTATAAATTTTAAATGTGTTAAATGTGGAATACAGAAAAGAAAGGGAGTAGAAAAGAATGATAATTTTGAAGCGGTGATAGCAATAGTCGAAAAAAGCACAAAGTAGTTATAAAGTTTAAAAGTTGTCATGCCTACGGCAAATCTCTCGAAGGGATGGAAAGTTATAAAGTTAATACAAATAGTGAAGTTCGCCATGGTGAACTTCACTATTTGTATTAAACCTAAAAAATCAATTCTCGTTGATTCTAAGCAATATTTCTGCTAATATTACAGCGTTCTTTTTAAATGCGGGCATAGTTTAGTGGTAAAACAACAGTTTTCCAAACTGTGGTTGGGTGTTCGATTCACCCTGCCCGCACAACTTTATAAACCTAGAGAAATCTAGGCTTTTAAAGTTGTGGGCAAGAAAGTGCTAGTAAGCACTTTCACGGGTGAATCGAAAGACGGAATGAAAATTTTTAGTAAAAAATTTTCATGAGTCGGGGTCGCAGGTATTTGTGAGCGACGGCGAACAAATAACCCGTGACCGAAAGCTCCGCCCGCACAAATAAAAATCCCTCAATGAAACTGAGGGATTTTTGGTGTAATAGGAATTTGTTCTACGGTTTTTTGAAACAATTTAAAAAGAATTGTTAAAAAATTTTAGAATTGCCGTCTTTGCAAATTTTATTGGATCAGTGTCTTCCGGCAAATTTCCACTTCTGATAGTGAGTATGAGAATTATGAGAGGCCAACAAAATATAGGGAAACACATATCACCTATAGTCTCATAATTACCGACAAAACACTTCGTAAATACAAATCCAATAAACACATAAAGTACAATCCACCACATAATATTCATAAAGACCTCCTATAAATTAGACGAGCTTTCTGAAATTAGACTAGTTGATTTAGCTAATAATGTCAATTCTTATTCTATATCAAACAAAAAATCCCCTTTCGGGGATTTTTTCCTAAACTTAAGTAAAATTACTTTACTGCTTCTTTCAAAGCTTTTGCTGCTCTGAATTTTGGAACCTTCATAGCTGCAACTGAGATAGATTCTCCTGTTCTTGGATTTCTAGCTTGTCTTGCTGCTCTTTGTTTGACTGAGAATATACCAATCCCTGCGATTGATACTTCTTCTCCTTTCTTCAAATTCTTTACTATTGTATCAAAAACTGTGTCAACGATTTGCTCTGCTTGTACTTTTGTTCCTCCGAGAACTCCTTGCACAACCTCAACAATACCTGCTTTATTCATAATATTTATAAATTGTTCCGCGTATCAGGTCTGGATGCGCGAAGCTTTTAAAACTTCTATGTGTTTTCTTTGCACATAAAAGATTTGATGACCTGCCTAGTATTATAATACCTTGATTTTAAAGCGCAATAGGGGAAAGTATATTGACAATTTTTTGCTTCATTACCTAATTTTTGTAAGATTGATATTTTTATAAAAAACAAAAGGCGGTTTTGCGAAGCAAAACCGCCTTTTGTTTACTTTTGTTTTTTTTAATTCGTATTAACGTGCGTATTCTATAATTCTATTTTCTCTAATAAGAGTAACCTTTATTTCTCCAGGATATTTCAAGTCAGATTCTATCTTATCGGCTATATCTCTAGCCAATTTCTTGGCTTCAAGATCTGAAATCAATTCTGGTGTAACAAAGACTCTTATTTCTCTTCCTGCTTGTAATGCATATGATTTTTCTACTCCTTTGAATGCGTTTGCTGTTGCTTCAAGTTCCTGAAGTCTCTTTAAATAATTTTCTATACTATCGCTTCTAGCACCTGGTCTTCCTCCAGAAATTGTATCTGCAACCTGTACGATAATAGCCTCAACACTTTCATAAGGATATTCCTCATGGTGAGATTGCATAGCTTTTATAATATTCTCATTTACTCCAAATTTTTGTAGGATTCTCTTACCGATTTCTACGTGAGTTCCTGAAACTTCATGATCTAAAGCTTTACCGATATCGTGCACCAAAGCTGCCGTTTTTGCTATTTGTACATTTGCACCAAGTTCCTCGGCAATCATTCCTGCGAGTAAAGACATTTCTATAGAGTGTTGAAGAACATTCTGTCCATAACTTGTTCTGAAGTGTAATCTTCCGAGAATTGCAATAACTCTAGGGTCTAGACCAATAACTCCACATTCATAAGCAGCTTGTTCTCCTTTTTCTTTGATAATTTTATTTATATCAAGCTGTGCTTTTTCTATAATTTTTTCAATTTTTGCAGGCTGAATCCTTCCATCAAGAAGTAAATTTTCAAGAGCAACTCTGGCAACCTGTCTTCTAATGGGATCAAATGAAGAAATAGTAATAATTCCTGGGGAATCATCCACTATTATTTCAACCCCAGTAACTCTTTCAAAAGCTTTAATATTTTTTCCTTCTTTTCCAATAATTTTCCCTTTCATTTCATCTGAAGGAATACTAAGAATCGTAGACATAATATCTGGGGCAACTGAAGTAGAAAGTCTTTGTATGGATGTTGCAAGAATTTCTTTTGCTCTATGTTCAAGCGTTTCTTCTCCAAATTCTTCCAACTTTTTCATTCTGCCTAAAATATCTTCCTCGTATTTTTTTTCCATTGATGAAAAAAGGCTATTTTTTGCATCTTCCTCAGACATTTTTGCAATAGTTAAAAGTTCAGCATTTTTTTGTGCCTCAATTTTTTCTAATTTTTCTTTCGCATCCTTTATTTCAACTAGTTTTTGCTTGATATTTACTTCCTCTTTATCTAGGTCAAGCTGTCTCTGGTCGAGAAGACTATCCTTTTTAATCAAACGATCTTCTGTAACTTTAAACTTCTCCTCTTTTTCTTTTGCATCTTTTTTGGTTTCACTCATTATTTCTACAGATTTTGTTTCTGCATCAATAACTATTTTCTTTGCTTTTTCTTCGGCACCCAACATCATCTTTCTGACCTCGAGTTCCATAGAACCTTTTTGTCCCAAAGATATGATGAGTCGTAGATAATATCCTATTGCACCAAAAACTAGACCGACTAGGCCCGCAATGAGGAAAACTATTTTTAATGACATGTTATTGTGAAAAAGACCTCGTCTTTTTCAGACTTTTCTAGCCTTATGTAGTTTGCTGCCTAATCAATTTATCACTTAGGTCTTTTAAAGATTGAAATAAAAACATATAGCTTTTTCTTAAAATCTGACGAAAACAGGATCCCTTAAAATTAAATTATTAACTTCTCCATCATATATTAGTTTTGTCATCTTGTCTACCATTTTTTTGCCCTTAAAATAAGGTTATTTTTAGCACTTAAATCCTGATGCTGATGTTGACAAACTTTTCAAAAAGGAGGATAATATAGGAGCGAAATTTTACTAAAAATAATCAAAAAATATTATGAGCATGGAAAATCCTATACAAAATGAACCGGAAAATAAGGCAGAAATGAAAAGGATACAAGATCTCCAGAGACATATTAATGGGGAAATGAAAATATTAAATTCATCTTTAGATAAGTTTGGAGAAGATATCGATTACGATGAACTCATTAGTATTAATGCACACATGAATAATGTGGTTGAACTTTGTGAGGCAGAATTAAATGATAAAGAAAATAAAGAAGTAAATTTTTCTAAATATCCGAAATTTAAAGAAAAATTAAATAAGGTTATAGAAGCATTTAAGGTTATTCATCTTTAGTTAAATAAACAGCTAATAAAAACTGTTGATGATCTAAAAACACAATTAAATATACAAAAGGATAAAGGTGCTTTAAAAGATTTTTTTGATACTATAAATCCAGACAGCATGACTCTTGATGGTGGACAATAATCAAATCAATAAAAAAGGGTTTTGCGAAGCAAAACCCTTTTTTTGTCGTATTTAACTTTATAACTAATTACAGTATCTTGTCTATAATTCCATATTTTTTAGCTTCCTCTGCTGACATAAAGTAATCTCTATCTGCATCTTTTTCAATTTGAGCAACAGTTTTTCCTGTATTTTCAGCCATCATTTTATTTAACTTTGCTTTTATTTTTAAAATTTGTTTTGCATTGATTTCAATATCCGAAGCTTGTCCGTGCGCTCCACCTGAAGGTTGGTGAATCATTATCTCTGCATTTGGAAGAGAAAATCTCTTTCCTTTTTTACCGGCTGAAAGTAAAAGCGCTGCTGCAGAAGCTGCAAGCCCAACACAAACTGTAGAAACATCATTTTTTATATGATTCATCGTATCAAGTATCGCAAGTGCAGCCGTGACGGATCCCCCGGGAGAGTTTATATAAAGTTTTACATCTTTTTTGGAATCTTCTGATTGCAAGAAAAGTAATTGTGCAATAACAATATTTGCAGAATCATCATCTATTGGTCCGCCCAGAAAAATTATCCCTTCTCTAAGAAGTCTTGAATAGATATCGTATGCTCTTTCGCCGAACTGGGATTTTTCTATTACTGTGGGTATTAAATTCATTGAATTAGGTGATAGCTTGTAGCTTTTTAGCATACACAAATTAAATTACTAACGACACACTAAAGATATAACAAATAAAATTTGAATGCAAATTAATTTTTATTGGTAACTGTGCAATTCAGCCATAGCTGAATTGCACAATTACCTAAAAAATCAAATTAAAGCAAACTGATATTTTATTAAAACCCGCACTTCCACCATGGTGGAAGTGCGGGTTTTTTATACTTTATACTTCATTCTAAATACTATATACTGACTTTATGAGATTACACAGGTTTTATATAAATAGGCAGATTGGCCCCAATCAAATAAAAAATCAATCTGATGGGTCAAGTAAAGAAATTCGTATAGACGACAAGGAGCTTTTACATCAGTGGTTAAAAGTTTTTAGATTGAAAGCTAGTGATAGGGTGATAATTTTTAATGGGGGAGATTTTGAATATGAAGGATACTTTAAAATTCTTGCGAAAGATGAAGCTGTGCTTGTAATAGAAAAAGAAAAAAAAGTAAAAAATCCAACGGATATTGAACTGTATTTATTTCAATCAATTATAAAAAAAGATAATTTTGAATTTGTAGTAGAAAAGTGTACGGAAATAGGTGTTTCGGCATTTCATCCAATAATTTCCGAGAGAAGCGAGAAAAAAGATTTAAATATTGAAAGATTAAACAAAATTGCAAAAGAGTCGGCTGAACAATCCGGAAAAACTATTTTGCCAGAAATTTTGACACCTGAATCATTAGAAAAAGCCATTTTTGATTTTGATGGGGAATTATTTGTTTTAGATTTTGATGGGGGAAGTATAGTAGATACTTTTTCTATCAATACAAATAAAAAAATCGGAATACTCATTGGTCCTGAAGGTGGTTGGACAGACAGAGAAAAAATTTTATTTGATGACAAAGGAATAAAAAGCATTTCTTTTGGTTCACAGGTTCTTAGGGCTGAAACTGCGTCTATTGTTGTAAGTGCTTTAATATTATTAACCCGTTAAAGTTTTTGCCAATGTTTGTTAAAAATTAATTATATAAAAAAATCATGATAATAGGTAAAATCGTTTTAATACAGTTTGTTGCTAAGTCGAAACAAACAATTTTTATTGGCAAAAATTTTCTCGGGTAAATGATCTATTTTTATTACGGAACAGATATAGAAAGTGCTAGGAAAAAAGCGAAAATAACTGTTGATTCTTTGCTTTCCAAAAAGCCTGATGCAACTCTGATTAAAATAGGAGATGAGGATTTATCGGTCAGTAGGATAATGGAACTTGCAGGAAGTCAGGCACTTTTTTCTAGTAAATACATTGTATTTTTATACAAAACTTTTGATAATAAAGAAAATAAGGAATTGATTTTAAAAAATATAAAAGAATTTAAAGATTCAGATAATATTTTTATTTTTGCAGAAGGAAAGATGGACAAAACAAGTCTTATAAAAATAGAAAAGAATGCTGAAAAAGTTCAAGAGTTTATAAAATCTGCCAAAACTTTAAATAAAAAAGAAAAACTAGCTTTGATTGGTGAGAAGATAGATTTTTTTGAGTTTGCCGATGCGCTTGGTAGAAGAGATAAAAGGGGATTGTGGGTGCTATATCAAGATGCTTTAGCTGAACAAGTGCCAGCGGAGGAAGTACACGGAATATTTTTCTGGCAAATAAAGAGTATGCTTTTGGCGAAAAAATGCAAAACAGCCGAAGAAGCAAATATGAAATCATTTCCATTTGAAAAATCTCGTGGATATTCTAGAAATTATAAAGATGGAGAATTAGAAAATTTTTCTTCCAAACTTGTATCAATGTATCATGAAGCTCACAGAGGAAATGAAGACTTTTACATAGCCCTAGAAAAATTCATTCTAAGTTTGTAAATAAAATTTACCTGCCCTGTAGCTAACCGAGCTATCACGAGGTTATGGTACTGGGGTTTTAGAATTATAAAGGCCAGGTATAGACTTTTTGTAAATTTCTTGTTATCCCAGTACCATAACTTTTTTGAAGGAAAAAGTTAGCTACGGGACTGCATAATTTAATCATGAGTACACAATTAAATTATTTGTATTTTCGTATTATTTTTGCTAGATTTAACCAGTTGCGCTTATAGCTCAGTCGGTAGAGCAGCTCCCTTTTAAGGAGACGGTCGTTGGTTCGATTCCAACTAAGCGCACTGCAAAAGAAAATCACTCTTTTATTACGGAGTGATTTTCTTTTGCAGTGTGCGCTTAAGTGAGCCAACTGCTTGGCTCACGCGTTGGAATCGAACAGCGGAATGGATGTCCCGCAAGCTTGCGGGACGAATGAGTTGGTGCCCAGACAAAACTTTTTGACGAAAAAGTTTTAGTCGAGGGAGACAAGTGTACTCACGGTCCAACTAAGCGCACAGCGAAATCACGCCTTAGATTAAGGATAATTTTTTGGCACCCTGATTGGAATTGAACTTTTTGTAACAAAATTATCATTGTTAACAATTTTTAATTAAAAATGTGATATTATTTGTTCATGATTAATCAAGACCTATTAAATTATATTGAAAACGAAATAGCCAGAGGTACGCCAAAAAATATTATTCAGTCGAATTTATTATCTAACGGATGGAATGAAAAAGATATTGCTGAAGCTTTTTCAAATGTTGCACTAAAAAATCATAGTAATTTAACTCCACCTTCTGTTAATAACAATATAAAATCACTTCCAAAATATAAAAAAACAAAAATGCAGAAATTGATTCTGTTAATATTTATTGCTGCGATCATTTATTTTGTATTTAATTTCTTTAAAAGTACTGGACCAATTTCTTTAATGGACAGTAAAAATTTTAACAATGAACCTAGTGGTATAAATTTAGTTTCAACAAAACTTGCGACAGTATCACAACAAATTTTAGACGAATATTGTCAAAGTGGTATATGTGGAATGGATAATGTCCAATTTACCAATGATGGCAGAAAGGTTTTGTTTGGTAATGTACTTGGGAATGAGATATTTATTAATGAAAAGAGTGGATCATATTCATACACGACTTATGGGAACTTTCACCAATTTTATATAAGTCCTGATCAACAAAAAATTGCTTGGGGAGCTAAGAGAGGATCGGATGAATTTGCAGTATTAAATTTTAATGAAGGGCAAAAAATCTCGTCTTCTCTTTTTAATTTTAATATTGGAGGGCCACCACCGCCTGATAAAATAACACACATATATTTTAGTCCAGATAGTTCAAAAATGGCTTACATTGTTTATGGTAAACAAGATGGTTCTTATGTGGTAGAAGATGATTCTAATGGCAATATAACTAAAGGAAATACCTATTTTCTTCTTGAGGACCCAATAGTTTTTAGTCCAGATAGTTCAAAAATGGCTTACAAAGCAGATATAACACAAAAAAGTCAGAAAGTTATTATAAATGGTGTTGAGGGAAAGGAATATCGTCACGTGTATGGCTTAACCTTTAGTCCAGATAGTTCAAAGTTTGTATATACTGCAAACGGAAAACCATCCACAGCTATTAATAATGTGGAAAAAAATCAAATATATGATCCCGACATCAAGTCATTCATTGTTGTAAATGGAGTGGAGAGTAAAATGTATGAACCTGATACTTATTCATCAGTTACTTTTAGTCCAGATAGTTTAAAACTTGTTTATGTTGCAAGAGAAAATAAAAAAAGTTTTTTGGTAATTAATGATCAAGAAATTAAGAATAACGGAACGTACAGTGAAATAGAACATGTAGTTATTAGTTCAGATAGTAAAAATATTGCTTACTCCGCATATAATGGCAGTTCATGGAAGCTAGTAATAAATGGTCAAGAATCTGTGGAAAATTACCCAGTAACTTTATCGCCAATTTTTAGTTCTGATAGCAAAAAAATTGCCTTTATAGCTGGCGATTTCGGTAATAATTATATAGTTGTAATTACATTGGAGGATGGTAAAAAAACAATTGGTAAGGCATACAATAGTATGAAGGACTTACAATTTTCTCCCAATAGTCAGAATATTGCGTATATAGCAAAAGATAATGGAGAAGATTTTGTTGTTCTAAATTCAGTAGAAGGTAAAAAGTATAATGAACCAGAAAAGTATTCAATTAATACTATTTCAAATCTTGCTTTTAGTCCAGATAGTCAGAAGCTAGCTTATATAGTTAAGCAAAATAATAAAATGATAGTAGTAGCTAATGAAAAAGAAGGAGAACTATATGATTATATTTCATATGTAGTGAATGTTTTAACGTTTAGTGCTGACAGTAAAAAAGTAATGTACGGAGCGAGAAAAGGCAATGAATTTTGGTGGGTTGTTGATGATTTACAATAATACTTAGTATATTTATTTTCCCATCTCCCTTATATACCTCAACTTCTCATACATCTCCCTCATATAAGAATCATCGCTTAAATTGTTATAATAATTTCTGGAAAGGGGTAAAAATATATTAATCAGAACTGTAGAAATTATTACTGTTGAAAAAAATAATCCACATTTTTAACCTAAATGTTATTGTATTAATTTACACTGTTGTTATAATATCCCGCATGGATATAACTGATAAAGATTTTGGTAAAAATAAAAGCTGGGGAATATTACTCAGTCTGGATTTACATAAATGCGATCCTAAAATTATACGAAATGCAGACAAGATTAAAAAATTTGTATACGAACTTTGTGATTTAATTAAGGTAAATAGATTTGGAGATTGTATCGTTGTTAATTTTGGAGCAAAAGAAGAAATAGCAGGATTTTCCATGGCACAATTAATAGAAACCTTTCTTATTTCTGGCCATTTCGCTAATAAAACAAACACTGCATACATAGATGTTTTCTCTTGTGCATATTATGACCCGAAAAAAGTCGCAGATTTTTCAAAGAAATTTTTTAAAGCAAAAAACCTGACTCCCCATCTTATATTAAGAAAATAATAAAAATTTATAAAATAACAGTAAAATAAGTTGATAACAAAATTACCTATTTAGGTGGTTTTTTTATGTCTCGCTATCTATATATAGTGTAGGGGCTAGAAATTAAAGAGGCAAATCAAAAGCGAAAGCTCCTGCTCCAAGAAAGATTAAGGAAAGAGAGATGGTAAACATTAATATATAGAAAGTAAGATTTCTTTTTTCTAGGTTTGGCTCTCTGTATTCCAATATTGCTTCACAGAAGAATAATACAGCGAATAGTATTGAAATTAATTGAGTATAAGATCCGATTATTAACATCAGTCCTCCTATAATTTCTATCAAAGCTAGAATTTTTACACAAAGTTTGGCGGGCTGAAGATTTATTGTTTCAAAAAGTTCTTGCCAAGCCACATGTTCTTTTCCTAGTTTCAAATTACCCAAATTTATTACAATAAGACCTAAAACAACTCTTAATATGAGAGGGGATAGCATACTATATGTTAGTAAGTCGGGAAATGTGTTTAATATCATGTGGACCATTTTATCATAAAGATAGCAAAATGGTAGTTTCAAGTCGAAAGTTTAAAGTTAAAAGTTACGAAGTAGTGAGGTTTTGCTTTGCAAAACCTTACCTTTAATCTTTGTTGGTTTTGATGTATATTTCAATTAATATCCCCGCAAAGAATTTTGTGATAATAGGATTTAGTGTTTACACCGATAATTATTAATTAATAAAAAGTTATGACAAATTTAAAACAAAGTGAAAATTCACGCAGGGTAAGGAAAAAAGGGTTAAATGGGCAAAAAGTAGTTATTTTAGACAATGTAAGAAGTGTTTATAACGTCGGCTCCATCTTTCGAACTTCCGATGCATTGGGAATAGATAAAATCTTTTTATGCGGATGTACCCCAACCCCTATCGATAGATTTGGAAGGGCAAGAAAGGATTTGGCCAAAGTAGCTCTTGGGGCTGAAAAGGATATAAAATGGGAATATTTTTTTGATACTAAAGAAATAATTAAAAAATTGAAAAAGGAAGGATTCCAGATAATTGCGGTGGAGCAAAACAAAAAATCTATTGATTTCAAAAAAGTTAGGCCAAAATATCCCACAGCTATGATTATGGGAAATGAAGTTGGTGGAATAGATAAAAAAATTTTAACTTTATGCGATGTAATTGCTGAAATACCAATGAAAGGAAAGAAAGAATCTTTGAATGTTTCCGTTTCTTTCGGAATTGCAGGCTATGAAATTTTTAAGTAAAAAGTTATTATATATATACTTGTCCCGTTATAAATAACGAGATGAATCATTAGTTAAAGGCTTGTTTAGTAAAAACATAAACAAAGAAAATTAACGTAATATCAGTAAGCTTAAAAATTTATAACCGGGATGCAAAAAATATTTTCAATAATCAAAAAATCTATACCATTAGGGTTATTTAAAAAAATACAGCCCCATTATCATTATTTTTTGGCATTTTTAGGAGCAATAATTTATAGATTTCCTTCAAAAGAAATAAAAGTAGTTGCTGTAACCGGGACGAAAGGAAAAACTTCTTCTGTTGAGTTTATAAATGCGATTTTAGAAGAAGCCGGTAAAAAAACTGCTTTGGTCGGCACTTTAAGATTTAAAATAGGGGAAGAATCAAAACCAAATTTATATAAAATGACTATGCCGGGAAGAATGTTCATTCAAAAGTTCTTAAGACGTGCTGTAAATGCAAAATGTGAGTATACAGTGATCGAAATATCTTCTGAAGCTGTGAAGCAATTTAGAAACAAATTTATTGATCTTAATGCCTTGATTTTTACAAACCTCGCACCTGAACATATCGAATCACATGGAAGCTATGAAAAGTACATTGAGGCGAAACTTTCTATTGCAAAAGAATTGGAAAAATCAAAAAAACAAAACAAAGTAATAATAGTAAATACAGATGATAAAGAAAGCCCAAAATTTTTGAATACAAATATTCCAAATAAAATTACTTATTCAATAGAAGAAGCAAAAAACATTATTTTTTCTGAAGATTTAACAAAATTTACATATAAAGGGGTGGGAATAGAGACTGTTTTACCTGGTAAATTTAATATTTATAATATTCTTGCTGCTACGAAATATGCCGAGAGCGAAAAAATAGATTTATCTATTGTTAAAAAAGCATTAATAAAATTGAAGGAAATTAAGGGTAGGGCGGAAAAAATAGAAATGGGCCAGGACTTTAAAGTAATAGTGGATTATGCTCATACCCCGGATTCTTTAAAGGTAATTTACGAAACTTTTCTGGAGAGTAAAAAAATAGGAGTGCTGGGAAACTGCGGCGGAGGACGTGATAAATGGAAAAGGAAAGAAATGGCAGAAATTGCAGATAAATATTGTGAAGAAATAATTCTTACTGATGAAGATCCATACGACGATGACCCTCAGGAAATATTAGAAGATATGGCAAGGTATTTTAAAAATAAAAAACCAAAGATGGTAATGGATAGAAGAGAGGCTATTGCGGTTGCATATAAGTTTGCAAAAAAGGGAGACGTTGTAATTATTACAGGCAAAGGAACCGATCCATATATAATGAGAAAAAATGGGCAGAAGGAAAAATGGAGCGATGCAGAAGTGGCGAGGGAGGAATTACAAAAAATTCTCAAAAATAATAAAAATTAAAAACCGTTTCAAACGGTTTTTAATTTTTCTCAATATAATTATTAATTGCTGTTGCTGTGGATGATGCCGCTTTTTCTATAAAAATATTTCTTGTGCTCGAGCTTAACATCATTGGCTCATAAATATATGCGTACTCAACTACAACAGATGGAATTTTCAATGTGTCATAATTTCCAGTCGCAATAAGTTGTTGGTCTTCAATTATTGTATCTTTTTCTTGTAGCATGTTGCTTGGTTTTTCAATTTTAGAAATTTCCTCGTTTAAATAATTTGCAAAAACTTTACTTGATGAAGAATTTGAATATTGTTTTTCAGGAATATACATACAATATCCTCTAAAATTTGGTTTCCCATTTATTTTCGGATTGCTATTGAAGTGAACATGTAAAACCAAATCTATTTTATTATCTTCTATCCATTTATTTGTTCCATATAAATACAACACAGCAGTAGATGTGGCAGGATTATGTTTCATATTTGGATCTATCAATTCCATTTCTCCAGCATCAACTTTAGATAACATTTTTATTTTCATATCGGCGACCCAATTCATAATTGCTAATTCATTTGTTTTCACATAATTTTCTAAATCGGGATTCCATCCATTTTCATCTCGTGCCATTATTACTTCAATATTTGGATTTTTTACTAAGTCGTTTTTCAATAGGGTAGATAATTGAAGATTTAAATCTCTTTCTTTTATTGCTTTATATTCGTCTGCTCCGCCAGCATTTGGTTCATGTCCAGGAACTATTAATATTTTTATTTTTTTATTTTGATCGTTAAAGGAAAGAACGGCAGATATTCCGTCTATTTTTACTCTTTGTGAAATAAGTATAAGAGCAGAAATACCAAAACACAGTATAGATACAGATATTAAGACCTTTGCGGTAGTACTCTTTTTCATCCATTGTATTTTATGCCATTAAACGGATAAGTACAATAACCTAATTATAGATATTTACATTTATTTTTTTTTCGCTTTAAACTTCATACTATGCCAGAACTACCAGAGGTACAAACAACAGTAAATATTCTAAACCATAGGATTAAAGGCCTAAGTATTTTAGATGTATGGACTGACTACAATTCACCTTTCAATTATGGAAAAGGAAATATAAAGGACATAAAATATTTTCCTTTTTTTAGAAAAGAAGTTATAAATAAAAGAATTTTAAGTGTTACAAGGAGAGGTAAGAATGTCTTGATAAACGTTTCAGGAAACCACACCAAAGGACGGGCAGGCAAGACAATCCTTGTTCATATGAAAATGACCGGGCACCTTTTGTATGGAAAATATAGATTTCAAGACAAAAAGTGGTTCCCCATTGATGAGGGACCGCTCACAGACCCATACAACCGTTTCATCCATGTTGCGTTTAGTTTATCTAATAAAAATACTTTGGTACTTTCTGACGCAAGAAAATTTGCAAAAGTTTTTGTCTTTGATACGGACAATATTCATAAAATGACCGATCTTGAAAAACTTGGGCCAGAACCACTTGAGAAGAGTTTCACTTGTAAAATTTTTAAAGAAAGACTTTTTAAAAAACCAAACAGGAAGATAAAAACTGTACTTATGGATCAAGAAATCATTGCGGGGATAGGGAATATATATTCGGATGAAGTGCTATGGCAAACTTGTCTTCATCCCGAAACAAGAATAAAAGATATTAATGAAAAGAAATTAAAATTGCTTTATAAAAGTATAATTAAAATCCTTAAACATTCAATAAAAGTTGGTGGAGATTCAATGTCGGATTATAGAAATCCAAATGGTGAAAAAGGCGGATTTCAACTTCTTCATAAAGTTTATAAAAAAGTTGGTGAAAAATGTGAAATGAAAAACTGTCACGGAATTGTTAGAAGAATAAAAGTTGGTGGAAGAAGTGCACATTTTTGTGATGTGCATCAGAAATAGTTATAAAGTTAATACAAAGATGGGTTTCGCAAAGCGAAACCCATCTTTGTATTTCTAATTTATTTCCCTAAAATTTTTAACGCGGCTTTTATTCTGTCTCCAGTCTTAGTAATTTTTCGGTCGATATTTTTTAAAGCATCACGAGCATCTTTTGGATTGTAGCCAAGAGATTTTAAACCTTCTATGGCGTCTATTTCATCTCTTAGATTAATATCACTTTCTTCTTCCGTAATCATAACTTTATCTTTAAGTTCAAGAACCATTTTGTCTGCAATCTTTTTTCCGATACCAGAAACTTTTGTAAGATGAGAAGTATCTCCACTCGAGATTGCTCTTTTGAGTGCAAGGACGGAACTTATATTTAAAACATTCAGAGCCGTTTTTGGACCAATTCCTGAAATAGAAATTATCATTTCAAAAAATTTTAATTCTTCTTCTGTAAGAAAACCATAAAGATCTAAAGCGTCTTCTCGTACGACAAGATGTGTGAATAAAGAAACTTTTTCTCCTTTTTGTGAGACCTCTTTTATTTCTGCAGTTGTATAAATTTTAAATCCAATACCACCAACTCCAACAGTAAAAAATTTATTATTTGTGTCCCAAACTATACCTTCTATTTTTGCTATCATGATTGATTTTTAATGAGTGAAGCGATTATAAAAATCATCACCCTGTGAAATATCCGCATTCAGCGGATAAAATCCTTAAAGATTTTATTTCACCGGGGTTTGTTAATTTTTCTCACTTGCTCAAAACAATTATATCATAAAAAAGTAGTATAAATTAATACTCGTTGTTTTGTTGATTTTCTAGTCTAAAGATGTTAATGTATAGACCTGTCAAAAAACATCGTGTCTCGATTATTATTTGATAAATTAATTATAAGCCTAAAACATTTATTAAAATGTTCGGCGAACCAAAAAAATGCCTATAACATCATCAGCGAAAAAAGCTTTAAGAGTTGCAAAAAAGAAAGCGATATTTAATACTCGTAGAAGTAATGATATGGAAGCAGCTTTAAAAAGTATTAAAAAACTTGTAACAGCAAATAAAATAAAGGAAGCAGAAAAAATGTTACCAGAAGTTTATGCCACAATAGATAAAGCAGTAAAAATTAAGTTTATAAAGAAAAACGCAGGAGCAAGATATAAATCAAGAATTACAATCTTCTTAAATAAAGCTAAGACAAAAAAGTAATTTAAAAACACCCAAAAGGGTGTTTTTTGATTTGGTGCTGTAATTATACACTTTGCTCGAACCTTTTTCGAACAACAAACGGACTAATGCGCACGCCCCGCGTGCGTGGTGGCTTGAAACTAAATCGTACGCTCCACGACGAATTCCGCCACAGCCCAGCATCCGCTCCGAGACACTGGGTACAGTGTCTCTCCGCTTC
>JBDRJU010000040.1:0-26336 GCA_043814645.1 bacterium | reverse complement strand
CAACTCACACACATCTTTGCTTGTTTTGTCGCATTCGTAAAATTAGAGTTTGAGAGATTAAAGACTGGAATAAGTTGGTATGAACAAAAAGCGCGAGCTATCAGATTGGGGATATGTGGAGTGTTTGCGTAGGTCCTATTATATTATAATAACTTTACACTTTCAACTTTTAACTTTAAACTACTTTCATGCACCACATTTACACCACTAAAGCCATAATTATAAAAAGTGTCCCTATCGAAGAAGCAAATAAATATTATTTTTTACTTACCCAGGATCTTGGTTTTGTAAGAGTCAGCGCTCAAAGTGTTCGTTTAGATAAATCAAAATTAAAAGGGCACTTGCAGGATTTTTGCCTAATTTCAATATCTTTAGTTAAGGGAAAGAATACATGGCGTATCACGAGCGTTGAAACAGTAGAGCATGGAAATTTCTTAAAAGATATTAATAAACTTACCGCAATTCAAAATATTTTTTCTTTGCTTCTGAGATTACTCCATGGAGAAGAAAAAAACGAATCTCTTTTTTATAGCGTGGAATCTTTCTATAATTTTTTGTTTAAAAACGAATTGTCGCAAGATAGTATAAAAAATTTAGAAACAATTACGGTACTCAGGATTTTATATCATTTAGGTTATTTTAAAAAATCTTTTGATTTGTCTGATTATGTTATGGACAATGAATTATCAGTAAACATATTAAATACGTTTGATAGTAAGAAAAAAATGGCAATTTTGGATATAAATAATGCTCTAAAAGAAACACATTTATAAAAAAGTACGTTTTTGTCATAGAAACAATGTGGTATAATATGACCTACATTTATGTATAATCCAGATGAGAAAAAAGATAATATAGATAGAGTAAAAGACTCTCTATATTCAAAAAATACTGATGCGATTTTTGTAAAAAGAAGACATTCTTTGCAAAATAAGGCTGGTTCAAATACACCTACTGTTTGGAATGTAAAAGAGGAAAAAGCAGAAAGCAGTTTTCAGCTACCTTACACAAAAATTTTTTTAGGATCTCTTATATTTTTTATTTTAGCTCTGGGTTTTACTTTTTCCAAATTTTTTCTTGGAAACAATGTTGTTTCTGGAAATAATATAGACATATTAGTAAGTGGTCCTGTATCTATTGCTGGCGGGGAAGAATTACTTCTAGAAATTCAGGTAAAAAACAATAACAACATAGATTTAAAGGTTGTAGATTTGCGCATAGAATATCCTGCGGGAACAAAAAGCGTTGCCGATCAATCCATAGATATGCCAAGATACAGTGAAATTTTAGGTAATATAAATATAGGTAAAAGTGAAAAACGTTTAATTAGATTGGTTCTCTACGGAGAAGAAAATTCACAAAAAATTATTAAAATCACTGCTGAATACAGAGTCTTAGGTTCCAATGCTATTTTTAGTAAAGAAAAAGATTTTAATGTTTTGATAAGTTCTTCCCCCGTAAATATAAAAGTAACTGGACCAACTGAAATAAACGCAAATCAACTAACTGATTTTTCAATAGATATAAATTCAAATTCAACAAATATTGTTAAGAATTTAATATTAAAAGTAGATTATCCTTTTGGTTTTAATCTATCTTCTTCCAATCCAAAATCAGTTAGTCCTGATGGTAGTGTTTTTGCCATAGGGGATTTGGCTCCTGGTGCAAAAAGAAATATAAGAATTTCAGGTACTGTCGCTGGACAGGATGGTGAGCAAAGAGTGCTCAAATTTACCGTGGGTACTCCAAGTAAAGATGATGACACTGTTGTCGGAACACCACTTGCTTTGTATGTATCAACGGTTTCTCTTAAAAAATCTTCCGTTGGTCTTGATGTAGCTATAAATGATGAATCTGGAAAAGAAACAAATATTAATGTTGGAAGTAAAAACAGGGTGAGTATTTTTTGGAAAAATAATTTAACTGAAAAAATTTATGATATGGTTGTAAAAGTAAAATTCAGTGGGTTGACTTTAGACAAGGAATCTATAAGTGCAGAAAAAGGTTTTTATAATTCTTCCGACAACTCAATCATTTTTGATAAGAGTAGTGATTCTTTACTTTCTATGATAAATCCTTCAGATGAGGGAAGTATGCGATTTAATTTCAATACGCTATTTCCTTCTTCAAAATCTGCCATCTCTTTTGGAAATTCTGCGATAAAGCTTGATATTAGTGTTTTGGGTAACAGGGCTGGATTAGACGGTTCAGCTCAGGAGATTTTATATTCTGACTCAAAAACATTAAAAATATCTTCTGCCCTAAAACTTTTATCCAGAGGATTTAGAACTGTTGGGCCTTTTGAGAATAGTGGGCCATTTCCACCCGAAGTAGATAGTGAAACAACATATACTATTACTTGGACCGCCACAGATTCATTTAATAATGTAACTCTTGCTAAAGTTTCAGCTTTTCTGCCTCCAAATGTAAAATGGACTAGTTATACGAGTCCAGATTCAGAAAAAATTACTTATGATAAAGGAACGGGAGAAGTCGTATGGAATATTGGTGATATGAAATTTGGAATAGGTACAAATAGTCCGGCCCGGAGCGTGTCTTTTCAAGTTGCTATTACCCCATCTATTACTCAGCTGGGTTCAGAAATAAATTTATTGAATGAAGCAACAATAAGTGGAACCGATGCATATTCACAAGCCAGAATCGGAGAAGTTAAAAGTCCCGTTACAACAAATATTACTTCAGATCCAGAGTACGTTGATGATATAGGAAAGGTAGTGAAACAAGCTGAAAGTATTTAATCCTATAAATTTAACGCTGGCAAAATTGTAAAATTTAAAGTAAATTAGAATGATGACACAGAAAGAAACAAGTAAAAAAATGGAAGACATAACTTCTCTTTGTAAAAGAAAGGGCTTTATATTTCAAGGCTCAGAAATATACGGGGGATTAGGGGGTGTTTATGATTATGGGCATTATGGTATTTTATTGAAAAATAATATTAGGGATTCTTGGCAGAAAAGTATGATTCAGGATAGAGATGATATTTTTCTTTTAGACAGCGCTATTTTTATGCATCCAACAACTTGGATAGCCTCTGGTCATGTTGGCAATTTTGATGATCCTCTTATAGAGTGTAGAAAATGTCATAATAGAATGAGAGCTGATCAGGTTCTGGAAAGTTATGGAATTGTGGCTGATAAAATGCCAATTGATTTTATAAATAAAGAACTTGATAAATTAAGAGAAGAAAAAAAACTAAAATGTTCTGTTTGTGGACTTTCAGATATTACTTCTGCAAAAAAGTTTTCTTTAATGATTAAATCAAATTTTGGCTCACCAACAGATGAATTAAAAGAGGAAAATATTGTTTACTTAAGGCCTGAAACTTGTGGAGGAATTTATTTACAATATAAAAATACATTAGATTCTTTACATCCAAAATTACCTTTTGGCATTGCTCAAATCGGGAAGGCTTTTAGAAATGAAATTGCAGCAAAGAGTTTTATTTTTAGAACAAGAGAATTTGAACAAATGGAAATGCAATATTTTATTCATAAAAAAGATACAGAAGAAAAATATGAAATGTGGAAAGGGTTAAGAATGAAATGGTATCTTGAAAATGAAATTCCGCAAGAAAAACTTAAATGGTATAAGCATGAAAAATTAGCTCATTATGCATCTGACGCATATGATATTGAATATGATTATTCTTGTCTTGGTGGTTTTAAAGAAGTTGAAGGTATTCATGCCAGAGGTGATTGGGATTTGTCTCAACATAGTAAATTTTCTGGTGTTGATTTAAATTATTTTGATGAAGAGAATAAAGAAAGATTCACCCCGCATATTATTGAAACTTCTGTTGGGCTTGCAAGATTGATGCTTATGTTTTTAGATAATGCTTATACTGAAGATAGTCTTGGCGGAGAAAAAAGATTATTTTTAAAATTGCCTAAACAATTAGCTCCAATAAAGATTGCTGTTTTTCCACTTTTAAGAAATAAACCAGCTCTTGTAAAAAAAGCGAAAGAAATATATGAAGTTTTGAAAAAAGATTTTATTTGTGAATTTGATGACAATGGAAATATAGGAAAGAGATACAGAAGACAGGATGAAATCGGCACGCCTTACTGTGTGACGGTAGATTTTGAGACGATAGAAAAAGATAATATGGTTACAGTAAGAGATAGAGATACAGGAAATCAAGAAAGAATAAAAATAGAAGGTTTATCAGAACATTTCAAAAAAATATTTTAAAAAAAATGGCGACGCTGTACGGCGTCGCCATTTTGTTTTCGTTTAAGTATTTTTTATGATAAAATTGTCATATGAATTATACTAAGAAAAAATTAAAAAACGGCATGAGGATTATTACTGTTCCGATGAAAGAAAATCCCACGACCACAGTTTTGGTTTTGGTAGAGACTGGTTCAAAATATGAAAACAAGGACAATAATGGCATTTCCCATTTCCTTGAACATATGTGTTTTAAAGGAACCTCAAGAAGACCATCAGCTTTTGATATTACAAAGGAATTAGATACTATTGGCGCTCATTATAATGCATTTACTGGCCAAGAATATACCGGGTATTATGCCAAATCTGATTATAAAAATTTAGATACAATTCTTGATGTTGTTTCTGATATGTATTTGAACCCTATTTTTCCTGAAAAAGAAATAGAAAAAGAGAAAGGAGTGATAATAGAGGAAATAAATATGTACCAGGATTTGCCTCAAAGAATGGTTTGGGATGTGTTCCACAAACTTTTATACGGAGATCATCCAGCAGGGTGGAATATTGCTGGCACCAAGGAAATTATTAAAAAAATTAATAGAGCTGATTTTATTGATTATAGAAGCAAGCATTATGTAGCAAATGCTACCACGGTTGTAGTTGCTGGAAAAATAAACGAGAAAGATGTTTTTAAAAAAGTTTCAACTGCCTTTAAAGATATAGGAAAGTGGAAAAAAGATGACAAAGAAAAAGTGCTAGAAAATCAAAAAACACCTCAAGCCTCTATACATTACAAAGATACGGATCAAACACATATTATTCTTGGCGTAAGATCTTTTAATACATACAATAAATACAACCCAATAATTATGGTAATGGACTCCGTTCTCTCTGGAGGAATGAGTTCTAGATTATTTCAAAAATTGAGAGATGAAATGGGTATTTGTTATTATGTTGGAGCAGATAATAATGAATATACTGATCACGGTTTCTTTTCAGTATTTGCTGGAGTAGATAGCAAGAGAGTTAAAGAAGCCGTCACTACTATATTAGTGGAAATGAATGAATTGAAAAATAATTTAGTAAAATCTGAAGAATTAAATAAAGCAAAACAGCATTTGATAGGTAGTTTAAATTTAGGACTAGAATCATCAAATTCTTTGGCGATGTATTATGGCGGACAGGAAGTATTGAGAAAAGAATTAAAAAAACCAGAAGATATAATAAAAGAAATAAAAGCTGTTACGGCTGATGAAATAAAGTTTGTTGCAGAAAGAATATTTAAAGACGGAGGTTTAAATTTGGCTATAGTAGGGAAGTTCAAAGATGACAAGGAATTTAAAGAAATTCTTCATTTCTAGAACTAGATTGTAGGAATTAGCTTATTAGCTTCTTAGGGAAAACAGAGAGATTTCGCAAAGCGAAGTCTCTCTGTTTTTGTATTTTCTAAAAAGCTAATAAGCTATATCCTAAAAAGCTGTTTGTTTGTTGCAATGGGGCTAGTATTATGTTAATCTTTTGCCTATGAGTAAAAAGACAATGACAGCAAAAAATAGCAAAGAAAAGATATACGAAGTTGGATATCACATTATTTCTTCTGTATCAGAAGAGAATATTCCAGCCGAAGTAGTAAAAATTAAAGCATGTTTAGCCAAAGAAAAGGCCATTATTATTTCAGAAGAAGCCCCAAAGCTTAGACCTTTGGCTTATTCTATTAAAAAAGCTTCTGGAGGATCTTACAAAGTTTTTGATAAAGCCTATTTTGGATTTATAAAATTTGAGCTTGGAGAAGACGCAGACATAAGAACAATAGATTTAAGTATGAAAAATAATGAATCGGTTCTCCGATATATTGTTATTAAAACAGTTAGAGAAAATACCATGTATTCTCCAAAAATAACTATTTTTTCAGATAAAGAGGCAAAAATAAAAACAATATTTAAAGAAGATAAAATTATTAAAGGAGAAAAGAAGGCAACGGTAGAAGAAATCGATAAATCAATAGATGCATTAATAGCAAAGGAAGTATAATATTATACAAAATCATGTATCCCGTAGTAGAATTTCAAATTATTGCAAAGTTTTATAAACCAAATTAATCACAAGTCGAAATTATTAACAAATTAACCGAGTATTTTAAATAGTAGTTATAGCAATATAAAAACGATTTGAAATTTCACAACCGGATGTATTTAAACAAAGCATTTCTTTTTGGTAATTTGACAAGAGACCCAGAACTCAAATCTCTTCCATCTGGTATTAAAGTTGTTTCATTTGGCCTTGCCACAAATAGAACATGGAAAGACAAAAATGGAGTTAAACAAGAAAGTGTAAGTTTTCATAATATAGTAGCCTTCGGTAAAACGGCAGAAATAATGGCTCAATATTTAAAGAAAGGAGGTAGTATTTTCGTAGAAGGAAGAATAGAAACAAGAAGTTGGGATGATAAAAACGATGGAACAAAGAAATACAGGACAGAAATAATAGTAGATAATTTCCAGTTTGGTCCAAGTGCGGGCGGAAGAAGTGGAGAAAGTTATTCGAAAACTCCAGTAGAAACAAAACCAGCAGCAAAAGCACCACAAATGGATACGATAGAATATCCAACAGAAGAAATTAATCCAGAAGATATACCTTTTTAAAATTTAAGATTAAAAATCAAAAAGTAAAAATAATTAATACAATACAAAAAAATGAAACAATGTTTTTTTTCACAAAATAATATAAAGTATGTTGATTACAAAGATGTAGAACTTTTAAAGAAGTTTCTAAATCCTCATGCAAGAGTACAAGGAAAAAAGAAGACGAATGTTAAAGCAAGAAGCCAGCGACAGCTTTCAGAAGCAATAAAGAGAGCAAGATTTATGGCTCTTTTACCTTTCGTCGCCAGATAACGACTAGCTTGTAGGAATTAGCTTATTAGCTTTTTAGAAAAAAGTTAATTGAATTTACTACAAACTAAGAAGCTAAAAAGCTACAACCTATTTAAAAACATGGCAATATTAGAATACAGCGAAGCAGTAGAAAGAAAAATTATTCTTTACGAAGGACAACCTTATGAGGTTTTACATTCCCATGTTTTTAGAAAACAACAAAGAAAGCCAGTTAATGCTACAAAATTAAGAAATTTAATTACAGGTAAAATAACCGAAGTGTCTTTCCATCAATCAGAAAAAATAGAGGAAGCTGATATAGAATATAAAGATGCAAAATTTTTATATAAAAGTAAGGGCGAGTTTTGGTTTTGTGATCCAAAAGATCCTTCAAACAGATTTAAGCTTGAAGAAACAATGATCGGTAATCCAGCGAACTTTATGAAGACCAATTCTCTTGTTGAGACTATGATTTTTAATGAAAAAGTTATTGGAGTACATCTTCCAATCAAGGTAGACCTTAAGGTGACAGAGGCACCGCCAGCTGTAAAAGGAGATACATCAAGCGGAGGACAAAAACAAATTACTCTTGAAACAGGTGCAATCATAAATTCTCCATTATTTATTACAGAAAATGAAATAATCACTGTCAATACAGTAACAGGGGAATATGTAGGAAGAGCCAACAAATAGGTTGTAGCTTTTTAGGCGGGTAGCTTATTAGGAATAAACAAAACAAAAAATGGGTTTCGCGAAGCAAAACCCTTTTTTATATTAAAAGAATTATTTTTTAATTTTGCTATACTAAAACTGATGAAAGATACCTTAATCTCAAAAAAGTATATACCATTTGATAAATCATGGATTATTCGTATGGGTGTTTTAGATATAATAAATAATCACAATGATATTGAAAAATTTTTAGGTAAACAAAAAAACTTAGGAGATGACTTACTTGCGTTAAAAAATATATCTAAAACTTGGCGAACAAATAAATCTTTGAGTGTTGGGGAGTCTGGCACTTTGTTGCGCATCTTTAGATTTGCTTCTTGGAAATTAAATCTAAACAAGAAATTTATTATTAATGGGTCTTTAAAAAACAGAAAAATCAATAATAATTCTAATATAGTAAATTTACCACAGAAAGAATTATTGAAATTGGATAATAATACTTCCCAGTGGGCGACCGCGTCTGTACTTTTGGGTGATAGAAAAAGGCTTAAAAACCCACCTTATAAGTTGAAATTAACCTACGAGGCTGTTTCTCATTGGAAAAAACAAAGACAAAATAATGAACCTTGGGTTCCACGTTTTGATCAGACAATCTTGAATCAAGCAGAAACATATTTACAATTATTAAAAGGCAAGAAAGTTAAATTTTATCCTGAACAAGCTGAAGATTTTTGTTTTGCTTACACCTTTGACTTTATAACGGCCGAGGAAGGTGAAAAAAGATGGCCGAGTCTAAGAAGTCATGAAAGTGATCGTATATTTGAAATGAAAAAAGTTGTTGAACAGTAAGGTTGGCCAAGAAGTTATCTCTTGTGATCATCGTGTGATTCAAGCGATTATTATGTGGGGAAAAGTGAATAAAAAAGAGATTAACATAAAACATCCTTTATCGGTAAATAAAAGTTGGTCACAGTTTTGGGATTTTATTAAAGATAATCAATAAATACTAAATTTCTTTCAATTTAGCTCTTATCTCTTTAAGTATTGTACAGGTAATTTTTGGATTTTCTTTTAAATATGTGCGAGCTGAATCATATCCACGGCCGATTTTTTCTCCATTATATTCATAAGAAGAACCGGATTTCTTGATAAGCTCCATCTTTTCTCCCAAGGCCAATATTTCTCCTTCTTTCGAAATACCTTCGTTATACATAAGGTCAAATTCTGTTTGTTTGAATGGAGCAGCAACTTTATTTTTTACAACCTTAACTCTGACACGTCCTCCCATTATTTCATCCCCCTTTTTTATTTGGGCTATTCTTCTTATATCAAGTCTGACAGAAGTATAAAACTTCAAGGCTTTTCCTCCGGGGGTTGTTTCTGGATTACCAAACATCACACCAATTTGCATTCTTATTTGATTTATAAATATTACAATTGTTTTTGACTTAGCAACGATAGCCGTGAGTTTTCTTAGGGCCTGAGACATCAATCTTGCTTGTTTACCGACATGATATGCGCCCATATCTCCCTCTATTTCGTCCTTAGGCGTAAGTGCTGCCACCGAGTCTATTACAATGATATCTATTTTTCCTGAACGAACCAAGCTATCTACGATATCAAGAGCTTGTTCACCATTGTCTGGCTGAGATATTAAAAGCTGATCTATTTTTACACCAAGTTTTTTTGCATATTCCGGATCCATCGCATGCTCTGCATCTATGTAAGCACAGATGCCTCCCATTTTTTGAGCTTCAGCAACGGCATGAAGTGCAAGGGTAGTTTTACCGCTTGATTCTGGCCCGAATATTTCTATAATTCTTCCACGAGGAAGTCCTCCAACTCCAAGTGCAGCATCAAGACCAATAGAACCAGTAGGGATTACATTTATGTTCAGCCTCGGTTTATCGCCAAGCATCATAATAGAATCCTCTCCGAATTTGGTTTTTATTGCATCAATTGCATCTTCTATTTTATGAGAATTATCTTTTCCGGATTTTTCCACATTTTCATCACAGATGATATCCTCCATCACACCTTTTTTTTCTTTTGTCTTTTTTACCATATGTTTATGTTAAAGCTAATAATATTGTTTATACTACTGATTCTATCATATTACTTATAAATTACCTCAATTATTTTCTCTGTATTTCTACCAAATTTATCGGTAGCTTTTATTACAATTGAATTATAGCCATATGATAATAATAATTGCTCATTAAAATTACCTTGTTCATCTACAAAGATTTTTCTGTCATTTAAGCTAATATCTTTTATATTTTTAGCAATTCCCGATACTTCTGTCAGCGAGTTTGATATCAATGATCCATTTTTAGGGGAGGAAACTTCTATTTTGGGGCCAAAAATTATCTTTTGTGTTTCATAAGCGGTATAACCAAATAGACATAATATAATAATAGAAAAAATAATCACTTTTAAAAATTTTTTCGTTGCATGTCTGTCGGTCATGGCTGATTTTTAATGAACGGAGTGAATATAAAAATCGCCACCCTGTTAAATAAGGTTTGATAGGTTATTTGATAATTTATGTTATTAAATAATTCCACTCTATTTCTTAACTTAATCTGTTGATTGATAATCAAACCATATATTTAAATTTTTAGTAAAAAATTTAAATATATTTAACAGGGTCTTTAAAAATATAGTCGTTTCACTCCTTATTTTTAAAGATAGTCTCCATCTTTGTGTTTCACACCTTCTAGCTGAACTTCTTCTGGTTCTGACTCCGAATTATTACCACCGCCAATCACTTCTCTTGCTTTTGCTCCATCGCCTGGACCAATAACCCCTTTCTTTTCAAGTAAGTCTATTAGTCTCGCAGCCCTTGAGTATCCGACTCTGAGTTTTCTTTGTAGGTATGAAGTAGATGCTTTTCCTGCTTGTAACACTTCTTCTTTTGCTTGTTCGTAAAGTATATCGTCATCATCATCCTCTAAGCTGTTAAATATCCCAATACCACCACTTTCATCTCCGCCGCTTTTAGCCACTTCGGCTAGGTCAATTTCTCCACCAATAAGTTCGTTCCTGTATGCATTTGCTAAATATTTAACCACATCTTTGACTTCTTTTTCTGAAACGAAGGCAGATTGAATTCTTACAGGCTTAGACATTTCACCTCCCATATAAAGCATATCTCCAGCACCGAGCAACTTTTCAGCACCCGGAGTGTCTAAAATGGTTCTTGAGTCTATTTGAGATACAACCTGAAGAGCAATTCTTGCAGGGATGTTTGCTTTTATAATACCTGTAATAACATTTACAGATGGTCTTTGGGTTGAAAGTATAAGGTGAATACCGACAGCACGACTCATTTGGGCTAATCGGACGATACCTGCCTCAAGTTCACGAGGATAGGCCATCATAATATCTGCAAGCTCATCTACTATTATAATAATAAAAGGCATAGGTTCTGGTGCGAGAAGCTTTTCAGGATCATAGGTGCCTTTTTTCTTTAACTCCTCAATTTTTCGAAGTTCAGGTGCTAATATATTTTTATGATACGAATCTATATCTTTTGAAGCAGTAGACTCTAAAATGTCATATCTTCGATCCATTTCTTTCGTGGCCCATTTTAATGCAAGTATTGTTTTCTTTGCGTCTGTAATAACAGGAGTTAGAAGGTGGGGAATTTTGTTATAAAGTGTAAGCTCAACTCTTTTTGGATCAATCATTATCATTCTCATATTTTCAGGCGAATTTCTATAAAGCAGGGAAGTAATAACTGCATGTATGGTGACAGATTTACCAGAACCTGTTGCACCTGCTACAAGTACATGTGGCATTTTTACTAAGTTAGCGTAATGGGATTTTCCTGAAATACCTTTTCCAAGTGTTACAAGAAGAGGTTTCTCTGATTTTTGGAATTCTTCAGAGCCAATAAGTGTAGCGAGACCAACCGTAGATTTTACTGAGTTTGGTATTTCTATTCCAACGAGAGATTTTCCAGGAATAGGCGCTTCAATACGAAGTGGGTGTGCAGCGAGGGCAAGAGAGAGATCGTTTTGTAATCCTAATATTCTTGAAATTTTTACTCCCTCGGCAGGTTTCAAAGCATATCTTGTTACCGATGGTCCGATAGACACTTCATCCATTTCCACATCTATGCCAAAGTTTTGCAAAGTTCTTTTTATAATATTTGCATTTGCTTTTATATCTCCGGAAACCACTCTTCCTTTATCATCTTCAAGTAGTGACAGTGGGGGAGGAATGTATTTTGTATTTCCTACGGCTCTTGGATTAAATTTTATACCCGAATCTTCCTCATCATTACTTTTAACAAAAGCTCCTTTTAATTGTCTTTTGTCTTTTTTATCCTCTTTTTCCTTTTCAATTTTTTCTTCCTCTTTTTCATCCTTTTCTACTTTATCGGCGATAACTTTTATATCCTCATCATCTTCTTTATCTTCTTTTTTATTTTTTCTCCAAAACATTATAGATTCAACCGTTAGTCTTGTTTCAAATAAAATGAGACATGAAATAATAAGGAGCGCGAGTAAAATAATTGCACTAGCATAGAAGCCAAACATTTTTAAAAGGGGGGTGGAGATCACCCATCCGAGTTGACCTCCTTGAGCGGTCCAATATTGTTTTGATACAAGATCAATTATTCCAAGACCTGAAATAAAAAAGAATATTCCGCCAAGAAACTTTATTTTATTAAAATTTCTTTCTTCTGCTTTAAAAAAAGAAATACTGAGCATAAGAAAAAATAATGGTATTAAAAAATATCCTATACCTAAAAGTTTAGAAAGTAAGTTGTAAGTTTCTTTGCCAACATGACCTGCATAATTTATAGAAGCTAGTAAAAAAATTGCGGACAATACAAAAAAAGTTACTGCAAAAATACCTTGCTTGGTTTCATTTTTAATACTTTTTAAAATACTATCCTTGGATGTTTTTGAACTCTTTTTTCTTGCCCCATGTGAATTTTCACCTGTTTTTATTTTAGACATAATATTTATTTAATAAGATTTAAAATTTAACTTCAGACTATTCTTACAAAATTCTTTACGGGGCCTGCCCTGTGTGAATTTTTATTTTGTTTTGTGTTTAACATAATAATTAATAATTTAATATTCTCTAAATTTTAACTCAAAACCATTCTTATAAAATTCTTTACAGGGTGATCTTTGTTTTTTGATGCCATGTTACTCACAATTATAGCAAATTATTATTATAATTTCTCACGTTTTTTAAGTCGGTCATTTTGTAGAAATGACATGAAACAATATCAATATTTAAAAGCGACATATCATATCTCTGGCAATGAGGATATGACCGAATAAACTTTTTAAAAGTTATATTATTGAAAATTTTTCTCAAAAAGCCTTTAAAAACAGGCCTACTTGTCATCTTGACAATTATGTTTCCTAGTAGTATAATGGTACTTTACATTTAATAAGGGACATATTATCATTAACGAACTTTCCGAATTGTCCATAAAATCTTAAAAGACAAAACAAAAGGACATCAACGAAACAAAGGATTTTTTCTTAAAAGACATTTTATAAACATAAATTATGGAAAACCAAAATCAAAACAATCTAGTTAGTTCTCAAAACCCAAATAGCCCTATTGTTAGGGCTGATATTGGTGTCCTTTTTGCAGGTGACTCTTATGGCCTTTTTGTTTTTCAAAAGACAGATAAGTTGGTCAAAGCTATTTATTTACTAACAGGTCTTATGTCTGATAAAGAACCAATGAGAGAAAGAACAAGAGCTCTTGCCAACAAGATGTTGGAAAATGCTTTGAATATGTCTGAAAGAATTTGGGGGGAAGAAACATATCAAAAAAATCTATTATCTGCCATCAGTGAAGTATCGGTTCTTTTTGATATTGCAGAAAACACAAAAATGATGTCAAAAATGAATCATCAGATTATTACTTCAGAGCTTAAAAAACTAGCTGATTTCTTGATTACTTCCTCAGCAAATTATTCGTCAGCCAAAATAGCTTTTGAACCGAATCTTTTTGATGGTAATTATAATTATGTTCCAGATCAAACTTTTCAAGCAATACCTTCAATACAAAACCCAAATATTGTTAAAAATGATTCTATTAAAGACATGAATTATTTCCATAAAGGACAAAATGAGCTGTTGGTAGAAAGTGTAAGAAATAGATCAAATGAAAAAGTGTCTTTTACAAAAACAGATGTTCCAGTTAAAATAGTAAAGGACAAAAATAACAGAAAAGATATTATTCTTTCTATGTTAAAGAGCGGAGTAAAGCTTACAATAAAGGATTTTGCTAAAAACATAAAGGACTGTAGCGAAAAGACAATACAAAGAGAACTTTCAACATTAGTTTCAAAAGGAGTCTTAAAAAAGGAAGGAGAGAGGAGATGGTCAAAGTATTTTATAGTTAAATAAAAAACAAAAAATAGCCCGGTTTCTGAATAAGAAACCGGGCTATTTTTTGTCCTTTAGTTTTTGTTTAAATATATTATTAAACTTTTGAAACATCTTGGGAGTTATTTATTGCCTTTTTATTTATAATATGCAACAATAGCTTCGTGGTAAATTTCTCAAAAAGTTGTTGTTGTAGTTTTTTTGATTTTTCTAAAAAGCTAAAAAGCTACTTTCTACAACCTGTTTAAGAGTTATCCACAGTTGTATATTTTGCTAGATATTCTAACAAGATATATAATACATGTTGAGGTGTGTTTAGTTGCTGAAAAGCGCTTTACATTCCTCAGAAATTAGACGGCCGAGAGGCGGTCTAATCGGTTAATATGAAAATGTTAACCATATAATACGGAATACTGATTCGGACTTGCTCAAGTCCATTTGTCAGTGGTCGAGAACTTTGACAATTGAATAAGCAGAATTACGGAAATTCAGTTTTAGTTATGTCAGCTAATCTTTTTTACTTGTGTCGAACTCAAACACTTTCAAACTTTTATCTGCTCAAGATAATCGTGTGTATGAGAATATAAGTATTAAAGAATAGTAGAAAGAAAGTCGCACGTGCAATATGTCGGCCGTGTGTTACCGCAACAAGTGAGGAGCAGCGTGAATAAATTTTTTTATTCATGATGTCCGAGCGAAGTTGTGGAAAGGATTTAATAATCCTTATCTCGAAGTTTTATGGAAGGTCATTTCATAAGCTTCAATGAGAATAGAGATGTTCATTAGTTTTAAATAAAAAAGTTTTTAGTCGAAACATTTTATTTTACTTACGATCAGATAAAAATTTATTTTTATTTTGATCAAAAAGTTTACTGGTGAGAAAATAAAGATAATTCTTTCCAACGTTATTAGTTTTTATTAGTTAATGTTAGGGAAAGTTTTTTCTTTTAATTTAAAAATTACAAATTAGATATGAGTAAAAAATTAATCGGTATCATTGCATCATTTGCATTGGTACTTTCATTGGCAGGTGCTAACGTAGCATCAGCTTTGACAGCAAGTGATATATCAATGCTTTTAAATGCAGGAATAATCAATGCTACACAAGCTGCTTCATTAACCGCTTCATTAGCTCCAGCAGTTTCAACATCAGGATATACTTTTGCTAAAGACCTTACGGTTAGAAGCAGAGGTGCAGATGTTACAGCTTTACAACAAATTCTTGTTAACTCAGGACACCTTGTTATGCCATCAGGCGTAGCTTATGGTTACTTCGGACCTTTGACAAAATCAGCTGTTATTAAATATCAGTTAGCACAAGGTATTACACCACCAGCCGGATACTTTGGTCCTAAAACAAGAGGTATAGTAAATGCTTCAGGTTCAACAGGAACAGTAACGACAACAACAGGTGGGGTAGTTATCTCAGGAACAGATTTAGCTGTTTCTTTGGCAGCAACATCACCTATGGCTTCAGCTTTAATAGCTGGACAGTCAGCAGCAAACTTGGCTGAATTCACATTCACAAACAGATCAGCCGCTCCTGCAGTAGTTACAAACGTAACATTGCAAAGAGTAGGAGTATCAGGAGATACGTCATTGCCAAATGTGTACCTATATAATGGTGCCACAAGATTGACAGATTCAGCTTCAGTTTCATCAGGTAAAATCACATTCAATGCCGCTTCAGGAATATTTACAGTTCCAGCAGGATCATCGCTTACAATATCTGTAAAAGCAGATATTGCATCAACTGCTGATGGTCAGTTGGTTGCAGTTGCTCTTACGGGAGTAACAGCTTCTCTGCCAGTATCGGCTGTATATCCAGTTTCTGGCGCTTCAATGAGCGTATTTACTTCAGCAGATATTGCCACAGCTTCTTTATCAAGTATAATACCAAGTGCTACCACATACACATCTTCAAATCCGCTTGAAATTGTTGCTGGTTCATTGAATCAAACAATTTGGTCAGGATTTTTGAACATTACACAAAGAGCTGTTTATCTAAAGGGCTTGGCTCTTAAAGCAATAGGTTCAATTCCTACAAATTCATTGCAAAATGTAAAACTTTTTGTAGCTGGAATCCAAGTAGCTTCAGCTATTGGAATGGATGCTAATGGTATGATCAATTTTGATCTTACATCAGCTCCTTACAAGATTGATTCTTCAAGAACAATTGAAGTCAGAGCAGATGTCGTTAACGGTTCATCAAGAACATTTAGCGTATCATTGCAAAATTCAACTGATCTTCAGGTTGTTGATTCAAATTACAATGTTGGAATTGCTGTTTCAGGCGTTCCAGCTGCAGCCGGTACTATAAAGGTATCGCTCGGTTCAGTTACAGCACAATTAGATTCATCATTAGCTGCAGGAGATGTAGTTACAGGTGCTTCAAATGTCGCTTTGGCTAGATACACTTTGAAAGCTTACGGTGAAGATATGAAAATCTCTTACCTCCAAGCTTCATCAACAAACCAATTAGACAATGTTGCTTTGTATGCAAACGGTGTACAAATCGGAAGCACACAAACAATATCAGCAACAGGTACAGCAAAACTTTACAGTATAGGTTCATCACTTATTATTCCAGCTGGACAAACAGTCACAGTTGAAATAAGAGGAGATATCAAATACAATGGAGTAAACGCTACAACAACAGGCAACACAATAATGGTTTCATTGTTAGGATACGCAAATAACGCACAAGGTTCATACTCATCACAATTGAGCACAGTTCCTTCTACCACTAAAGATGGTCCTTCAATGAGAGTTGTCGGTGCTGGTTTGACAGTTGCAAAGAATGCATCTGTATCAAATACATCAGCAGTTCCTAGTACAAACAATGTAAAAATTGGTTCGTATGTATTACAAGCAAATTCATCAGAAGCTGTCAGAGTAAC
Organism: bacterium; assembly: GCA_043814645.1. Taxonomy (GTDB): domain Bacteria; phylum Patescibacteriota; class Minisyncoccia; order Phycocordibacterales; family GWA1-40-21; genus Bog-1340. The sequence goes on along the minus strand of JBDRJU010000040.1, from coordinate 9,326 downwards.
AAATCTTACAGTCGCAATGGGTGGATCAATATCAGCCACATCATCACTTTCAAACTTATATGTTAAAGTAGATGGAGTTTCTGCAACACCAGTTAGCCCACAAGTTTCAAATAACTTCTCGGTTGACTTTACGATTTCTGCAAATACTTCAAAAATAGTGGATATATACGCTGATATCGCAAACGCAACAGGTGTAGCTTCAACAACATTATCTCTAAACGGATATGGAGTTGGTAGCAATATCACAATTTCTTCAACAGCAGTAGCTGGTCAATTAGTTACAGTTGGTGCAGGATCGTTAGCGGTGCCTGTGCTTGATGTCAGTGCATCACCAACAGCTCAATTAGTAATAGGAGGTACATCATCTCTTATCGCGAATTATAACTTCGTCACATCACAAGGAGCTTCAACCATTTCAGAAATGTATTTTGATGTAACAGGTCCTATAACGGGTATTACAGTCGGAGGTACTTTATTCCCTGTGGTATCAGGATCTTCAACAGCAAATGGTCTAAACATTGTTATCCCAGTAGGGTATTCTGGGTCAAATGTTCCAGTAACAGTTACCTATAATACAATAGGTCTTGATGGTGAAAATTCAATGCAAACAGCTAATGTTAAACTTACAGGATTCAAATATACGGCGGGAAATAACACAACTTCAACAACAACATTATCTATTGCTTCAAAGAATATGATTGTAGTATCTGCAAAGCCTGTAATTTCTGTTGTTGTCCCAACTACTTATAGCGGAGTAAGAACAGGACAAGTAGTAATTGCTAGAGTTATAGTAACTCCAGATTCAGGTCCAATTGGATTGATGAGTTTGCCTATAAAAATTGTTACTTCAGCCGCTGCTACTACAACAGATGGTATTATAACTGTCAAACTTAATGGTGGTAGTGTAGTAGCCAATACATCAGGGGGTGTTGGTCCAGTTTCAGCAAATTCTTCAGCAACTGGTACAATTACATTTACAGATGCTGGTGGATATTCAATATCTCAATCGACAACATTTGACATATATGCAAATACTCAAATGTCACAAGATGCATACGGAAATTCATCAACGATTACAACAAGTATTGCCTCATCAACTAGCGGATTTGTTTGGTTAGATACAAATGGAAATGCAACCACAACTGGTCAATACATTTATAACTTCCCAACAAACTCAGTTACAATTAGTTACTAACCTCTTGTGATTCTATCTGCAGGATTCGCTGTAGAAGAATAGGTTAGGGAAAAGCCGCGCATTTATGCGCGGTTTTTTCTTTGGAGAAAAAGCCATCGCGAAAGCGTCAAAAAGTACTGAGAAAACCAAAGGATTTTAAGATTTTGTATCCCGGACACACCATTGCTCTTGATACCATAGAGAAGCAGAAAAATGGTCGTAGGATGTATATTTTGACTGCAATCGACATTTATACGCGAACTACTTGACGCGTCAAGGTGAGTCCTTGACCGACACTCATGCTTGGCAAAGAAACCCTGGGATCAACGTAGCGGAGCCCGGGGAGGAGGTCATTACAAGCGTCAAGGTGAGTCCTTGACCACAATCAAGGACTCACCTTGACGAAATAAATTATACTAAATAATGATTGTATGGTTTAATTAACATTAAATGAATAGAAAAATAAAATTTTCGGAAGGCGAGTATTATCATATTTATAATCGAGGTGTTGATAAAAGAGAAATTTTCGTGGATGGACAATGTTGTGATAGGTTTGTTTTGTTATTATATTATGCAAATATGGCAGAGCCAGTTCATATACAAAGATTATTTGGTCAAGGTCTCCCCTTGAAGCGTCAAGGTGAGTCCTTGACCGGAATAGGCGCTTGGTGTTTGATGCCCAACCATTTTCATTTATTAGTAAGAGCAAAAACAGATGGCGGATTATCTAAATTTTTGGCTAAATTACAGACGGGATATTCAATGTATTTTAATAAAAGGAATGAACGATCCGGATCACTTTTTCAAGGGGTTTTTAAAGCAGAACACGTTGATAAAGATGAATATTTAAAATATCTTTACTCTTATATACATTTAAATCCAGTAAAACTAATTAAATCTGATTGGCGGGAGAGTGGAATAGGAGATATAAATAAAACTAAAAAATTTTTGAATAGTTATAAATACTCTAGTTATCCAGATTATTTTTTGACAAACAGAAGGGAAAGTGTAATTTTAAACAAGGAAATTTTTCCCGAATACTTTGATAATATTGAAAATTTTCAGAAAAATATTTTTGGTTGGCTTGAATTTGATCCATCAAGGACTCACCTTGACCAATCTTGAATATAGTTATCCACAGAACGATTTGGGAAAGGAAGAAGCGGATGTTAAAATATTTTGTAATTATGTTCAAAAACAAAAAATATTTGTTCTTTTTAGCGTCTATTAATTTATTATTTTTTAATTTTGTATTTATAAATAATGTTTATGCTTCGGTTAATAATATTACTCAAATAGTTTTTACAACCGTACCGCAAGTTCCTGCCCCTGCGGCAGGAGAGCTATCAAAAGTAATAACGGTCAAAGCTCAGGATTCATCAGGTCAAAATCAACTTTTTGATGACGCTGATGGACTATTAGAACTATCAACCAATTCACCTACGGGTAATTTTTTTTCTAACACTTCCTCTGTGGATTCAATAAATACTTTAAGTATAAATAATAAAGGTTGGTCCGGCAGAAATTTTTATTATCGTGATTCTTTCGAGGGAAATTTTATTATTACTGTTAAATTGAGCACAGTTCCTGATTCAGGAAAAAATTGGTCAGCTACTCAAAATATCAGTATTGGCACAACAGGAACGACGACACCCGATTCAGATAATAATTCTAATGATAACCAATCAACACCAACGTCTAATTCCAGTGGTTCATATCAAAGCAATCAAACTGTTCGTGTTGTCACAAAAACTGTATATATTTCTACTCATTCTGGTGAAGAAGGTCTAAGTAACTATGGCGAAAAAACAGCCTTTGAAATTACAGCTGGAAGAGAAAGAATGGCTTTAGTCGGCTCTCCCGTAGAATTTGATGCTAAATATTCTCTTTTACAAAATAATCAATGTGCCCCTTCTTTTAGGTGGTCATTTGGTGATGGGTTTGATGCTATTGGTAAAAATATTATACATAATTATAAATATCCCGGAGAATATCAAGTTGTTTTGAATGGAATTTGTGGAGATTATAATTCTGTATCTAGAACTGTGATAAAAGTTATCTCTCCAAACATTTCAATCCTAAGTCTTTCAAACGGTGATATAAAAATAATCAATAATGGTAAAAATGAAATAAACATCGGCAATTGGAAAATAAAAGGTGGACAGAAAGATTTTATATTTCCTACAGATACAATAATAAGTACAGGTAAGAAAATCATTTTATCAAAAGAAGATGCCAAAATTGATTCTTCGATTAATAAAATATCTTTAAACAATCCATCAGATGGGGAAGTGGTCTCTGCAAATATTAATATTTTATATAAAAATATCGCCACTTCTTCACAAACTTCATCAATGGACGATTCATACATATCAGTATTTGATGCAGAAAAGTTGCTTAAAGAATACAAAGAAAGACTGGCTCTAAACGAACAGTCGTTTAATAAAACTGAAAAAACAAAAGAAGTTCATATAACAAATAATGCTGACAATTTATCTGATAATGAAGTTGTTGCTCAAACCGCTTTAGTTTTAGATTCTGTAAATTCATCATCAAGTAAAAATTTCTGGTCTAAATTGATAGATATTCCAGTAAATAGTATTAAAACTTTTGCACATATGTTTTATAATTTCTAATATATGCTACACTAACAAAGATGTTTAATTCAACATTTTTTAAGTTTTTGATAGCTTTTGCGGTAATAGTTGGTACTAGCTTTTTAATAATGGGCGTTGCAGGTTATCTTGATTCAAAAAAAATATAGATAAAAATGTTCAACCCGCTATTTTAAAATAAGTTTTCACAACTTCCAGATTTACGGTTCCAATACATTGTTTTTGATGTTGACATTCTTGTTATTTTTGCTAATATGCTAACTCGAGCTCTAAAAGCTTATCGGCGACGTAGAGCGAGAGAAATGGAAAAGTAATCTTTTTCATTTCCGAGCCGAGGAAACCGAAAAAAGCTTAATGCCTTTTATTGTTTTATTTTTACACCAATATTTTATGTCAAGATCATTAAAGAAAGGACCATTTGTAGATGAAAAACTTCTAAAAAAAATAGAAGGCAAAAAACCGGTAGAAACAGGAGTTATTAAAACATGGTCAAGAAGAAGTCAAATTTCTCCAGAAATGGTTGGTTTTGTTTTCGGTGTACACAACGGCAGACAACATTTAGAAGTGTTAGTTACGGAAGATATGGTAGGACACAGATTGGGTGAATTTTCTCCAACAAGAAAGTTTACAAGACATGGAGGTAGAATGCAGAAAGATCTTGATATTGCAGCTAAAGAATCAGAAATAGCAGCATCTAAAGCAGCAAAAGCATCAACAGAAATTAAAAAATAAATATGATTACCGCTAAATTAAATGATTATAGACAGTCACCAAGAAAGGTAAGATTAGTTGCCAATCTTGTGAAAGGAAAGAAAGTGGAGGAAGCAAAAAATATCCTCACATTTTTGATTAAAAGAGCAGCAAATCCTATTTCTGATTTGTTAAATTCCGCTATTGCTAACGCATCAAATAATTTTAATATTTCGGCTGACCAACTTTATATAAAAGAACTTAGAGTAGACGAGGGCGTTGTTTTAAAAAGAAGAATGCCAAGAGCAAGAGGAATAGCCTACCCTATAAATAAAAGAACAAGTCATGTTTTTATACAATTGGATACAATAGACAATATGCCACTTAAAAAATCAAAGAGTAAAAATCAAAATTTAAAAACAGAAGACAAAAAGTCAAAAATGGACGCAAAGACAACAGAAAAGAAAGTTAATAAAAAAGCTACAAAATAAAAATATGTCACATTCAGTACATCCATATTCACACAGACTAGGTATTATCAGAGATTGGAAATCTCGATGGTTTTCATCTGGTCAAAAATATAGAGATTTTTTGAAGGCGGATACGATGTTAAGAGAACACCTTGAAAAAAAGATGAGAGGCCAATACGTTAGTTCTATAGAAATGGAAAGAAATGATAAATCTTTCAGACTCATAATAAAAACTTCAAGGCCGGGAGTTGTTATTGGAAGAAGCGGAGAAGGTTCTGTTAAACTAAAAAAAGATATAATTAAATTTGCTACAAAGAACAAACTTGCTATTCCAGCAGATTTTAAGCTAGATGTGGAAGAAATTAAATCTCCAGAATCTAATGCAGCTATAGTATCTCAAATGATCGCCGAAGGATTAGAAAAAAGATTGCCTTTCAGAAGAGTAATGAAACAAACTGTAGAAAAGGTAATGGCAAACAGAGATGTTAAAGGAATTAGACTTTACTGCGGAGGAAGACTCGGTGGTGCTGAAATCGCAAGATCAGAAGAAATGAAAAAAGGCAGAATCCCTCTGCAAACACTTAGGGCTGATATAAATTATGCTCAGGAAAAAGCCCACATGACATATGGAGATATAGGTATAAAAGTCTGGATATATAAAGGTGACATTTTCAAGGATAAAAAATAATTTTTAAAATTATGTTAACACCTAAAAAAGTAAAATTCAGAAAAGCTCATACTTTCAGAGAAAATCCTGACAAAGTAGGAGTAGAAACTAGAGGAACCAAAATTTCCTTTGGTTCTTATGGATTGAAAGCAACGGAGGGTGGAAGAATTAAATCAACACAAATAGAAGCTGCAAGAAAAGTAATAGCACATTCAATGAGTAAGAGTGGAAAGATTTGGACGAGAATTTTCCCAGATCATCCTTATACACAAAAACCTGCTGAAGTTAAAATGGGAAAGGGTAAAGGAGAATTACAGGGTTATGTTGCTATAGTTAAGCCAGGAAGAGTACTTTTTGAAGTGGATGGAGTAGATGCTGTTTCTGCAAAAGAAATGCTCAGAAAAGGTGGAACAAAACTTCCAGTAAGTACCAAGTTTCTAGCCAGATAAAAAATTATGAATATTAAAGATTTAAGAAAAAAAACACCAGGTGAATTAGACAAAGAGCTTTCTGAAAAAGCAGTTGCTTTAAGCAATTTTAAATTTGGTACATCAGGAAGTAAGACTAAGAATGTTAAGGCAGGAAAAAATCTAAAAAAAGAAATTGCTCAGATTCTCACAATTTTAAATGAAGTAAAAAAAGTATAAATTTAAATAAATAATACTTGTCCTGTTGTAAAATCAGCAGTGGACAATAAAGAAACAAAAGGTTAGATTATAAAAACAAAAATAAAAGTCACATAAGTTATAAAAATTAAAATTTACAATTAGGATGGAAAAAAAAGTAATAAAAAAGAATAACGGCAAAATATTAAAAGGGGTTGTTGTTTCTACAAAGATGAAAGACACGGTAGTTATTTCTATAGATTCTTTCAAGAAACATCCTAAATATGGGAAATACATCAAGAAACAAAATAAAATAATGGCTCACGATGAAGGTAATGTATGTAAAGAAGGGGAAATAATAGAAATAATTGAAACAAAACCAATTTCCAAAAATAAAAGATTCAAAGTATTAAGAAAATAATTATCAAAAAAGATTAGCAGTTAATTTAAAAAACTCAGATGATACAACCAAGATCAATAATAAAAATAACAGACAACTCAGGTGCCAAAATAGGCAGAGTTTTTAAGATTCTTGGAAGTTCAAAAAAAAGATGGGCTAAAATTGGTGAAGTAGTAGTATTGTCAGTCCAAAAAGCTGAACCAAGAAAATTGGCAAAGAAAAAAGATATTCTTTACGGAGTTGTTGTAAGACAAAGACAACCTTTCAGAAGAGCAGATGGTTCCTATATAAGATTTGATGAAAATGCAGTTGTTATTATTGAAAAAGGAAAGCAAGATCCAATTGCCGGTAGAGTATTTGGTCCTATACCACGCGAAATAGCAGACTTAGGTTTTAAAAAAATAGCGTCTCTTGCATCTGAAATAGTATAAAATTGAAGTAAAAAATACTTGTCCTGTTGTAAATTACGATAGGATGATGTATAAGAGATAAAATAAAGATTAAAAATAAATATAATTAAGTCGATAAACATTAGAGGCATAAAAATTTTACAACTGGGATGAAAATAAAAAAAGGAGATAATATTATAGTAATAACAGGAAAAGATAAGGGTAAAACTGGAAAGGTCCTTTCTGCGTATCCTAAGGAAAATGCAGTATTAATAGAAGGTATAAATATCAGTAAAAAGCATCAAAGAGCCCAAAAATCTGGATCAAAAGGTCAGATTGTAGATAAAATTATGCCTATAAATGTTTCAAACGTTATGATAAATGATGCAGGTAAAAGAGCTAGGGTTGGAAAGAAACTTATTGGAGGCAAATTTGTTAGAATAAATAGAAAGACTGGAAAAGAAATTTAATAAAATCACCATGATATCATTAAAAGAAAAACAAAATAAAGCATTTGAAGCGTTAAAGACAGCTTTGGGACTAAAGAATAAAATGCAATCTCCAAAAGTATTGAAGGTTGTTTTGAGTTCTGGTACAGGTTCATTTAAAGACAAAAACAAAAATAAAGTTGTTGAAGATAGATTAACAAAAATTTCCGGTCAAAAAGTAATGCTTAAGGTAGCTAAAAAATCTGTTGCCACATTTAAAGTAAGAGAAGGAGATCCAGTAGGTTACCAAGTTACTTTGAGAGGTCAAAGAATGTTTGATTTTCTCAACAAGCTTGTTTATATTGCTTTGCCAAGAACAAAAGACTTTAGAGGACTTTCGGTCCACGCCATTGATAATATGGGTAATTTCACTATTGGTATGAAAGAAAATTCAGTATTTCCAGAGACATCAGACGAAGAATTGAAAGATGTGTTTGGATTAGCTATTACAATAGTAACTAATATAAAAGATAAAAATACAGCAAAAACATTTCTAGAATATCTAGGTTTCCCATTCAAGAAAGGGGAGGAAGGAAAGAGAATGAAAACAAAAAAGAAGAAATTAGCTAAATAGATTTTAAAAAACCGCTAAAAAGCGGTTTTTTTGTTCATCTACCTTTCTCTGAGAGAAAAACCTTTGCACCAAGATGATTTCTTAGGCATATTTCGTATTGTCTTTGCGAGGTACGAAGCAATCCAGACTAATTTAATTTAACCTGGATTGCTTCGTACCTCGCAAAGACGCAGGCACGCAAAAAATCTAAACAAAAATCTAAAAGAATAGCAAAAAGAATTTAGGGCACTTAAGCCTAAGATTTTTAAACAATTCCAACGATTGTCATCAATATAACTCCGGAAATGATAAGTAATATTTCGCCCAACTGCAAACTGTACCCTCGGAGTACCTCGGCGGGGTAGTTCATTTAAGACAGACAATACGAGAAGCGGGAAGACCGAAGAATAGTGACCCCAATTGACCAACTGACGACTAGTACCCATTACTGTAATTGATTTATGGCATATTAAAAGCTATATTTACCAAATGCTTTTTGAAGCTAAACGAAAATTTGATTTTGATGACGAGTTAAAAACTTTTTTGCCATTTTATTTGCAAAAGTTTGTTTTTGCATTATCAAAAATTATTATGCCATTTTGGATTCTGTATTTTTTAAATATAGGGTTTACATATACCCAGATAGGAATAATCTGTTCAATAAGAAGTATTGTTTCCTTGATTTTTGAAATTCCAACGGGCGTATTCGCGGACACAAAAGGAAAAAAAGTTAGTGTAATTTCTGGATATTTTCTTGCTGGATTAACATACTTGATGATTCCACTTTATAATAATTATTACTATATTTTAGTTGTTTTTATAATAAATTCCTTCGTTGAAACGTTGATAAGTGGGTCTGATCAAGCCTGGGCTACTGAACTTGCGAATAATGATACGCGAAAAATAGGTTCGTATTTTTTAAAAATGGCTTCTGTTCAAAATTTTGCTGTCGTTTTTTCGCCAATAATTGGTGGCTTAGTAGCACAAAGATTCGGCTTTAAGTGGCTTTGGATTGTGTTTGGAATAGGAACTATTATTTCTTCTGGTATATTATTATTTGCCAAAAAGGACAGTGTTGGATATGCGGAAGAACATGGTTTCAAATTAATACCCAAAATTAAACTTGGATTTGATTATATTAGACTTGCCCCACAATAAACACTATGATAGTATAAACACATTATAAATCATAATAATATGTTTAATATCATGGATATAGATAAAGTTTTGAGCAACAAAAGGCTTACAAAAGCTGTTTTAGGAGTTAGGAAAGAA
>JBDRJU010000039.1:0-2098 GCA_043814645.1 bacterium | reverse complement strand
ATGTTAGACGAAAATAAAATGAAAAAATATGATGTATATTCATACGGTGTTATTTCTTCGAGCACACTTTACCTTCTAAAAGACCAATTTCTTCAAAAAAGCGGTTATTCAGAAATCATTAAAAAATATAAAAACATTGGCGGTGAAGCAGCAAATGCCTCGATATCTTTAGCTCGACTAGGATTAAAAGTAAAATTAAACGGAAACTGGATTAATCCGGATAACGATGCTATTTTTTTAAAAGAAATTTTTAGAAAAAATAAAATTGATATTTCGCGAATCCTATTCAGAAAATGTCAAAGCCCCAAAGAGGCTCTTATCGTTGATTCTGATTCAAGAACCATATTAGGCACCTATTCTAAACTTCTGAAATCAAAAAAATGGAATATTCCCAAAAAAGAAGATATTGAAAATGCAAAAATTATATGTCTGGATCCTTTTTTTGGAAAAGAATCATTAAAAGTAGCTGAATATGCAAAGAAATTTCACAAACCAATAGTTACTATAGATTGTAAATTTAATTCTTCCATTTTTAGATTATCTTCTGCAGCAATTATCTCTGAAGAATATCTCAAGGATAATTATCCTAAACAAAAAATATCAAAAATGGCTGATAAATATCTAAAGAATTCCGCAGGGACAGTTATTTTAACATTTGGCTATAAAAAAATTCTATATAGTTCAAAAGGGAAAAAATATAAAGGATTCACTCCTTTCAAAATAAAATCTATAGATACAACTGGGGCGGGTGACTCCTTCCGTGCAGGGATAATATATGGTATACTAAAAAAGTGGCCGATAGAAAAAACTATAAAGTTTTCATCGGCTTTGGCAGCAATTGTATGTCAGACAATACCAGGAGTATTAAATTCACCCAACAGAGATAAAATATTGAAATTTATTGAAAAATATAATTAAGTTCTAACAACTCAATCCACCGGACTGTATTCGCGGCAAAGCCGCTCATCCATCCGGTGATTTCGGTTGTTATAGGAAAAAATATAATAAAAACCGAAATATTATTTTTATATTAAATGTGGGGTAATGTTTTGTTATAATAAATCAAAATAAGTGGAGTAGAAATGGCAATAATAAAAGTGAAAGGTAAAAAAATCACAATATTTAATCAACAGAAAGAAGACTATATCTGCATTACAGATATAGCACGATATAAAAATTCAGACAGGACCGATGATTTAATTAGAAACTGGCTAAGAAATAGGAATACAATAGAATTTTTAGGAATATGGGAACACTTGAATAACCCCAATTTTAAACCCGTCGAATTCGACGGGTTTAGAAAACAAGCCGGCCTCAATAGTTTTACACTAACGCCTAAACAATGGATTGAGTCAACTAATGCTATTGGTTTGATTTCTAAAGCAGGAAGATATGGCGGAACATATGCTCATAAAGATATTGCTTTTGAGTTTGCCTCATGGATTTCTGTGGAATTTAAACTATACCTGATAAAAGAATTCCAAAGACTAAAAAACGAAGAGCAAAAACTACTGGGTTGGGATATAAAGAGAAATCTTACAAAAATAAATTATCGTATTCATACTGACGCTATCAAAGAAAACCTTATTCCCAAAGAATTAACACAAAACCAAATCAATCATATCTATGCCTCGGAAGCAGATATTTTAAACATGGCCTTATTCAGCATAACCGCGCAAGAGTGGCGCGGTAATAATCCTGATAAAAAAGGAAATATTAGAGATTATGCTAACATTTCACAACTTATTTGTTTGTCCAATCTCGAAAATTTAAATGCTTTGTTCATCTCAGAAGGCATACCACAAGAACAACGATTATCAAGATTGAATAAGATTGCTATTCAACAAATGAAATTATTGGTAGAAGATTCATCTATAAAAAGTTTAGAGCAAAGAGATAAAAACCTATAACAATTCGCTCCAGCGGACATTTTTGCTGTGCAAAAAAGCCGCTGAGCTCAAATGTTATCTGAAAAAATATAAAAATACAATTATGAAACTTCCAAAAAGAAAAAATAAATTTTATGATACAACTCGTTTTGGACAACCTCAGATAAGGATATATCACAAAAAAGGATCAGATAAAAAATGTCCAAGAT
>JBDRJU010000038.1:0-4668 GCA_043814645.1 bacterium | reverse complement strand
TTTTTAAAGCACGAAGAACAGACTTACTAATATTGGGTTTTAAGGCAATAAGAATTTTCGGTTTTTCCTTAAACACATTTTCGTTAATTTGAATTTTAACCCGATTGTATATTTTATCTTTCATAAACAAAACTATTGTGTCCCTTAACTCAAATGGTTCTAGTTTAATTCCTTTGTAAAAAATTGTGGAATCACAGCGTGATTTTATTCTTTCCAATATAATGCGGCCATAACACTCGGGGCACTCAGAAAAATATGTTTTTATGGAAGTCACATCTCCAGTCCTGTATCTAATAACGGGTGACGCTTCTTTGTATAAGGAAGTAAGAACTAATTCTCCCTGCCCTTTTGATAGGATTTTTTCATTAACAGGATTAATAATTTCAGGGTATACATATTCATCGAGCACCGCCATACCACCACAAGTTTTACACTCATATATAATTCCCGTATTTACTTCACATAGTCCATAATGATCATAAATTTTTATAGAAAATAAATCTGAGATTTTCTTTTTTATTTTATCTGAATACACTTCTCCTGCTACAATACCTGTTTTTAATTTTAAATTCTTAATAGAAATATTGTTTTGAACAAGATAATCATAAAGATGCAAGTAATAGCTCGGTGTTGCTACTATTGTATCAATATCAAAATCTTGTAAAAATTGAACCTGTTTTGCCGTTGGCTGAATACCAGCTGGTAGCACAAAAGCACCGAGAGATTGAATTGCATAAGTATTCAACATGGCTCCGCTAAATAATCCGTAGCTCATCATAAACTGTACGCGACTCTTATTATTAATTCCAAAATTAACCCAAGCTTTAGAAATAGCTTTGGAACCTATTTCTAAATCATTTTTTGTATAAAAAGATAGAGTCGGGCTACCAGTAATACCAGATGATGTATGCATTTCTACAACATTGGAAAAATCAGTTGCTAAATTTCCATAAGGATAGCAATCTCTCAAATCCTTTTTTGTTGTAAGAGGAATCGATTGCATATCTGATAGATAGGATATGTGTGGTAAGGTTTTAAATTTTGCTTTATATAATTTTGAAAGAAAAGCAGTCTTAAAAGCAGAGTTTATTATTTCAATTGTCTGCCTATCCTTTTCCTCTTTTTTAACTTTCTTCATAAAAATTATCTACTCAATCTTAAACTTAAACCACCTGTTTCTACCATATTTTAAGATGGTTCCATTAGCTATTGTTGCAGTAGAACTCTTATCGGATATGTCAGTTAATTGATATGAATTGTCTTCATTTAAATTAACTATTTTTACACCATTATTTTTTATTGCATCTCGAACGGCAGAACTTGGCTGCCCCGTTGCTTTTATTAGTGCCCGGACTAAGGTGCTTTCAGTGTCTGAGGGTAAAACTATTTCCGGAATATTTGATGGAGGTACCATCTTTTGTCGTTTCTCTATATATTCTACGTTCGCAGAATCAGCTACTTCCTTGCCATGGAATTGTTCAACAATGTACCACGCTAATCTTTGTTTAAATGCTATGGGATCTTTTTCCCATTCTGATTTACATTTTTCTAATTCTTCTTGTGGAGCACTTGTGTATACCTCCATCCACTCGCTAATTAAATTATCTGGTAAAAACATTGTCCTGTTAAATTTTTCTTGTGGAGAATGATTTAATCCAACATAATTACCAATACTTTTTGATTGTTTATTTTGTCCATCTAAACCAAGTGTTATTTTTGTACATAAAATAGCCTGCTTTCTTTGGCCAGCGGCTTCTTGAAATGCCCACGCCATTTTTTCATTGAACATTTGATCAGAACCAACAACAGTAATATCAGATTTTAATTCAACTGAATCATATCCCTGTAGGATAGGGTACAAAAATTCAGACATCATTATTGGTTTGTCTTCCTCTATCCTTTTTTGAAACATGTCTCTAGATATTAATTGGGCATGTGTAATCTTGCCTAATATCTTAAAAAAATTACCTAAAGTAACTGTCCCGTGTTTTTCTGGATCACCCCACCATTCCGTATTGTCATGAATTTCGAGTAAATTTGGATCATCAAATTTTAGCACCATTTTTACTTGGTCAATAAAATTTTTTTTGTTTAACTCAATATCTTTTTCTGCTTGTTCTGATCTAGATGTTAATCTGCCAGTAGGATCACCAACTAGTGTTGTAAAACCTCCTAATAAAAAAACTACCTTATGACCTAAATCTTGCAAACTTCGCATGGCTCTAAGATTTACTGCATGACCAAGATGCAAGGTTTGTGCTGTAATATCTGCACCAAATTTTATTCTCAACTGTTTTTCTGTATGAAGTAACTTCTCCAAATCTTCTCTTGAGGTTAAGGATGAATTCCAATCAACTATTCTGTCAAAAGAGGCTAGAGTAGATTCTACACTATTTTCTTTTTCCATATGGTTTTCACTATGTTTTTGTAGATTCTCCATATTTTTGTTTATATTAAAGTTAATAATTTAATTTTATCAAAATATAGTAAAAAGTAAAGTGTTTATCCTAAACTACATTTAATCATATAAGTCTCTATTTATAATATTCATTTTTTACTGTTTCAAGTGATTGTTTTATGGCAGTTTTTATGTCATCAAGCACTCTCTCATGGACTGGGGACAAAAATATTGTTTCCGTGGGTAATGGTGGTAATAAGATACGTCTTTTTGCCATTTCTTCGATAAAAAAACAATAGGCTTTATTATCGCATGACTCCAATTTAATACCTCTTTTGAAATTATAGCATCCAAACGCAATAGTCAGCATGGAGGATATTCCCTGTACACACGCTGGCAACTTTAAATTATTTATCTGTTCTGTTATGTATTTTCTTAGATCGTTTCCTAACTCCTCATTTTTTAAGTATAAACTGCCATTTTGCAACTTATTTATAATTGTTTTTGAAACACTTAAGGATAGCGGGTTTGCATTAAAAGTGCCTGCAAAAAAAACATCCCCATTTGGTATAAAGTTTTCCATTATTTTTTTCTTTCCACACACTACAGAAAGAGGAAGACCACCAGCGATTGCTTTAGAAAATAAGGATAGGTCAGGAGTCACACCATAAAATCCCTGAGCACCATTAATACTAATTCGGAAACCAATAACAATTTCATCAAAAATTAAAACAGTATTTGTTTCATTGCAGATCTTTCTTATTTCCTTCAGATAATTTTTTTGTGGTGGCGTACAGCCAGAATTAGCTAATATTGGCTCAAGTAAAAAACATGCATAATCCTTATTTTTTAATTTCTCTTTAACAATTCTGACATTATTAAATGGAATTAAGTCCAGACATAAACTGTTTGATGTCCCCGCACTTGGTATCATACCCTCGTGGACCCCGTGATAACCACCGATTATAGACAAAACTTTCTCTCTACCCGTATAAGCTTTTGAAACTCTTATTGAGTAAGCAACCGCATCTGATCCTGTAGTCGCAAATCTAACTCTTTCCGCACTTGGAATAATATTATGAATAATATTTGATAATTCTTTCTCTAAATATGTCTGATAAGAGAAAAGCCACCCATTTTTTATATTTTTTTGAATAGTCTCCACTATTTCTGGATCAGAATGTCCGAACAAAAGAGCACCGTAGCCCATCCATAAATCAATATACTTATCTCCATTTTTATTTATAACATAAGGGCCATTCCCGCCTATAATGTCACTTGGGTAATGTGTTGGTATTGGGATTGGTGAATTTACGCCACCAGCTAAATAATTTTTCATATTATTTTGGATTAAACCTCTTTTTAAATGATTTTATTGATTTTTCTAACATCAATAATTTCTCTTTGAATGTCCCCGATAGGATTTGATAATTAATACCTAGTGTGTCTAAATTATTTGTTAATTGATTAATAAAAATCGAACTATCGATATTCAACATTTTGCTAAAGTTGTTCTTTAAATTATCATTAACAAAAACCAAATCATAGTTTTTCATATCCTCAGAAAAAAATATATATAAATTTTCATCAAATTTATTATGTGTTGCTATTGATAATAAATGATCTACAAATCCCGTCGAGTTATAAACCAAGTATTCTTTTCCTGAAAATATTTTATCTTTAGTATTTGCTACTTTATATTTTTTATTAGCAATTTCATAAAAATCAAATTTATTTATCGGCAATTCTCTATTTTTTCTAGTTAATAACTCAAATAAATTATCTTCAACATAAGATGTCTTTAATTTTTTTGCAATACACTTTACTAAGTTTGATTGTTCTTGTGATGGAACACCAACAACTGCCACTTTAATTAAAATATCTTTATACACAATTGTGCTTAGAAAAGCTTCGTTCAAACACTCTCCTTTTCTAATCATCGTTGCAGAAATTGGATTGTTTCTTTTAGTTTTCGTGTTTATCGCCCCTAAAAACTTACTCATATGCTCACCGTAATATTCTGAAGAAATAAAATGGGTAATTTTCTTGCCATTTAATGCTGTTTTTACATATTCTTCCTGTAGTCTCTTTACTTCAGGGGTATCCTCATGTTTATTAGGTGCATCCCACTGTCGCAGCCACATGATAATGTCCTAGTGTAGCCAAGTAGAAATGTCCTACCTTAACAATTTGTGTCATAATACTTCATTGTTTAATTAATAATGTTATTAAATAATTTTGGAGGGAATATTTAATAACAACAATGAAAA
>JBDRJU010000037.1:0-21064 GCA_043814645.1 bacterium | reverse complement strand
CCATAGTTGAAGAATTAAAAAGCATTACTGACGCAAAGATTTTAAATGTTATAACGAATGAAGTAATATTTGATAGAGTTAAAGGCGACGGAGAGACAAAAGAGCTGAAAAATTTGTCATACTAATGGCAGAAGTCGGGAACCAGGTTATTACTCTGGGTCATATGGTCTGGCTGGAATAATAAGATGGATTGGTGATATGTTGAATCTGATTCTGCCACTGATTGTAGCTGTGGCTGTTGTTTGGTTTATATACCAAGTTTTTAGATATACTGTTGCAGGCAATGAAGAGGAAAAGGGTAATACGAAAATCCAAATAGTATGGGGAGTTATAGGAATATTCGTAATGGTATCTGTTTGGGGTCTTGTAGGAATATTAAGAAGTACATTTAACTTAAATAATACTCGTATTTCTGCCCCCACAATTCAATTACCCAATTAATTAAATATAAAAGTAAAAATCACAACATTTCTCTATTTCAAGTAGTTTAGTCTAATTTGTAGATAACTCAGCTTGCCCGCACACCTATTCTGAAAAAAGTGAGTATTTTAAAACTAACTTTTTTTGTTTTTGAGTTATTAGGAATTCAGGTCAGTTGGAATAGGTGTGAGCTTGTATCAACAAGCGCGGGCTTGCCCCCGCTTCGCTCACACTATTCAACGTATCAATTGTTATTATTTATCTTGCTCTAAATCGTGTAAATTTGGTTATCAAAATTATACCCAGTTGGAATAGGTGTGGGGGCTTGCTTATTAGATATGTAAGTTTTATAATTGTATGGTAATGTTTAATTGGTCGCGTTTAATTTATTAGATTTGTTTAATAACCAGTCAAATAATAATTTTGATTGAATAAAAAAATACTTGTCCCGTTAGAAGTTTCATAAAAGTAAACAATAATGAGAGGGTATTTTAAAAATATATGATGAATATAAAAGAAAGATCAAGTGAAAAAAACTTTCTAACTGGGATGAAAAGAATTTTAGCAAGTGTTTTGGTTGGTCTATCTCCTATGATAGCTTTAGCACAATATCTTCCAAGTAGTGGAATTGGTGGCTTGTTTGGTTTAGTGGGTTCATGGGTAAAGATGGCATTTCCTCTTGTTGTTTCAATTGCTGTTGTTTATTTTATATGGCAAGTTTTCCAATTTGCAGTTGCTGGAGATGAGGAGAAGAAAGCTCAAGCAAAAACTCAAATAATATGGGGAATTGTCGGAATATTCGTAATGGTATCCGTCTGGGGCCTTGTAGGAATATTACAATCTACACTTGGAACTTCTGGAGTTAAAGCTGATATTGGAGATCAACTTCCAATATAATTGATATGATGGATTTTTTAATCCAAAAAGTTTATGCATACGCTCCTGGGAAAAATCCTACTAGCGGTGGCACAGCTTTCAATGCTCTCTTACAAAAGATTTTAACTAATGTGGTTAATCCCATAATATATTTGATTATGGCTTTGGCTGTAGTTTACTTTGTTTGGGGAGTTATGATGTTTATTCAAAATGCTGATAAAGCTGAAAAGAGAGAAGAAGGGTATAAGCATATGATATGGGGAATAATAGGAATATTTATAATGGTGTCTGCAAAAGGAATTATAAATATAATAATTTCCACAATGGGATTATAAGAAAAATTTTAAAAGCTGTTGAAAGACGGCTTTTAAAATACCAGGTTTTCTTTACGGAATAGGCGCCCGGCCACCGCGGACTTCTGAACACAACTCGCCTTGGCTCAGAAGATTACTTCTTCCCAAGTCGATTTCCGTTAAAACAAAATATAAAAAGGCGGTCTTGCTTCGCAAGACCGCCTTTTTAGTTTTTGATAATAAAAAAAAGATAAATTTTTTCAGCATACCTAATCTTTGAGTTATGAAACTTGCCTTGTTGTAATTCTAGGAGTTTTGTAATTCACAGACTTAATATTAAGTCATAATAAAAAATCCGAAGTACACCATGATGTACTTCGGATTTAGTTTGAGATTGAACCTCGCTTTTTACTTGAAAGTCTGGCGTCCAAGTAAAAAAGTGGCTTTAATGGTACTTTTGTGAGGCTAGAATGCTCCCCCAAGTAATGTTTTTACCATTTTCATTTTCTGTTCATGTGAGAGCCCAGCATGAATGGCTATTGAATTTTTCAAAGAATGGTAATAAAAAAACGGGATGTAAATATAAAGCATGTGCTTTATATTTACATCCTGTCATACTAAAGTTCTATTGTAAACGGTATAAAAATGTGGGAATTTCCCGCAGTCTCCATTTTTCCATTCATAGTATATTCACCGTATTTTAACAAGAAAATCTTTATTTTTCTTTTAAAGGGTGTTCTTGTTCACAAATACCTTAACTTGTTTTCTTGTTTGTCCTGATGATTAACTTCCTACATTCTCCATCCATATCGTATTTTGCGACGAGGATTATATGGTTGTCTTCATCAGGATATCGCGTTACGCTTACAGAGGCTTTTTTTTGGTTGGGATTACTCCCCATTACTCCTTTTGGTTTGTGCCAGGAAAGTTTTCCTGTTTGTTGAAAACCCATTGTTTTTACCGGAGGTATATTTTTTATTGGTATACCAAATAGTCCAAATATACACTCCTGCTAAAACAAAACTAGAATCACAATTACCGTTAGGATTTTGGAATCATATTGATAAATGTGACTTAACCCCATTTTTTGTTTTCCCGTGTTGTTCATTTCCTTTTACTTGTAGATATTTTAAACATACAATAAAGGCAATGGTTGCGAGATAAAGAATTGAGAAAAAAACTATCATCCCCATTTTATTTCTCCTTTGTTTTTTCTAGGAGCTTTCATCTCCTAGTATAAATGGTATGCCACTTGATCCAAAGAAAAGAATTTTTTAGATCGTCATCTTGCCCGTCCTTAACTTTTTATGGCTTTATTTTTCCCTTTTTTAACGGTGGTGAACAACCGATACTCTTCACTTGCCGCTAATTTTGGAATTTCCTCCTTAAGCCATATGTATTATGCGACAAAAAGCACGACGATAAATAAAACGATTGATGCTAACTACCAAATTACATTTGCGTTCATAAAGCCTCCTTAAAATTTTCGCATAATCGCGAAGTTCTCAAAGAACTAAGTGGGTTAGAGTTTTTGACTCGTCCCTTACATCTATTTTAGTAGATTAGGTGTTATCACATTTATATTAAAAGTCAAATTTTATTTGCTAAAAAAATGGGTTTACTGTACACTTGTTTCTGCCTTTGTATTGGATAGCTAATGGTTATTTATAACCATAGGAAAGTCCGAACACTAGCGTGTCAAAACGCAGGCAGGTAGCGGGTAATGCCCGTCCATAGCAATATGAGAGATGCGAACAGAAACGGCTCCTAACGAAAGAATGGAGATATCCTTCGGGATAGTTCTCATGAAAACATGAGAGTGCAACGGCAAAATTTCTTACCTTAGTGCAAGGCCGTGTCCGCCTCGTGCGGAAGCGCCGCTTGAGCCAAGCAGTAATGTTTGGCCCAGATAGATGGTTATCTCGTCATAGTAATATGACGAACAGAATTCGGCTTATAGGTATAAAGGTATGGAGAGGGCGCACCGAAAGGTGCGCCCTTTTCTCTTCATCCGTTAAAGTTTTTGCCAATGTTTATTAAAAATTATATAAGAAATCTATCGTAAAAATTATTGATTATGTTAAACTGTCTGTATCGTTTATTATGTCAAAAATAAACAATTTTTATTGGCAAAAATTTTCTCGGGTAAATGGTAAAAAGATTTTTTAACATTTTTAATAAAGAGATAAAGGGTTTGCATGAAGCGGCATACCTTTTGGCTATTTTCGCATTTCTTTCACAACTCCTTGCTCTTTTAAGAGATAGAATAATGGCATCATCTTTTGGTACTGGCCATACTTTGGATATTTACTATTCTGCTTTTAGAATTCCGGATTTTATTTTTGTAACAATAGCTTCTATGATTTCAATTTCAGTATTAGTGCCGTTCATTATTGAAAAATTAAAAACTTCAGAAGATAGTGCCAAAGATTTTATTAGGAGTATATTTTTATTTTTTTCCATTTTAATTATTTTAACAAGTATTGTTGTTTTCTTTTTGATTCCATATATTGCACCATTTATTTTTAAGGGCTTAGGATCTTACACAGAACTTATACAAATGTCTAGGATTTTATTGCTTTCTCCTATATTGCTAGGTTTTTCAAATATGTTTGCGAGTATTACTCAGGTAGGAAAGAGGTTTTTAGTCTATGCTCTATGCCCACTTTTTTATAATGTAGGAATAATTTTAGGTGTACTCTTTTTATATCCCATATTTGGTATTTATGGCCTAGCTTATGGCGTAATACTTGGAGCTGTTATGCATCTTGCGATACAGATCCCCTTTATAATCGAAAGTGGATTATTCAAACCCTTGCCTATAAAAATTGATTTTAAATTAATAAAAGACGTGGTTTTTATATCTATTCCCAGAACGATTACTTTGGGTATGACACAAATTTCCATTCTTGTTCTTTTAAGTTTAGCCTCTTTTATGAAAGATGGTTCAATCACTATTTTTAATTTTGCAATGAATCTTCAAAATGTGCCACTCTCTATTATAGGTGTAAGTTATTCTATAGCTGCATTTCCAACATTGGCTAAATGTTTCTCTTGCGGAAATAAAGATGAATTTTTATCGCATATTATTTCTGGAGCAAAACATATTATTTTTTGGTCTATTCCTATCAGTATACTTTTTGTTGTTTTGCGCGCTCAGATAGTAAGAACCATATATGGTGCGGGACAGTTTAGTTGGTCTAGCACAAAACTTACAGCAGCGACGCTCGCTATATTTACAGTGTCTGTCGTTGCGCAATCCTTAGTTCTTCTTTTTATAAGAGGTTATTATGCAATGGGAAACACAAAAAAATCTTTGTACACCAGTGTTATTACGGGATTATTTTCTGTGGGTTTTTCATTTTTATTTATAAAAATATTTGAAGTCTCAGATTTTTTTAAATATTTTATTGAAAATTTATTTAGAGTAGATGATATACTTGGAAGCAAAGTGCTTATGATAGCTATCGGTTTTACTTTAGCTCAAATAATAAACTGTATTATTCTTTGGATATATTTTGAAAAAGATTTTAAAGGTTTTTCTACTCCACTTTTTACGACTCTTTTCCAAAGTTTCTCAGCCTCTATAATTATGGGTTTTGTTGCTTATATGGGTTTAAATATTTTTGACAATATTTTTAATATCAATACTTTAATAGGTATTTTTATGCAAGGTTTTTGCGCTGGTATCTTTGGTATAATAGCCGGCCTCTTGGTTCTAAAAGTTCTTAAGAGCAAGGAGCTTGAAGAAACATGGAAAGCGCTTCATAAGAAATTCTGGAAGGTTAAAATTATTGTTCCTGATATGAAGGAATTGTAGAATGCATTCGTGTCATTGATTCTTTTATCATTTTAGGCTATACTCTTATAACATAATTTAAACAGACATATGTCACAAATTCAATTAATCAAGCTTGCCTGCAAGACCTGTAAAAGAGTCAATTACTACAGCAGAAAGAACAAAAAGAAAGTTGAGAGAAAAATAGAACTCAAAAAGTTTTGTAAATGGTGCAAAAAAACTACAGTTCATAAAGAAGCAAAGAAGTAGTATTTTGTGTAAGTGTAAAGTGTAAAAATAAACTGCTTCAAGGCAGTTTATTTTGTTGAAATAGTTAATTGTGATATATTTGCTAAACCACGGGAGATTAGTTAAGTGGTATAACATTCCTCTCCAAAAGGAAGGTTGGGGGTTCGATTCCTCCATCTCCCGCAAATTACTTGATACTTGTTTTTGTATAACTTAGTATTTTTTTGATTTCATTCGGTTCAAACCATTTAATATTCTCATTTCTTTTAAACCACGTTCTTTGGCGTTTAACAAAATACCAGATTTCATTTTTTAAATTCTCTAACATTTGATCTCTAGTTATTTTATTTTGAAGGTATAAGGCAACTTGTCTATATTCAAGGCCAAAAGATTCAAGTCTTTTCCAACCCACACCATTTTTATGAAGTTTCTTAACTTCATTTATCATACCTAACTTCATTCGCCTAAAAAGGCGAATGATTATTTTTTCTTTTAATATATCATCCTTTGTATCAAGACCAATCAGAATAAAATCATATTTACTTGGTCCTTCTTGTATTTTTGGTACATCACCAAGAGCCCGTGCTATTTCAATAGCTCTTATAAGACGAACTTTATTATATTTATCAATATTTTTAGCACGGGAAAGAGATAGTCTCTCAAGTATTCCAAAGAGTTTTTCAGCAGAATATTTTTCAAGCTTTTGTCTCAATTTTTTATTTATTTTAACTTCTGGTAAAACAATATTATTTACGATACTATCAATATAATAACCAGTTCCTCCACAAATTATTGGGACTTTATTTTTTACAATAATTTTTTCAATTTCTTTTTCGACGAGTTTTTTATATTTAACAACGGAAAAAAGTGTATTTGGACTTATTATGTCTAAAAGATGATGGGGAATTCCCAGCATTTCTTTTTTTGTGATTTTGCCACTACCAAGATCCATACCTTTATATATTTGGCGTGAATCCGCACTTATTATCTCCCCTCCTACTTTTTTAGCTATTTGGATAGCAATATCACTTTTGCCTGTAGCCGTAGGACCAAGAATTACTATGATTTTTGGTTTCATAAATAAGATATTAGCATAAAAAATATAATAGAGAATCACGAATCCAAACTTCGGGTCCCATCCCGAAGTTTGGATGTGCCGGAGAGGGCTAGGTCACAAGTATTTTTCTGCTGAAAAATCTCTCGACCTCGACTCGCGCCGTCGCACTCCGTCTTTCGAGTCCCTTTCTCAGTACAAAAAAATTCCCTGCACGGGAATTTATTATTTGTGCCGAGAGAGGGACTCGAACCCTCATGACCTTGCGATCGATAGATTTTGAGTCTATTGCGTCTACCAATTCCGCCATCTCGGCATCTTGAAAAATATATTTCAAATTTTTCATTCCGACTATTAAGTCGGAACCGATGCCGAGATGGCGGCCTCCTCGCTTCGCTCGGATGAAAAGCAAAGTAGTTTGCTTTTCATCCATCTCGGCATGCTTCGACATAATATACAATTTATCAACAAAAATCAATTTTTGCTGATATTTTTTATGTGATAGAATTGTCGCATGACACAATTTTTTAGCGACTCAATATTTTGGATAGAAACAGGAAAAATAAATCCAAATCCATTTCAACCTAGAAAAGAATTTGATGAAGCCCGCCTTAAAGATTTGGCGGAATCTATACGACAATATGGTGTTCTCCAGCCTATTGTTGTTACAAGAAGTGAAGTTCAAAAAGAAGATGGTGGTATTGTTGTTGAATATGAATTGATTTCTGGAGAGAGAAGACTGCGCGCATCAAAAATAGCTGGTATACCACAAATTCCCGCCATAATTCGTTCAAACGATGAATCAAAATTAATGAAGCTTGAGCTCGCTATCATTGAGAACCTACAAAGAGAAGACTTAAACTGTGTAGATAGAGCAAAAGCATTTCAACAGTTGGTAACTGAGTTTGGTTTTAAACATACCCAGATTGCTATGAAAATGGGCAAGAGTAGAGAGTATGTATCAAACAGCTTGAGAATACTAGCTTTGCCTGAACATATGCTTTTGGCTGTTGCAGAAGGAAAGATTTCAGAAGGACATACAAGACCACTTCTTATGCTTGTGGATAGGAAAGATGAGCAAGAAACTCTTTTTAAAGAAATTATTTATAAGAAAATTACGGTTCGTGATGCTGAGCTCATTGCTAGGAAAATTGCTACGGAAAGAGCCAGAAAGAAAGAAACCGTTTTTGATCCAGAATTATCTGCACTTGAAGAAAAATTTACAGAATCTTTGGGAACGAGGGTTCATATTGAGAAGGGAATGAATGGTGGTCAAATTACAATTGATTTCTTTTCTAATGATGATGTTCGAGCAATACTTGATTTATTAAGTTCTAAAGAAAAAAGAAAAGTTGATGAACTTTTAAATAAACACATTGCTTCTGTAGAAACTGCTGAAGATATTTCCAAATTACCAACAATTACGGAAGAGGAAGCTCCTTTCATAGATGATAGAAGTGATAATGAAAAGAAAGAAGAAGAGGAAAGTGAAGATTTGTATTCTGTAAAGAATTTTAGTCTTTAAAACTAGGTTGTAGCTTTTTAGAGTAGTAGCTTGTTAGGTAATGCAAAACACAAACACGATTTTCGCGAAGCGAAAATCGTGTTTGTGTTTCCTAAAAAGCTAAGAAGCTACTTTCTACAAGTTGTTTTATTTTTGTCTCGGAATCTGATTTTTGTTTTTATTTTTTTCCAAATAATTACTTATATGTCTTTTGGCCATATTTGTTTTTGCCATTTCAAGCCATTTAGTAGATGGTTTGCTTGATTCTTTCGTTATTATTTCTACAATGTCGCTATTTTTTAGTTCTGTATTCAAAGATACCATTTTCCCGTTTATCTTTGCTCCGCTCGTATGAATTCCAATATCAGAGTGGATAGCAAAAGCAAAATCTATAACGTTAGAGCCAATAGGAAGGTCCACGACGTCTCCTTTTGGAGTGAGTATGAAGATTCTTTCATTAAAGAAATCTGCTTTCAAATCGTCAATAAAATCATTTTTATCTTTATCTGTTTTTATGTGTTTTTGTGATTCAGCCAACTCATTAATCCAACTTGGAGTTATATCACTGTTATTTTTGTATGTTTTGGAATAATTTATTATTTTAGGAAGAAATTGTTTGAACCAGCGTGATTCAGTATTTTCTTTTTGTTTTGTAGATCCTTTTTCTTTATATAAAATATGCGATGCTATACCATATTCAGAATCATGATGCATTTCAAAAGTACGAATTTGTACTTCTATAGCGACACCGTCTTTTGTAAGAATATTGGTATGTAAACTTCGATATCCGTTAGGTTTATGAAAAGCTATGTAGTCTTTAATTCTTCCAGGCAGTGGCATTGCGATACTGTGAATAATACCCAAAACTTTGTAACAATCAGCCACCGTTTCTACAATTATGCGAATAGCAAGTATGTCGTAAACTTTATTGATATCATTATCTCGTTTTTTTAGTTTTTTATATAAACTATAAATACCTTTTTGTCGATAATCTGTCTTAAAGTGTATTATGTTTTGTTCAGCAAAAGCTTTTTTGATTGATTTAATAAATTTTTCAAGTTCTGGTAAAGATTCTTTCTTTTTGAGTTTAAAAAGATTTTCCGTTTTTTCATATTCTGCTGGGTACATGTATTTGAAAGACAAGTCCTCAAGTTCACGGGAAAGCATTCTAATGGAAAGTCTATAAGCGAGCGGTCCATAGATTTCTAAAGTTTCAAGAGCAATTCTTTTTTGTTTGTCTGGGCGTACATATTGTAATGTGCGCATATTGTGTAGTCTGTCTGAGAGTTTGATGACAAGTACTCGTACATCTTGTGCTGCGGCCACGAGAAATTTTCTCAAGCTTTCAACATGTCTTTCTGCTCCTCTATATTTTACTTTTCCAAGCTTGGTAACACCATTTACTAAGAAGAGTACCTCATCTCCAAATTCTTTTTTAATACATTCTTCTGTAGCCACACCATCTTCTATAGAATCATGAAGTAGTCCGGCAACTATAGTTGTAGGACCCATTTTTAAATTACCGAGAATTTTTGCTGTTTCAAATACATGATTAAAATATGGTTCACCGGATTTTCTCAATTGTCCCTCATGAGCTTTTAAAGCAAAATCATAAGCTTTTTGTATAAACTCTTTATCTTGCTGGGTAGGGGAATCCAGTAACGATATTATTTCTTCAGAAGCCATAAATATTAGTATAACTCATTAAATTTATAGTACAAATGATTGAATCTTTGGGGAGTTCCTTAAACTTTTCCGCGCACGGTGGGTGGGGCAAGGAAAAGAATTTGTCCGCCGAAAATTCCGTCCGTCCAAAAGTTTTGGGGGCGAAGCCCCCTCCAGAGGCGGGCAGGCAATCAGCGGGCAAAAAGGAAGGGGGTTGGGGGGAAGGCCCCGAAGGAGTCGCTTTGCGACCCTACGGGGTAAAAATTTTTGCCCGCCCTCGCTTTCCGATTCCAATTTTTTTCCGCCGCCACCGAATTTCACTCCGCTTTTAATGATAGATTCTTTTGTTCTTTTTAAAGTATTTGTTCCGCGCAAAAATAGCCGCTCATAATTGCTCCGGTAAAACCACCGCCCGGCATTGTCCATGCTGACGCGAAATACAGATTTTTTATTGGCGATTTTTGCTGAATTCTTCGAATGGCGGATTGGCTGGGAATCTGTGCAAAACCATAAACAGCACCTCGCGGATTTAAAGTGTAACGTTCAATTGTTTTTGGCGTCCCGACTTCATAATGTTCAATTTGATCTTTAATCCCTGGAATTAAATTATTGAGTCGTTCAATATAAATTTTGGCAACCGTGTCTTTTTTGGCTTTATATTCAGCATCATTTAATTTTTTCCATTCATCGATATAATCAACCGTGCAAATAATACCGACACCCTTGCCAGGCGCGGCGAGTTGCGAATCAATTTGACTATAATCAATAAATGTAAATCCTCTTTCATTAAAATCCGTATGATAATTAAAATCATGCAGTGTATGGACATTCGGGTTAAAAACAAATGTTGAATAATATTTATTGCCCAGCTCTTTAATTGGTTTTTTGAAAAATAAATAGATTGACAATAGAGAATTGGCAGTTTTCAATTTTTCTATTTTTGGTTTTAGTTTCGTGCTCAACTCTTCGGGCAATAAATCATTAACAACATTTGGAATAGCCGCGTTAGCGATAATGTTTTTGCCGTAAGCTTTAATTGATTCGCTGTCGCTTAAAGTTTTTTTATATTCCACCCCTATAGCTTTATTATTTTCAGTTATAATTTTAATTACTTTATGACCTAATATAACTTCTCCGCCGTTTTCCTTGATAAATTTTGCCAAATAATCTGACAATTTTTGCGAACCACCTTTGATATAATGTCCGCCACCAACATAAAAACTGGCTTGTGCTATGGCAAAAAATATAAAAGACATCGTTTCCGGATTATCGTGATAGAAGCCGATATTTGCCGCCAAGATCAGTTTTAAATCATCATTTTTAATGATCTTGTCTAAAAATTGGCTAACCGTTTTATTCATTGATGAAACAATTCGAGGATATAATAAAGGAAAAAATGGCAATTGCAAAAGCATTTTTAAACCGCTTCGGGGCATTCGTTTAAATTCATTGCGAACGCCGATAATCCCGCTAAAAAATCTCTTAACTCCTTTTTCTTCTCCTGGAAATTTTTCTATCAGAATTTTTTCCGCCTTTTTGTAGTCATCTGGAATTACAATATCAATCCGGTCATTTGTAAAACGATAAAATTCCGGTAATCTAATAAATTCAACATTTTCAAAAACCTTTAGCTCTTCAAAAATATTTCTTTTAATATCACTGTCATCGAGTCCGTCCGTCTCGTGCAAGCTAACATCTATATTTGAACCAACGCGTTTAAAATTGGTCGCGCAACCGCCCGAGATATGGTGTTGTTCAATCAACAAAACTTTTTTGCCTTCTTTGGCTAATTTCGCGCCGGCTGTCAATCCGCCAAGCCCGGCACCAATGATTATTGCGTCATACATAAAATTTTTTATTTTATTAACTCCTCTATTAAAACACCAAGCGCTTTGGCAATTTTTGCCACTGTTTGCACAGTCGGCTTTGTAACAAACCCGCCTTCAACTTTTGAAAGCGTTGTATATTTTACGCCTGATTTTCTTGCCAAATCGTCTTGCATCAAACTTAGTTTAGCCCGTAACTTTTTAATGTTTTCCCCAATGTTGTGAATAACCCCACCCTATTTTGCACTCTGCTGGTAATTTACTCACATAATACTTCGACCTATTTAAAATAGCAAATGGTTGATTTTAATAACAGAGTTTTTATATATTAAATATGGTATTGATTTTTATTAAAAATATTCTACAATGTATATAGGAAAAAATATTCTAAAACAGTTTATTTTGTTCTTTTAAATAAAAAGGAGAACTTTTATGAAAAATTCACAAAAGAGCTTCATGTTCATCGACGCTTTAATAGTTTTGGGGATTATCCTTATTATTGTGATTGCAATAATTCCAAAATTTGAAAAAGCAGCGAGTATTAAAAAACAGAATATTGAACATCAATTAAAACCTATTAATATCAAATAAATTTTTAGGTTTGAAATTCAAAAGGCGGATCACGAATGTGTCCGCCTTTTTTATTTTTCTAATTTATGTGGATTATGATGTTTACAATTTTTGTCAGAACATCTCTCAGGAATAGTTTTGGTACCTAGCATCATAAGTGAACTACAGGTTGGGCAGTTTTTGCCAGTTGGTTTGGCTTTAATAGCGTATTTACATTTTGGATAGTTTGTACAACTGTAGAAAATTCCAAATCTTCCTCTTCTTTCTGTCATTTCTCCGGCTTTGCAAACGGGGCACTTAATTCCTGTCGTAGGGTTAAGATTTGCATCTTTTTTGATATATTTACATTTTGGATAATTTGAACAAGCGACAAACTTTCCAAATCTTCCTTCTTTTTCCATGAGTTTTCCGCTTTTACATTCCGGACATAATTCGCCGGTTTCTTTTGGTCCCTCAAGTTCTTCTCCTGTAATTTTTCTTGCGCCTGTACAATCTGGATAATTTTTACAGCTCAAGAACTTTCCATTTTTAGAAAGTTTAATTATCATAGGCCCATTACATTTTGGACATTTTATATTTTCATCCGCCTCTCCAAGATTTGTTACTTTTGCTATTTTGTCTTTTGATTTTACATCTTTTGAAAATGGACCATAAAAGTCTTTTAAAGTTTTTACATACTCTCTTTTGCCCGTAGCAATATCATCAAGTTC
Source organism: bacterium (assembly GCA_043814645.1). Taxonomy (GTDB): domain Bacteria; phylum Patescibacteriota; class Minisyncoccia; order Phycocordibacterales; family GWA1-40-21; genus Bog-1340. Next base: position 8,119 of record JBDRJU010000037.1, on the reverse strand, counting down.
ATCTTCCATTTCAGCTGTAAAAGTATCGCTTATATATTCAGCAAAATTATTTTCAAGAAAAGTGCTAACAACATCTCCAGTATCTGTTGGCGTAAGAGTTCTTCCTTCTTTTGTCGTATAACCTCTATCTTCAAGAGTTTTCATAATAGAAGCATATGTTGAAGGTCTTCCAATACCCCTTTTCTCAAGCTCCTTAATTAAGCCTGCTTCGGTATAACGTCCTGGTGGTTCTGTAAATTTTTCTTGGCTGCGAATATCCAGAAGCTTCAAAATTTCTCCAATTTCTACTTTTGGCAATTCAACATCTTCTCCGCTTGCATCAGGATCAGCTTTGAGCCAACCATCAAATAGCGTTCTCGAACCATTTATTGAGAAAGTTGGGATTTCATTTTTCTCGCTTGCCTGCGCCGTGCTTCCTTTATAACTTGGCGCGGCAGGCAGGCCAACTTGCACAATAATTTTTGTTCTTAATATTTTTGCATCAGACATTTGGGAGGCAAGTGTTCTTTGCCAAATAAGTCTGTAAAGTTTTTTCTGATCATCTGCAAGTCCTGCCATTTCTCTTGACACATCAGTAGGTCGTATAGCTTCATGCGCTTCCTGTGCATTTTTACTTTTTGTTACATAGATATTTTTATGCGCATAATTTGCTCCATACTTTTTATTAATAACCGTAGCCATTTGATCTAGAGCTGTTGCACTTAAGTTTGTACTATCTGTTCTCATGTATGTAATAAGTCCAGCTTCGTAAAGTTTTTGGGCAATACGCATTGTGTTTGATGGAGCATATCCAAGACGGGTGCTTGCTGTTTGTTGAAGTGTGGAAGTTGTAAATGGAGCTTTTGGAACTCTTTTTGCTTCCGTTTCCGTAATATTTTTAACTGTCCAGGTTTCTTTATTTCCAATATCAAGTATTTTTTCAACCTCTTTTATATCACGAGGTTCTTTATCACATCCCAAAGTAATTTTTATTGTACTTTTTGTTTTTACATCAGCTTCAATAACCCAAAATTGTTCAGGCTTGAATGCGCGGATTTCTCTTTCTCTTTCCATTATAATTCGGAGAGCAGGGGATTGTACCCGTCCTGCTGAAAGTCCATAACGAACTTTTTTCCAGATTAGTCCGGACAAATCATAACCAACAAGTCTATCAAGAACTCTTCTTGCTTCCTGAGCTTTTCGAAGATTGTCATCTATTTCTGTAGGATGTGTGATTGCTTCTTTAATTGCATCTTTTGTAATTTCATAAAAACGAACTCTTTTTGGATTTTTTAGACCCACAGCTTCTTTTACATGCCATGCGATAGCTTCTCCTTCTCGGTCAGGGTCTGTTGCGAGTAATACTTCATCAGCCTTTTTTGCTAGGCTTTTTATTTCTGCAATAGCTTTTTCTTTTCCTGGACTTATCTCATAGTGGGGAATAAAACCTCCTGGAATATCAATTGCAGCCTTGTTTGATTTTGGCAAATCACGAATATGCCCGACACTTGCTCGGACTGTGTATGCTCCTTCCAAATATTTTTCTATCGTCTTCGCTTTTGACGGAGACTCAACGATTAAAAGTTTCATTGAAGTGCATTATTACACACAAATATCATTTTGTGCAAATTTCTGATATATTTTTTTTATGAATTTAAAGGTGATAAAAATTATTTGCGCCGTATTATTACTTGGAGCACTTTTTAATTTTCCATATGTGTATTATCAAATTTTACGAGGGTCAATTATGATTCTGTCGGGGTATTTATCATATAATTATTTTAAATCAAAAAAAGAAAATTTGGGATGGATTTTTGCAATTATCGCTATATTGTTCAATCCAGTAATACCTTTTTATTTTGGTAAAGAATTATGGCAATTGTTGGATGTTATTACTGCAGGAGTTTTTCTTATTAGTTTTAAAAAATAATTTTTTATAATTATTATGCTAAAGAATTCAAAAAATAAGGGAATATTAAGGAGTGTAGGGATTGTGATTGTTGGGAGTTCAGTCGTTTTATTTTGGTGGTTCGGATGGTTTAACATTATTTTTTATATTTTAGGTTTATATGCTGCAATATATATAGTTTCTTATTTATTTAAAACTACTTCAATTATCGCAGTTTTAATCTCTATTGGAGGTTTCGCTTTATATGCTATCTCAGCAATTATTGGTTTGTATTTTTTGTATTTTGTTTTGCATACGATGTTTAATGGTAGTTTTTGGTTTGGCTTATTATTACTAATTTTGTTAGGAACATTAGGTAGATTATTACTATTTGTTCCAGTGGCAGTAGGACTTGTTTTAGGATATCCTTTATTATTTATGTCTGAAGATATAGAAAAAAGATTCACTTCAAAAAATATTTGTGATGATAATACTGAACAGAAAGAGATAATTGAGATTGATGTTACTGAAAAATTAGACTAGTCTGATTTCCCCTAAACTCTCCTTTATTAATCTTTTTATCACCATTTTTTTTATTTCTTTCTCCTTCACTACCAATCCCCAAGTTCGCCATGGCGAACTTGGGGAAGTGGTGATATAATTTTGCGATGAAGAAAAACCTCACATATAAAGGTGCAAAAGTTAATTCTTTCGGTATACCTATATTAAGTCATGGTAAAAAGTCTGAAGTTCGCCATGGCGAACTTCAAGGTTTAGAAAATAAATATCATCAATATCACTATTTTAATTTTAGTTTTGAAAAAGATTCTCCAAAAAATTTGATCGTCATGTATGACATTCCGCACGAGAAGAAAAAAGAACGCGATTGGTTTAGACGACATCTAAAGAAATTTAATTATATCATGATACAAAAAAGTGTTTGGGTTGGACCATCGCCATTACCTAAAGATTTTCTTGATTATGTAAAATCTATCGGAATTCTTAGCCAGTTAAAAACTTTCAAGTTGGCTAAACCTTATACTGGAGAAGAGAATGTTTATAAAAACGCTTTAGGTTTATAAGTAAATGAATGTGTGAAGTTCGCCATGGCGAACTTCAGAATAAGTAACTATTTCTTAAATTCTAGTTTAAGTTAAACGGATTTCGCCTAGACTCTCGACTATTAAACCTTTAATCTCCATTATTGAAATTACTGTACTTGCTTTTGAAACTGACATTTTCATTTGTCGTATGAGTTCATCTTTTTCAAGTGGCTCACTAAGAATTTTAATTACAAGCAATTCTTCAGGAGAACAGTCAGAATATTTCAATTCCAGATTTTGAGGTTTTTCACCTATTTTAAAACCAAGCGCTTCCAAAATATCTTCACTGTTTCGCACGGGTGTTGCTCCAAGACGAATAAGCATATTTGGTCCTTCGGAATTTTTGGAAAAAATTGAACCAGGAATGGTGAGAACATCGCGATTGTATTCTGTTGCAAACTTTGAAGTGATAAGTGTGCCGGATTTTATTTCTGCTTCTATCACAAGTACTGCGTGGGACATTCCAGCCATTATCCTATTTCTTTGTGGAAAACTGTATGGAGTTGCTCGAAATTTTGGTTCAAATTCTGAAATAAGCGTACCACCATTTTCTAGGATTTTTTCTGCGAGTTGTCTGTGCGTACTTGGGTAGAGAACAGATTCATGAAGTCCTGAACCTGGGACAGCTATTGTCTTTAAACCGGCATCTAGTGCAGCCTTATGAGCTATTCCGTCTATACCAAGGGCAAGACCAGACACTATAGTAATGTCATATCCACGGAGCCCAGAGATGAGTTTTTCACAAACATCTTTACCATATTGGGTATATTTTCGAGAGCCAACAACACAAAGTATTTTTGTATTTTGTGAGGGAAGTTTACCTTGAAGATAAAGTTTTTTTGGTGGATCAGTAATTTCACGGAGTATTTCTGGAATCTCCTGATCTAAAAAAGTTTTTATTTCAAAGTTGTGTAGCATTTGTCGTTTATTGTACCATCTGATAGAATAAAAAGAAGCTAAAAATAAAATTTATATTTATTTAATTAATAAAAGAGCGGGGTAAAATAATTTGATAACCCTAGTGAAATAAAATCTTTAAGGATTTTATCCGCTAAACGCGGATATTTCACAGGGTGGCGATTTTTATAGTTGCTTCGTTCGTTAAAAATCAACCATGTTAGATATTAAATTCATCAGGGAAAACAAAGAACTTATCATCGAAGGAGCAAGGAAAAAACATATAAAGTTTGATCCAAGTGATCTTATAAAAGCAGATGATAAGAGAAAAGAACTTTTGACTGAAATAGAAAGCAAAAGAGCCGAACAAAATGCCGTATCTTTGCGCTTGCCACAATTAAAAGACGCTGGGCAAAAAGCCGAGCTTATTTCTCAAATGAAAATTTTGAAAGAAAATTTGCAGAAGGAAGAAGAAAAATTGAAAGAAGTAATGAAGGAGTGGCAAACTTTCATGCTTCAAGTTCCAAATGTTCCAGATGTTTCAGTTCCAGAAGGAAATAGTGAAGAAGAAAATAAAGAAGTTAAAGTTTGGGGAGAAATTCCTAAAATGGATTTTAAACCAAAAGATCATATTGAACTTATGGAAAAACTTGATCTTGCTGATTTTGAAGCAGGAACAAAAGTTGCAGGATTTCGTGGTTATTTTTTAAAAAATGAAGCTGCAGAAATGGAGTTTGCTATTTGGCAACTTACTAAAGATTTGTTCAGTGAAAAACACAAAGATTATTCTTTAATGATTGTTCCGTCTCTTGTAAAAAAGGAAACTCTTTTTGGAACAGGGTATTTGCCACAAGGAGAAGAAGAAATTTATAGAACACAAGACAGCGATTATCTTGCGGGAACCGCTGAAGTTGCCACCATGAGTTATTATTCCGATAAGATTTTGAAAAAGGAAGATTTGCCAAAAAAGATGCTTGCATTTTCTCCATGTTTTAGAAGAGAGGCCGGAAGCTATAGTAAAGACACAAAAGGAATAATGAGAGTCCATGAATTTTATAAATTTGAGCAAGTAATTCTCTGCGAAGCATCACATGAAGTTTCTGTTAAACATCATGAAGAATTGCTTTTAAATGCTGAAGAAATATTAAAAGCGCTGGATATTCCATATCATGTTGTTGTAAATTACGGAGGAGATTTGGGGCTTGGACAAGTAAAAAAATATGATATTGAAGTTTGGGTTCCATCTCAACAAAAATATAGAGAATCACACTCATGCTCATATTTTCATGATTTTCAGACGAGAAGATTAAATATTAGATATAAGGATGTTGATGGAAAAATGAAATTTACTCACTCCTTAAACAATACAGCTATTGCAACCCCTAGAATTATTATCGCAATACTCGAAAACAATCAACAGGCTGACGGAAGTATAAAAATTCCTGAAGGATTGCGAAAATATATGGGTGGGAAGGAATACATAAAAGTAAAATAGTTAAAAAGTTAATACAAAGATAAAAGGCGGTTTTGCGAAGCAAAACCGCCTTTTTGTATTATTTTTTTCTAAATTTAGTATAATGGTCGTAATAATGAATTCAAGATCAAATATAAGCGTGTCCCTCAATAGAAAAAGACAAAAAAGCTTTATTAAAAAACTTTTTGCCTATTTTATTTTTATTCTTTTTTCTATTTCTTTGGCAGTTTTAGGTTTAACTAACAATAAGGTACGTATAAAAGAAATAATAGTTTCTGGAAATTTTTCTGTCTCAACACTTGATATTATAAAATTAGCAAATAGTGAGATTAACAAATATTATCTTTGGATTATTCCTACAGACAATCTTTTTTTATTACGAAGATCAAAAATAGAGAATCAGGTTTTAGACTATTTTAAAAAAATAGGTTATGTAAAAGTTTGGATTCGTGGAATTGATAAAATAGAAATAACCATAAAAGAAAGGGAATCAAAAAATTTATGGTGTAAGGGTACTCCTATTAGTTCAAAGGATTGTTATTTTATGGATTCGTCAGGATTTGTTTTTGAAGAAGCTCCTAAATTTTCAGAAGATACTTTTCCTGAATATTTTGGTTTGATCACAGAGGTCAATCCCATAGGTCAAATATATTTTAAAGATAATTTCAAAAATATATTTGGTCTTTATAATGGACTTAAAAATATGTCATTTGAACCAAAGCGTTTCAATGCTTTAAACGAACATGAATATGAAGTTTATATTTTAGGTGGGGGAAAGATACTTGTAAATGATAAAAAGAGTTTTGAATCATCCCTAATAAATCTGCAAGCACTGATAGACAATAAATATATAAAAAATGATGCAGTCTCTCTCAAGACAATAAAATATATTGATTTAAGATTTGGTAATAAAGTAAATTTTGAACTTAAAACTAGTTTGTAGGAATTAGCTTTTTAGTAATATTAATGCAAGAAGTGAGACCATACGGTCTCACTTCTTGCATTTGTCTAATAAGCTGAAAAGCTACAAGCTATAACCTAAATTAAAGAATCCGGATCTACATTTATCAATATTTCCATTGGGAGCATTTTCAGTTTGTCACACAAGTCTTTATCTGGCCACTTATCTTTTGAAATTTTAATAATTCCATTTACGCCATATTTTCCCTTAACTTGCGGTATAAAAGCAGGGAAGATATCTATTTTATGCGGTTCAATCATTTTTTGTATATTTTCCACATGTTTTAGTACCCCATCTTTTGTTCCTGAAATAGATATTTTAATGAGTACAGTAAAGGGAGGAAAATTAAGCTTTTCTCTGTCTTCTATTTCGTCTCGATAAAAATCAACCAAATTTCCTTTCACGGCATAGTCAAAAACTTTCTGAGCAATGTCTCTGGTCTGAATTATAAAATTTTTATCTGTAACTGATCTTATTTTTAGAAGTATATTTAATATTCTTTCATTAATTCTAAAATCCGGAATAGAAAAAAAGGAATCTATAGATACGACAGCGGTATTTTCAACTTTCTCTGTAAGATATAAAAGGGCCATTTCGGTACCTATTAAAATACCTAAAGGAGAATTGTAAAATTTATCTGCCGTATCCTGAGCTTTCTTGTGTGTTGGCGTGGCATCTGCATCTATCCTATAAATATTACCTTTAGGATAAAGTTCTCTTATTTTTTCTTCAACAAGCTCCGAACCTATACCTAAAGTTGTAAGTCTCCATCCACCACAATGTAAACATTTTTCGAGTGCAGATCTTCTTTCTCCGCACTTATGACAAAGAAAGAAGTTTTCAGTGGATGATTTATGAAGTACAATATGTGCTCCACAAGAATTACATTTTACTACATTTCCGCAATCAGCACATACAGTAGAAGGGGACAAACCCCTTTTTCCTGTAAAGATGAACATATGCTCATTGTTTGCTATATTGTCTTTGATTTTCCTCTCTAGAGTTTCACTTATAATTCTAAAAATTCTCTTATTATCAGCTTTTTTAATTTCATTATCCTCTTGTTGAACAGATCTCATATCTATGATTTTTTGTGTTGAAGTAGTGAGAGAACGGAATTTTAAAGAAGCGAGTTCCACAAGCTCGCCGTTTTTTTGTCTCCATATAGTATCTGTACGTAATAACAAATCACCAAAAATTATTTTAGCATTTATTTTTGAAGCAAATATTTCAGCAAATTTTCTTATATCTATATAAGGCCTTGTTTGTGTTTTATAGGATCTTGAGTTTTCTTTATCTAGTATGATCGCACCTATATTATTTTTAGGAATAGAAAGAAATCCTCCAGTTCCTATTATAAGTAGGGGGTGTTTTTCCTCCAAGATTTTATTTACTGTTTCAATAATTTCCTTTTTGTTCATAGAGCTGTGTAATACAAAAGTATAGGGTTCTATACCTTTATGAAGTGAGTCTTTGGCTTTTTTAATATCTTGTATAGTGGGTAAACAGAAAAAAACAGAAAAACCTTTTGCGAATTCTTCTCTCACAATACTTTTATACTGTGCATATCTATCTTCATTATTAGATTGAATGACAAATTTTTCTACTCGCGTTATTTTTCCTGCCCCGTCAAATTGTTTTTTTATTTGGCTGGGGTGAGTATTTTCAGGACTATTTTCTCCAAGTTTAATTTTGTCTATATTTTCTAATAATGTCTTTGGAATAATAGAATTTAATAATGATCCAATAGAACCGATATAATAATTGGCCGAATCTTTTGCTGCATCCACAAAATTTTTACTTAACAAATTGGTATG
>JBDRJU010000036.1:0-30455 GCA_043814645.1 bacterium | reverse complement strand
TTTTAGTGAAAATGTGTGAAAGTTAGTGATAGGGACAATTCGTTTTACGAATTGTCCCTATTTTTTTTCATACAAATATTAATAATCGACCAGTGTAAAGCATCAGGGGAGTATCTGTCTAAAGAAACTTTTGGGTTGTCTTTTTTTCTCTTTTCCTTTTTATACTTTGAATTACGAAATTCACTTTTTGTCATTCCCGCGAAGACGGGAATTTGTACATTCAGTGCAATCAAAAGACAATCATATTCTCAAATTCTTAAGAATTTGAGAATATGATTGTCTTTTGTTTTTTTTAAGAAAATCTGACCATTTGTGATAATAAAATTATTAAGATAATTACGAAACTTACCTTTCGTAATTCTAGGAGTTTCATAATTCAAAGTATTTTACTAAAAAACTCGTTTGGTTTACTCCCCAAATTAGCAAAATCTTCTCTACTTGGATGCCGAGCCTTCAAGTAGAGAAAATTAGTAAAACTTCAAGGGGAACCCTTTAAGCTTAAAGGGTTCCCCTTGAAGTTTAGTTTTTATTTGGTTTTTTTGTATAAAAAAGATATAATTAACCCGTTAAAGTTTTTGCTGACGTGTTGAAAATGAAGGACTGTTAGACGTGTCTTTTTTATAGATATTTCTTAACAAAAAACCTCTCAATTATTTAACATCAACACATTTTCATCAGCAAAAATTTTCTCGGGTAAATGATATTAGAAAACAAACAGCTCAAAGATTTTTTGGTAGATACGGGCCTTGTTACCAAGACCGAATATGATGATATTGAAAGTCTTACGAAGAAAGGCAAGATAAAAGATCCTCCTGAGAAAGTGCTGGTTAGCCAAGGAAAAATTTCCGAAGATGATTTACGCAGAGCACAAGCTTACGTGTTCGGTATTCCTTTTGTTGATTTAAGAAATCAAAAAATAGACTTAGCCGTTCTTTCTCTAATACCTGAACCTCTCGCTCGAAAAAATAGTATGGTTGCTTTTAGAAAAAATATCGATTCTCTTGAGGTTGCGATGTTAGATATTCACAATTTGCCAACCATTGAATTTATAAAAAAGAAAGTCGGATTAAAAATTCTTCCAAGACTTACTGATTCTGCATCTATAAAAGGCGCAATACTTCAATATCAAAAAAGTTTGAAAGTAGAATTTGGAGACTTGATACAAAAAGATGTGCAAGCTCTTACGAGTTCTGGTAGTTTAGAAACAAGAGCAAAAGGAGAGACCATGGAAGAATCATTAAAAAAAATAGCAGAAGATCTTCCTGTTGTTCGTATTGTAGAAACACTTCTTAAACACGCCGCATTACAAAATGCTTCTGATATACACATAGAGTGTATGGAGAATGATTTGCTCGTTAGATATAGAATTGATGGAATATTGCATGATGCGATGATTCTTCCTAAAAATGCAGCAACAAGTATTACCGCTAGAATAAAAGTTCTTGCAAATTTAAAACTTGATGAAAAAAGATTACCTCAAGACGGAAGATTCAAAATTGATATAAATGGAGAAAAAGTTTCTTTCAGAGTTTCTATTATACCGACATATTTTGGCGAAAAAACCGTTATGCGACTACTTCGAGAAAATGTCGGAGCATATACTTTGGAATCTATGGGTTTTCACGGAGTAAATTTAGAACGGGTGCATGAAGCGATGAAGCAAGCAAATGGCATGATTCTTACGACAGGCCCTACGGGTTCTGGTAAAACAACCACACTTTATACAATATTGGAGTTATTAAATTCTGTTGATGTAAACATATCTACAATTGAAGATCCAATCGAATATCAGGTTGTTAGAATAAATCAAACCCAAGTCAAGCCGGAAATAGGTTTTACTTTTGCGAACGGGCTCAGATCTTTAGTCAGACAAGATCCGGATATTATTATGGTGGGAGAAATTAGAGATAATGAAACAGCTTCTCTTGCAATAAACGCTGCTCTCACAGGTCAGGTGGTACTTTCAACTTTGCACACAAATTCTGCGGCAGGCGCAGTGCCAAGACTTATGGATATGAAAATAGAGCCATTTCTTCTTGTTTCTACTATTAATATTATTCTTGGACAAAGACTTATCAGAAAACTTACAAAAGATAAAGAGAAATATCTTTTATCAAAGGCAGAGTTAGAATCTTTGGCAAGAATTGTAGATTTAAATAAAGTTTTAGATACATTAAAAGCGGAAAATATTGTAGGCAAAAAAGATGATTGGAGTAATATCTATTTTTATAAAGCGAAAGCATCTTTAGATGCAAAAGATGGTTATGAAGGAAGAATTGGTATCCATGAAATATTAAAAATGACCTCCACTATAAAGGACCTTGTTATGAAAGGGGCCACTTCACAAGAAATAGAAGTTCAAGCCAAAAAAGAGGGTATGTTGTCCATGCTTGAGGACGGAATATTCAAATGTGCCACAGGAATGACTACGATAGAAGAAGTTTTGAGAGTGGTTTCGGAATAATATTTACAATTGGGACTTGTCCCGTTACAAACAGCGAGATGAATCAAGAAGAAAAGTGATATATAGATTTAAAATAAACTTAAGATTAGTCGATAAACTTTTATAGGCATAAAAAATTTGTAACCGGGATGAAGTTTAAATTTAAAGCAATAAAAAAGAATGGCAGTAAGTATGATGGTATAAAAGAATCCAATGACAAATTTACCTTGTACGAAGAACTCAAAGCAGAAGGAGATACGCTTATATCTACTTTTGAAATAACAAAACCAAAATTTGAAATTGTCATCCCTTTTATAAATTCTGTACCGGAACATCAAAAAATAATTTTTGCCAGGAACTTAGGTTCTATGATAAATGCAGGATTATCTCTTGCTAAAGGACTCAATATTTTAGAAAAACAAATTACTAATAAAAGGTTTAAAAAAATCATTGAATCATTGGAAGCAGAAATTAGAAAAGGCAATTCTTTAAGTGAAGCATGCGCTGGATATCCAGATGTTTTTCCTAAATTATTTACATCTATGGTTAGGGCAGGAGAGGAGTCTGGTAAATTGTCTGGATCTTTAAAAATTGTTGCAGATCAAATGGATGAGAGTTATAAACTTAAACAAAAAATAAAAGGCGCAATGATATATCCTGGAGTTATTATTTCCGTAATGATTCTTATAGGTGTACTTATGCTTGTTTATGTTGTTCCTGGTATTACGGCCACTTTTAAAGATTTAAATGTAGAATTACCTTTGCTTACCAAAATTTTAATTGGTACAAGTGATTTTCTAAAAAATAATATTTTAATAACTTTATTTGGGTTTGCATTAGTATTTATCGCTTTTTATTTATCTATTCGTTCAAAGATAGGCAAAAGAATTTTTGATTTTATAGTTTTGAGACTTCCAATTGTTGGCGGTCTTGTAAAAGAAACAAATTCAGCCAGAATCACAAGAACAATCTCATCTCTTTTATCTTCAGGAGTTTCTTACACCGAAGCTATTTCTATTACAAGAGATGTTGTACAAAATGAATATTTTAAAGATATATTAACTATTGCTATAAATAAAGTTGAAAAGGGTGAAACTATCTCGAGCGTTTTTATGGAAAACACAAAATTATCTCCTATGTTTGTGGCTGAGATGATGGTGGTAGGAGAGGAAACAGGAAGACTTCCGGAAATGCTTATGGAAGTGGCTTTTTTTTATGAAGAATCTGTAGATCAAAAAACAAAAAATATGGCCACAATTATTGAACCAGTACTCATGGTAATTATAGGTTTTGCTGTAGGTTTTTTTGCTCTCGCAATGATAAAGCCAATCTATTCTTTGATGGATAATGTTTAAAAAGTATGAGTAAATTAAATAAGCAATTAAAATTTTCAAAAGGATTTACACTTATAGAAATATTATTGGTTCTATCAATAATTGTAATATTGGTTGTAATGATTATTCCATCTTTTAGCAAAGTTGGAGGCAGTGAAGCCCTAGATACTACAACGATGTCTGCGATTGCCGTTTTAAATGTCGCAAAGTCATCCGCTGTTTCTTCAAAAGATGCTTCTGATTATGGAATAAGAATTTTTAATAACAAATTAGTTTCTTTTAAAGGTAGTTATGGCATTGAAAATAAAGAAATTACTATTTCAAATCTTGTGACAATAAGTACTTCTACAGGCATAGGTACTGATATTATTTTTAATAATGTATCTGGAAGTACAAGTGCAAGTGGAACCATTACCATCACTGTTTTGAATGATCCATCAAAAAATAGTACGATAAGAATATATTCTACCGGGGCAGTAGAGAAAAACTGATAAAAATCAAAATGCAAAAATCAAATATCAAAAGTTTTAAAAAAGGACTTGCCCTGTAGTGAGTTTAATCATTTAAAAAGTAATAAAATAGAAATAATGTTTATTAATAAATTAAATAATAATAAAAAACGAAAAATAAACTCTACTACAGGGTCTGGTCTGGTAGAAATTCTAGTTGCTGTTTTTATTTTTACTATAGTTTTAGGTTCCCTTATTACGGCTAGTAATATGTATCTTTCTGGTGCAACAGAAAATTTAAAATCTGCAAAAGGAGCCTATCTAGCCCAAGAAGGCATAGAAGCAGTTAAAATAATAAGAGATACAAATTGGAGTACCATTAGCACTCTTTCTGACAATACAAATTATTATTTATATTTTGATACGGCTTCTTCTACAAATAATACATGGAAAGCAACTTCTACCATTTCCTTTATTGATTCTATTTTTTTAAGAACTTTTAAATTAAATGCTGTTTACAGAGACTCAGATGGAAGAATTCAAACTAGTGGAACATTAGATACAAATACTAAAAAAATATCCGTATCAGTTTCTTGGCAATCAAAAAATTCCACAACAACAAAAACTCTTTCAACATATATTACAAATATTATATAAAATAAATGTCATTTAATTTTAATAAAAAAGATAATTTTGGATTTACTCTCGTGGAGATGTTGATATATGTGGCACTTATGACTCTTATTACTCTTGTTATTGTTCAGGCTTTAATAGTTGTTTTAAAATCAAACAGAGGTTCTTTTGCAGAAGTTAATCTTAGAAACTCTGGATATTCTGCAATGGAAGGAATGCTTCGAGAAATATATTCGTCAGAAAGTATAGATCAAGTATCTGGAGGAATACTTCAAATGAAACAAAATTCTGGTGCAAATATAGTGAAGTTCGCTACCTCATCAAGCTCAGTTCTCAATTTTTATGAAGGAGCAGGCACTCCGATTTTAGTAGGTCCTCTCACTTCTAAAAACATTTTAGTTAAAAGTTTAATTTTCACACAAATTAATACCGGGAAATCACTTGCGGTAAGAATCCAGATGAAATTAGAAACTACTGTAAACGAACAAACAAAAGGTGAATGGTTTTATGGAACGGCAATATTAAGAGGGTCATACTAAAATGCAAATCAAAAATCAAAAATCAAAAATCAAAAATATTTTTAGTGGTGGATATGTAATGCTTTTAACTGCCGTAATTTTTATGATGGTTTCTCTTGTAATTGTTTTTGGACTTACTACACCTATAGTAAAACAAATTTTAATATCAAGAGATGTCTGGAATGCAAAACAAAGTTATTATCTTTCTGAAGCAGGTGCTGAGGATGTTATGTATAGATTGAAAGATAGCAACTATGCTTCAAAAGTTGGAGAATCAGAAACATTAACATTAGATGGTTATAGTGCTGTAACCGCGATTGGACCAATGGGTGAAGAAAGAATCATAACTACATTATCAGACCAAAATGGTTATAAAAAAACAATACAAACAAAAGTGATCCAGGGAGTAGGCACTTCTTTTAATTACGGAATACTTACTGGGGAAGGTAGTTTTGTTATAACAGGAGGATCAGAGGTTGTCGGAAACATTTATTCAAATGGAAATATTTTAGGTGGTTCAGGTGTTCATATTACAGGTTCAGCGATAGCTGCTTCTGGCGGAAGTATTTTTAAGGATCAGACAAATGAAACTCCTAGCGCTCCGCCCAATAGTCTTACTTTTAATAATACCAAAGATACAAGAGATTTTGCTCAAAGCTTCCAACCGGGCACTACATCAAAAATTCAAAGAATAAGAGTTTATATTAAAAAAACAAATTTCCCTGGAAATTTTATTGTAGACTTAACATCTGATAGCTCTGGAAATCCGGGTTCTGTTTTGACATCTGGAACTCTTTTTGCAAGCCAAGTAACAACAAATTACGGATGGGTAGATTTAACATTTGCACAAAATATTACTTTAAACATAAATACAACATATTGGTTGGTTATTAAAGGTACAACCAATAACAATTCTTCAGATACGTATACAATTGCAGCAAATAATTTATATACAAGAGGTGTAGCGAAAATTGGAAAAACTGGAGGAACTTGGAATTCTACAAATCTTGATGGATATTTTTCATTATATTTAGGAGCTACTCCATCAAAAATATTAGGAAATGAAGGAAATTATTTTTATATTGGTTCAACTTCTACAGACATAGCTTGGGCATCGGATGTAAGTCATGTAAATATAACAGGCACTCTATATTGTGAAACCGGAACAAATAATGCTAATGGAAAAACTTGTAATACAAGCAGAGGTTTACCGGATACTATGCCTATGCCGGTATCAGAGGCAAATATAGATCAATGGAAAACGGAAGCGATAGCTGGAGGAACATATAGTGGAAATTTTAATGTAGATTGGGATGGAGATATTCTTGGTCCAAGAAAAATTACTGGTAATCTAACAGTGAATGGGGGTGGAACCCTCATGATAACAGGTACTGTATGGGTACAAGGATACATTGTTGTTACCGGTGGAGGAAAAATAAAAATATCTCCATCTCTTGGTGGAAATAGTGCAATAATATTGTCTGATAAATATGTAAATGTTGATGGAGGAGCACAATTTGAAGGTTCCGGGACAGCTGGTAGTTATCCGGTGGTTGTGTCAACTTCTATTTGTCCAAATGCTACACCCTGTGCTACAAATAATTCAGCTATTTCTCTCTCTGGTGGATCAGGTGCAGTAGTGTTGACCGCACCATATGGCAAAGTAAATATTAATGGTGGCTCTGGCGCGCGTTCGGTATGTGGAGATTCTATATATATAAGTGGAGGAGGTTCAGTTACTTATGAGACGGGTTTGGCAAATCTTTCATTTAGTAGCGGTCCTTCTGGGGGTTGGAATATATCTGGATGGAAAGAGTTGGAGAACTAGGAATTAGCTTTTTAGAATAGTAGCTTATTAGAAAATTAAAACACAAAGAGGGATTTTGCTTAGCAAAACCCCTCTTTGTGTTTCCTAAAAAGCTAAAAAGCTAATAAGCTACAAGCTGTATTGTGGATTGAAAAATTAAGTGCTATCATTTATTTTATGGAAAAGGAAAATAAAGCAATAAATATAAATATTACTCCTGGATCTATTTTTAAGGGCATAGGCCTTGTCTTATTGCTTTGGTTTTTATATTACATAAAGGATATTGTTTTGGTAGTTTTGGTAGCCGTAGTAATAGCTTCAGGAATGGAGCCTTTAATATCTTGGTTTAAAAAAAATAAAATTGGTAGAATTCCTGCCGCGATTATTTCTTATTTAGGAATATTTAGTATTTTTGCTGGTCTCATCTTTTTCTTTGTCCCTCCAGTATTAAATGAGGCTGCCTCTTTTCTTACAGAATTGCCAAAATATTTAGAATCAACAACTCTTTGGAACCCTTTAAATGTTAATAGTGGAGATGTTTCAACTTCTCAAAAAGTAATTCAAACTTTATCTAATGGGGTAAATAACCCAAATCAGTTGATACATGATGCTCAAAGTCAAATAAAAACAAATGTTTCTGGTACTAGTTTTGGATTAGGAGATCTCATAAAAAGTATTCAAGAAATTTCCTCAAATGTTTCTGACGGTTTTATAAAAATAATAAGTTCTATCTTCGGAGGACTACTATCTTTTATTTTGATAATAGTTTTATCTTTCTATCTTCTTGTTCAAGAAGATGGTGTTGCTAATTTTCTACGTTTAATTACACCAATACAGTATGAAAAGTATATAGTAGATCTATGGAAAAGATCTCAAAGAAAAATTGGTCAATGGATGCAAGGACAGTTATTGCTAGGAATTATTATAGCGGTTCTTTTATATTTAGGTCTTATGATACTTGGTATAAAAAATGCTTTACTTTTAGCTGTTTTAGCTGGATGTTTTGAGATTATTCCGGTATTTGGCCCTATTTTGTCGGCTATTCCTGCCATACTTATGGCTTTTGCCAGCGGAGGTTTTACCTCAGCTATTTTAGTTGCAGGACTTTACACAATTGTTCAACAGTTTGAAAATCACCTCATATATCCCTTGGTTGTAAAAAAAGTTATTGGAGTTTCTCCGGTTGTAGTAATACTTGCTCTTATTGTTGGAGTCAAACTAGCAGGTTTTCTCGGTCTAGTATTATCAGTCCCTATGGTTTCTGCTCTAATGGAATTTGTTGATGATATAGAGAAAAAAAGAACAATGTTTTGGCAAAAAGCTGAGGAATTAGCGAAAAATAATTAAAATTTGTGTCCAAAGATAATAAAAAATTTTATATAACGACAGCTCTTGCCTATGTTAATTCTAAAGCTCACATGGGTCATGCTTTGGAATTTGTTCGTGCAGATATAATCGCAAGATATAAAAGACTTCAAGGTTTCAATGTATTTTTTAATACTGGTACCGATGAACATGGACAAAAAATTTATAACAAAGCCATTGAAAGTGAAAAAAAACCTCAAGAATATGTAGATGAATATGCAGAAAAATATAAAAAACTCATGCCACTTTTAGGTATGAGCAAAGATATTAATTTTATTCGAACAACTGATGCTAATCACGTAAAATCTGCTCAAGAATTTTGGAAAGTTTGCGAAAAAAACGGGTATATATATAAGAAAAATTACAAAATAAAATATTGTGTTGGCTGTGAACTTGAAAAGTCCGATTCTGAACTTGTGGGTGGTAAATGTCCTTTGCATCCAAATCTAGAAATAGAGATTATAGATGAAGAAAATTATTTTTTCAAATTTTCAGCGTTTGAAGATAAACTTTTAAAATTTTATGAAGAAAATCCCAATTTTGTAATTCCAAATTTCAGATTTAATGAAATAAAAGCTTTTGTAAAAAGAGGTTTAACAGATTTTAGTATTTCAAGATTGAAATCAAAAATGCCTTGGGGAATAGAAGTGCCTGGAGATAAAGATCAAGTAATGTATGTTTGGTTTGAGGCTCTTGTAAACTATATTTCCGCTATTGGTTGGCCGGAAGACATGAAAAAATTTAATACTTGGCAAGTTGAAACAGGCGGAATGGTGCAGTACTGTGGAAAAGACAATCTTCGCCAACAATCTGCAATGTGGCAAGCAATGCTTATGGCTGCAGGTCTTCCAAATTCAAAAACTATTGTGATTGACGGCTTTATTACTGGTGCTGGCGGGCTAAAAATGAGTAAATCTACAGGTAATGTTGCTGATCCGATAGAACTAATTAAAGAATATGGGACTGATGCGCTTAGATATTATCTTGCAAGGGAAGTTTCTCCTTTTGAAGATTCTCCGTTTACAGAAGAAATATTTAAAGATGCTTATAATGCAAATTTGGCGAATGGATTGGGAAATCTTGTAAGCAGAATAATGAAAATGGCTTCAACCCATCTTGATAAGCCGGTGTTTACCGAATTAATAAAAGTTGAAAATCAGCTTTATAAAAATGCTATTGAAAATTATAATTTACAATTAGCTATGAACCATATATGGATTTATATTTCAAATTTAGATGAGTTTATACAAAAAGAGCAGCCTTTTAAAATTATTAAAGAAAACAAAGAAAAAGGAAAAGAATTAATAGAAAAAATGGTTAAAGAATTGGCTAATATCGGTAAACTTTTAGAACCATTTATGCCTCAAACATCTGAAAATATAATAAATCTTATATTGGCAAACAAAATGCCAGAAAAACCACTTTTCTTAAGAAAAGACTAATATGGGAATTAAATATATAGATATTCACTCTCATTTGGGTTTTGGCGATTATGGTCAAGATTTGAAAGAAGTTATAAATAGAATGGAAGATTCTGGTGTAGCGACTATTACTATTGGAACAGACTTAGAAAGTTCAAAAGAAGCCGTGAAAATTGCAAATGAATTTGAAAATGTTTTTGCTTGTGTCGGTGCACATCCAGCTGACAAAAAGAATTTTATTTTTAAGGAAGAAGAATTCTCAGAATTGGCAAAAAATCCTAAAGTTGTAGCGATAGGGGAATGTGGGCTGGACTACTTCGCATGTCCACAGTTGAAAATTGAAAGTGAAAAGTTGAAAGTAATTTCAAAGGAAGAAAAAGAAAGACAAAAATTTGAATTCAAAAAACAAATTGAGTTTGCGGTTAAATATAACAAACCCCTAATGCTCCATATTAGAGATTCTGAGAAAATTTTAGGAGGTGAGACCTTGGGAATTAAAAAAGGTTTCTTCTCGGAAAATTTTTCTTCTGCGTATTCCGACGCTTACAAAATTTTAAAAAAATATGAAGGAAAAGCCAGAGGAAATATGCATTTTTTTGCTGGAAGCTTGGAGTGGGCAAAAAAGTTTGTAGACTTGGGTTTTACCCTGTCTTTTACAGGAGTAATAACATTTGCACGACAGTATGATGAGATTATAAAAAATATTTCACTTGATAAAATCCACGCAGAGACAGATTCGCCTTACGTTGCGCCAGTGCCTTTCCGAGGAAAAAGAAACGAGCCATCTTATGTAATAGAAGTGGTCAAAAAAATTGCTGAAATTCGCGGAGAGAATTTTGAGAAAGTGAGAATACAAATTTTAGAGAATGCTAAAAATACATTTGGCCTTAAATTTTAATATGCTATATTCATATTATTACTTGTCCCGTGTGAAATTCAATACAGTGTAAAATTTAAGGTAATGAATATAGAATCAATTAATCAAATTAGTCGAAATTATCAAAATATTTAAATTTCTTTACGGGATGGAACCAAAAATTTTAATAACAAAACCAAGCGCAGATTACGAGCTCATAGATAGTGGAAATGAAGAAAAGATTGAACGCTACGGAGAATATGTTTTAAGAAGACCAGATCCACAAGCTTTGTGGAAAAAAACTCTATCTGAAACTGATTGGAAAAATGCAGACGCAACTTTTGATAATAATAGAAAAATTTGGAAAAAAAAGACTGATAGTATGCAAAACGAATGGCAGATTTCTTTTGATGATCTCAAATTTAATATTAAACCAACAGCTTTTAAACATACTGGAGTTTTTCCAGAGCAATTTTCAAATTGGCAATTTATAAAGGAAAAAATTAAAAATTCCAAAGGATCAATAAAAGTTTTAAATCTTTTTGGATACACTGGTGGTGCGACTTTGGCTGCGCTTTCGGCTGGAGCTGAAGTTACACATATTGATGGATCAAAATCTGCTATTACTTGGGCAAAGGAAAATGCTGAACTCAGCGGACTTGATAAAAAGCCGGTTAGATGGATTATTGATGATGCAAGAAAATTCGTTATGAGAGAAATAAAACGTGGAGGAAAATATGACGGTATAATAATGGATCCACCATCTTTTGGCAGAGGAGGTAAAGGAGAAATTTGGAAAATTGAAACTGATTTTGTAAATCTTTTAGATGAATGTTCAAAAATACTTTCTGATAATCCGCTTTTCTTTTTAGTAAATGGCTATGCAGCAGGATATTCTTCAATCACTTATTATAATGCTTTAAAATCTCTATTAGAAAAATATGGAGGCCAATTTGAAATGGGAGAACTCACCATACAGGAGTCAAAAGCAAAAAGACTTTTGCCTTGTGGTATTTTTGTTCGTTGGGCACGTTAATTTATTAGTGATCTACAATATTAATCATAACGATGGCCTTATTCGCGCGAATGGTATCATATGAATAAATATATAATATAAAGCTTAAATGAAAATCCTAGATGGTAAAAAAGTCCGAGATTTTATTGCCGGTAAAATAAAATCAGAATTGATAAAAATGGAAGCAAAACCAAAACTTGTTATTATTCAAGTTGGGAATGATGAGAGATCTTCAGTTTATGTAAGACAAAAAAAGATTTTTGGTGAAAAACTTGGTTTTGAAGTTGAGTATATTCAACTTGATAATAAAATTTCTGAAAAAGAACTTATATCGAGAATAGAATTATTAAATTCAGACGAATTTGTTAATGGAATCATTGTCCAGTTTCCATTACAAAGGAAAATTAACCCCCTTAATGTTGTTGAAGCAATTAATCAAGAAAAAGACGTAGATGGTCTAAATTCAAAGAACCTTCG
Source organism: bacterium (assembly GCA_043814645.1). Taxonomy (GTDB): domain Bacteria; phylum Patescibacteriota; class Minisyncoccia; order Phycocordibacterales; family GWA1-40-21; genus Bog-1340. The sequence continues at coordinate 18,137 of JBDRJU010000036.1, read as the reverse complement.
ACTATTACTTGATGGAATAAACGGCGGATTTGTTCCAGCAACAACCAAAGGAATACTTTCATTATTAGATTATTATAAAATTTCAATAGAAAGCAAGAAAGTTGTCATTGTTGGAAGATCACTTTTGGTTGGCATGCCCACTGCTCTAGCTTTTCTCAATAGAAATGCAACGGTTACTATCTGTCATAGTAAAACAAAAAATTTAAAGAAAGAAATAATGAACGCCGATATTGTTATTACAGCTATTGGAAAACCAAATTTTATAAAAAATAACTTTGTTAAAAAAGGACAAGTAATCATAGATGTAGGAATAACTAAAGTTAAGGATAGTCTTTTGGGAGATGTTGATTTTAAAAAAGTATCTAAAATTGTTGGTGTTATTACGCCAGTTCCTGGCGGTGTAGGTCCAATGACAGTAGTTTCACTTTTTGAGAATCTTCTTTTAGCTTATAACAAACAGAATAAAGATGTGCTAGAATAGCGTGGTTATTAGTTTAATCATCCTAGTCAAATAAAAAATACTTTGACAGGACAAGTAAAGTTATGGAAGAAAACAAAGAGTGTTGTATGGGTTGTGCAAAGCCGTGTATGTATATGAAATATCATGGATGTAAAAAAATATTTGCTATTATCATGGCAATCGTTTTGATATTCATTTTTGTTAAGGCTTGTGATGGTAGGTGCGGTAGTGATATACAAAAAGATACTATTGTCGTAAGCGGAAAGGGAGAACTTACTGTAAAGCCAGATATTGCAAATGTATCTTTTTCAGTTATGGAAGAAAGTATGGATGTTGCAAAAGCATCTGATGCTGTAAATACAAAAATGGCTAAAATAATTGAAAGTTTGAAGACAAACGGAGTTGATGAGAAAGATATAAAGACTACAGGATATAATATTTATCCAAGGTATGATTATGTAAGCGCACAAACTTATCCTTATAATGGCAAACAAGTTCTTGCTGGATATGATGTGACACAAAGTATAAGTCTAAAAATAAGAGATCTTACCAAAGCAGGCAAAGTAGTGACTGACTTAGGAACACTCGGAGTTACTGATATGAGCGGATTAAATTTTACAAACGATAAGTATGATGATTTGGTAAAACAAGCAAGAGACGAAGCTATAACTCAAGCAAGAAGTGAAGCAAAGAAACTTGCAAAAGCTTTAGGGGTAAGACTTGTTAAAATAGTTGGATATTCAGAAGGAGGAAATTATCCAGTATATTATGATAGAGCTGTAATGAGCGCTGCTCCAATGAGTAAGGGTGGTGCAGAAGCTGTATTGCCAACAGGAGAAAATAAAATTACTTCAAATATAAGTATTACTTACGAAATCAAATAGCTTTTAGCTGATAGCTGTTAGGTTTTAAAAAATACAAAAGAAAAGCAATGGGCGGGCACGAAGTGCCCGCCCATTGCTTTTTAGTATTGTTATGGTACCATGTTCGCATAAGCCCGAAAGGGTGGTTTTTTAAAGAAAGATTTATTAATAAATTCACGAGCGAAGCGACTATAATTTATTAACCCTATGCAGTAATTTGTTGAAAGCTTTCAACAAATTGGAAGGCTCGTTTTACAAAACGAGCCACTGCACAGGGTCAGGATTTTTATATTCGCTATGCTCAGTAAAAATCTATGAAACTATCAAACTATATTTCAGAAACAAAGGAGGAGATGAAACACGTTAGCTGGCCAACAAAAAATCAAACACTCATGTTTACTATAATTGTTATTCTTATTTCAATAGGTGTTGCAGCATATCTAGGACTCTTCGATTATATATTTTCGTTAGGTCTTAAGAGTATTATTTAATATTTTATATCAATCAGAAATTTTGATTTTTGATTTTTTAATTTTAATTTTGAAACATGGCGAAACAAACAATAGAAGGTGGAAGACATTGGTATGCTATACACACATATGCTGGCTATGAAAATGCGGTTGCAAGAAATTTAAAACAAAGAATAGATTCTTTGAATATGAATGATAAGATTTTTAACGTAGTTGTCCCAGTAGAAAAGAAAATTAAAATAAAAGGAAACAAAAGAGTTGAGGAAGACGAAAAGGTATATCCCGGCTATATTATGGTAGACATGATTGTTACAGATGAATCTTGGTTTGTAGTCAGAAATACGCCTCGTGTTACCGGATTTGTAGGAACTGGAGTGCATCCTGTGCCACTTACAGACAAAGAGGTTGATTTCTTCTTGGGAAGAATGGATATAAACAAAGTTTCTCATGCAGTGGACTTTGTTATTGGAGATACAGTTAAAATAGTAGACGGGCCATTCAAAGATCTTGAAGGTAAAATTAGTGAAATTGACAGTGAAAAAGGTAAGGCAAGAGTTATGGTGCTTATGTTTGGAAGAGAAACATCAGTAGAACTCGATCTTCTTCAGATAAGGAAAGCATAGAAAAAGTTAAAAACTCCTTTTATTTTGCCCCACAGTGTATATTTAATATATGAAACTTTGGCAAAAGAAATACAAGTTAAATGAAGAGATAGAAAAATTCACAGTCGGTGATGATTATTTGCTTGACCAAAAATTGGTTAAATACGATTGTTTAGCCTCAATAGCTCATGCAAAAATGCTTGGAAAAATTGGAGTCTTAAAAATACAAGAAGTTGAAAAGTTAATTAAAAATCTTGAAGAGATAATAAAACTGGATAATAAAGGGAAATTTGTCATCAGCCCAAAAGATGAGGATTGTCACACGGCCATTGAAAATTATTTGGTTAAAAAAATTGGAAACGTTGGTAAAAAAATTCATACTGCACGGTCAAGAAATGACCAAGTTTTGGTAGCTTTGAGATTATATTATAAAAATGAAATTAAAAATATTGGCCGATTGGCTGATAATTTTGTAAAAACGCTGCATTTGCTTAATAAAAAATACGGCAATATTGAAATGCCGGGCTATACGCATATGAGAAAAGCTATGCCATCTTCGGTGAAGATGTGGACCGAATCTTTCATTGACTCAATGAAAGACAACAAAGAATTATTGTTGGCTGTAGAAAAACTTATTGATCAGTCGCCTTTGGGAACAGGTGCAGGTTATGGCCTGCCTTTAACAATAGATAGAAAATTCACCGCTAAATTGCTGGGTTTTAAAAAAGTTCAAAACAATTCGATTTATGTTCAAAACAGCAGAGGTAAATTTGAATCTTCCATACTACATGCATTAAACCAAATAATGTTTGATTTAAACAAAATAGCTACGGATTTGGTGATGTTTAGCATGCCTGAGTTTGGTTATTTTGAATTGCCTTCGCAGTTTTGTACTGGTAGTTCCATAATGCCACAGAAAAAAAATCCTGATGTTTTGGAGTTGATGCGAGCGAAATATCATAAAACATTAGCCTATGAATTTGCGATTAAAAACTTGATAGGGAGTTTGATATCTGGCTATAATCGGGATTTACAATTAACCAAAGAATTTGTAATTAAAGGATTTGAAGAAACGGAAAATTGTTTAAAAATTATAACACTGGTTTTTTCAAAGCTTAAGATCAATGAACAAAATTGTAAAGTGGCGATGACAGAGGAATTATATGCCACAAAAAAAGTTTATGAATTAGTTAAAAAGGGAATTTCGTTTAGAAATGCTTATAAAAAAATCTCAAAAGAATTTGAGAAATAAAAGGAATTATTATAAGGCATTATTTTGCGTACTTGATAATTTATTACTTTTAGGGTAGTATTTTTAGGCCTCTGATTAACTAAATTAAAAATATGGCTAAAAAAATAATAAAAAAATTGAAACTTCAAATTCCTGCAGGTAAAGCTACACCAGCTCCACCTATAGGCCCAGCTTTGGGTCAAGCGGGTATAAATATTGGTGATTTTGTCAATAAATTTAATACTGCTACAAAAGCGATGATAGGAGATACTCTCCCTGTAGTTATTACAGTTTATGAAGATAGATCTTATGATTTTATATTAAAGACTCCGCCTACAGCCGGGATGATATTGAAAGCTATAGGTTTAGAAAAAGGTTCTGGTAAACCAAATACAGTTAAGGTTGGAACCATTACAAAAGCTCAGATTAAACAGATTGCAGAGAGAAAAATGGTTGATATGAATGCAAATGATGTGAATGCTGCCATGAAAATGGTAGAAGGCGCTGCAAGATCAATGGGCGTTGATGTAAAGTAATAATAATAAAAACGGCGGGCCGAACGGCCCGCTTTTTTGATTGTTTTATTTTTTAAAAGTTATAAAATTGTAAACATGTTAGGACCTAGAGACAACCACATATCTTGGGACGAATGTTTTATGAGAATTGCTTTTACTATTGCTGAAAGATCCAAAGATCCTTCGACCCAAGCCGGAGCTGTTGTTGCAAATCCAGAAAATGTAGTTGTGGGAATGGGCTACAATGGTTGGCCCAGAGGAATAGATAGTTGTGATTTGCCCTGGGATAGAGAAGGGTCTCTTGAAGATACAAAATATGCTTATGTTTGTCATGCAGAAGAGAATGCTATTTATAATGCAAACAATACAACGAAGGACTGTAAAATATACTGCACTTTATTTCCTTGTAATGAATGTGCAAAAACTATTATTCAGAATGGAATAAAGGAAGTAATTTATGATAGTAATAAATATGATGATAGTCCTGCCGTAAAAGCTTCTAAAAAAATGTTTAAATTAGCAGGCGTAAGCTTGAGACAGTACTCTTGTAAGAATAAATAGAAATTTGTATGTCAAAAATAATTATTGGATTGGTTGGACAAATAGCTTGTGGTAAGGAAGCCATAAAAAAATATATTGCTCAAAAATATAACACACAAGATTGTAGATTTTCCACTCCATTACGAGATATTGTGAGAAGATTGGATATTCTAGAGAGTAGAGAAAATTTACAGAAAATTTCCACAATACTCAGAGCCAGTTTTGGTGAAGATTTGCTGGCAAAAGTCATTACCATCGATGCAACTAAATTAGATTCAGAAATTGTTGTAATAGATGGAATAAGAAGAATGGCTGATATTAAATATTTAAAAGATTTATCGAATTTTTATTTTATAAAAATAGAAGGAGATCCAAAAATAAGATATGAGAGAATGAAAGCTAGAAATGAGAATGCAGGAGATAAAGATAAAACTTTTGAACAATTTGTGGCAGATCAAGAGAATGAAGCAGACGGGGAAATTCCAAAAGTGATGGAATTTTCTAAAATAAGCATAGATAATAATGGCACCTTGGAAGAACTTTATGAAAAAATTGATAAGATAATAGGTGAAATTTTAGCAAAATAAAATAATTTCATCTTAAATGAAAAAAGGTAAATTTATTACAATAGATGGGGGAGAAGGTTCGGGGAAAACAACACAAATTCAAAAAGCCAAAGGTGTTTTAGAAAAGGAAACGGGAAAGTTATAAAGTTGAAAGTTTGTAAAGTTGGAAAGTTAGAAAAATTCGCGTTTATCCGCACTATCATCCGCGTTTATCTGTTATAGTAAGAATAGTATATATTAATAATGCAGTAATCTTTAAAAAAAATGAAAATTTTTATATATGATGAATTTGGTCCTGAAGACACTGCAATGATGCAAGCGCTTTATTCGAGAAGCGCAGAGAGTGTTAGTATTCATGCAGAAAAAGTCAAAGCTTCAGATTCCGGAAAGTTTATGAAAAGATTTTATGTTGGTTATGGACATGCAAGTATTGCAGATTGTGGAAGCACTACTATTTTTATTGAAGGTGTCAGTATGCTTGTTGCAAAAGCAATAGAAGATTGGCCTCTTTATTCTGGACAAGAAACAAGTTCCAGATATATAGATATGTCAAAACAACCCTTGATTGATCCTGTAAAAACAAATGACTCAAAAAAGATTTTAGACAAATGGATGGATTTTTATACGAGAAATCAAACTTTAGTCGAAGAATATTTGATTGCAAAATTTCCAAAAAAAGCTGATGAAGATGAATCTGTATATTTAAAAGCAATTAAAGCCAGAAGTTTTGATATTTTGAGAAGTTTTTTGCCTTCTGGTGTTACAACACAATTTTCCTGGCATACAAATTTACGACAAGCATTGGATAAATTAATGACTTTAAAATATCACCCGCTTGCGGAAGTAAGAGAAGTGGCAGAAAAAATTCTAAATTCTCTAAAAGAAAAATATTCAAGCAGTTTTGGTCACGAAATAATTGAAGCTCAAGAAAAATATAGAAAAGAAATTTCAAAAAACTTTGCATATTTTGGAGAAAAAAAGTTAAAGAAAGATTTTTCTTTTAGTACAACTATAAAACCGGCAGAACTAAACAAATATAAAACTCTTATAAAAAATAGGCCAGAAAAAATCAGCTTGCCTAATTTTTTAACAGATTTGGGTTTAAATACTTTTGAGTTTTATCTAGATTATGGTTCTTTTAGAGATATTCAAAGACATAGAAATGGTGTATGCAGAATGCCACTTCTTACAACAAAATTTGGATTTAATAAATGGTATTTGGACCAGTTGCCGGAAGTAGTTAGAAAGGAAGCAGAAAGATTGATAAAAGAACAAAAGAATTCCATAGCAAAATTAAAAGCATCAAAAGCAGATATACAATATTATGTTGCTATGGGTTTTAATATTATTTGTAAAGTTTCTTATGGATTGCCAGCCACTTTGTATGTTGTAGAACTTCGTTCAGGAAGAATGGTGCATCAAACACTTCGCTCCAGAGCTTTGCAAATGTGTGATATATTAAAAAAGAAATTTCCAAGCCTTGTCGTTCATGCCGATAGAAGTTTAAATGATTGGGATATAAGAAGAGGTTTGCAGGATATCAGAAGGAAATAATTTATAAATCAATGAAAGACAAACAAATAGAAAAGCTTATAAAAGCAGAGGAGGCGAGGCAGAAAAAAACCATTTCTTTGATTGCTTCAGAAAATTATGTTTCAGACGATGTTTTAAAAGCTCTTGGTTCAAAGTTTACTAATAAATATTCAGAAGGTTATCCTTACAAAAGATATTATAAAGGTCAGAAAAATACTGATAAGCTTGAAGAGCTTTGTTGTGTGAGAGCATTGAAAATTTTCGGACTTTCAAAAAATAATTGGCATGTAAACGTTCAAGGACTTTCCGGCTCGCCTGCAAATTTGGCAGTATACTTTGCGCTTGTCCCGCAAGGTGGAAAGGTGATGGGAATGTCGCTTTCTCACGGCGGACATCTTACACATGGGCATAAAGTTTCTGTTACAGGAAAAATTTGGAATCAAGTTTCGTTTGGTGTGAATAAAGATACTGAAGTAATTGATTATGATGAATTAAAAAAGATTGCGATTGAAAATAAACCGAATATGATTATCGCTGGTTTCACAGCATATCCAAGATTTGTAGATTTTAAAAAGTTTAGAGAAATTGCAGATGTATGCAGTGCAATACTTATGGTAGATATGTCGCATTTTGCTGGACTTGTTGCGGGTAAAGTTTATCCATCACCGTTTCCTTATGCAGATATTGTAACAACAACAGTTCACAAAACTTTGCGTGGTCCAAGAAGTGCTTTAATTTTTTCAAAAATAGATATAAGGGAGTTTGATAAGAAAATAGACAAAGCAATATTTCCGGGACTTCAAGGGGGTCCTCATATGAATCAAATTGCTGCTGTCGCAGTAGCTCTGAAAGAAGCAACATCTCCAGTATTCAAAAAATATGCAAAGCAAGTTGTAAAAAATGCAAAAGTTCTCGCAGAAGAATTGAAAAAGCTTGGTTGGAAAATAATTTCTGGTGGAACAGATAGTCATTTAATTTTGATGGATACTTGGATGGAAGGGAAAGGAATTAGCGGAGAAGAAGCATCGGCAAAACTTGAAAAGGCTGGAATAATTGTGAACAAAAACACAATTCCAAACGAGACAAGAAGCCCGATGGATCCTTCGGGAATTAGGCTTGGTACCGCTGGGGAGACCACTCGCGGAGCTAAGGAAAATGATATGATTAAACTAGCTAAAAAAATAGATAATGTATTAAAAAATAAATGATTCTAAAAATCAAAAAATTACACCCAGACGCAAAGATTCCTAAATACGCGCATCATGATGACGCGGGGTTTGATTTGTTTGCAATCGAAAATATTTTACTTAAAAAAGGAGAGAGGGCTATGATACCAACAGGAGTAGCAATGGAAATCCCCGAAGGATATGTTGGACTCGTTTGGGATAAAAGCGGACTTGCGATGAAACATGGAATTAAAACCATGGGTGGTGTTGTAGATTCGATGTATAGGGGTGAAATCATGATTGGTTTAATAAACTTAAGTAATGAAGATTATGTTTTTGAAAAAGGTCACAAAATTGTTCAAATGGTAATTCAAAAAAAAGAAACAGTTGATTTTAAGGAGGTAAAAGAATTATCTGACACTGTAAGAGGCAAGGGTGGATTTGGAAGTACTGGGAAATAAACATTAGAATTAATATGATATAATTTATTTGATGAAAAAAGAGAACAACTATGCTTTTATAGACGGTCAAAATTTACATCTTGGAATAAAGGAATGTGGCTGGTCTGTAGATTATGCCAAATTTAGAACGTATTTAACAGACAAATATAATATTACACAAGCTTATTATTTTCTCGGTTTTGTTTCAGAAGGAGAACAAGATTTGTATGATAATTTACAAAAAGTAGGATTTATCTTATTTTTTAGAGAGCACCCTTCTGCGTTAAAAGGAAAGAAAAAAGGTAATGTTGATTGTGATATAGTTTTTTCTATAATGAAAAAATTAGTTGAAAAAGATACTTTTGATAAAATCTTTCTTGTTTCAGGTGACGGAGATTATATTAAGCTCGTTGATTATTTAATAAAAAAGGAAATGTTTGGAAAAATTTTATTTCCAAACAGAAAGTTTGCGTCTTCACTTTATAAAAGATTTGGTTCTGAGTTCTATGATTATCTTGAAAATATAAAAGCAAAGATAGAACACCCCCATAAATAAAAAGACCCCTTAGGCACGAGACCTTTTGGGTTCTTTTCGTATTGATACGCTTATATTATATACATACAATAAAATAAGTCAATATCGCAATTATTCATTCGCTTTTTGATGAGTTTTGCTTTATGATATCGCCAATGATAAAAAAGGATAAAAAACCGAATATCTGGGACGTTGTAGTTATTGGCGGAGGGCCGGCTGGGCTTATGTCTGCGTCTATTGCGGCAAAATTTGGCGCTAAGACGCTACTTATTGAGAAGAACGATGTAATGGGCAAAAAGCTACTTCTTACAGGTGGAGGCAGGTGTAATCTTACAAATGCTGATCCAGATGAAAGGAATTTTGTCTCAAAATTTGGCAAAAAAGGTAATTTTCTTTTTACACCTCTTTCGGTTTTTGGAACAGATGACACTGTAAGATTTTTTGAGAGTTTAGGAATGAAAACAAAAGTTGAAGCAGGATACAGAGTTTTTCCAGAGACAAACAATGCGATGGATGTTTTAGGAATACTTACAAAATTTGCTAAAAATAATGGAGTTGAATTTAGACTTGGCATCGGTGTTGCTCACATAAAAAAGTCTGGAGGTCTTTCCTTGAAGAGGAGCAAGGCGACGGGAAAAGGAGAGACCTCGGGGCATATTGAATCTGTAATACTTGAAGATGGTTCACCCGAAAAAATTTTGCCTGATGGAAAATCCAATATTTTCCCTGCATTAGACAAAAAGTCTAATGCGTCAGGCAAAACTTTAACGGGCATAGAAATAAAAGGCAAGAATTTTATTTTGGCAACTGGAGGAAAATCTCGTCCAGAAACAGGTTCAACGGGAGATGGTTTAAAATGGTTAAAAGAATTGGGTCATAAAGTAGCCGATGCAAACCCTTCTCTTGTTCCTATAAAAGTAAAAGAAAATTGGGTTTCAGGGTTGGCAGGAATTACACTGGAAAATATAGGTGTGTCTGTTTGGCAAGACAGTAAAAAAGTTTTAAACAATAAAAATATTAAACAAAACAAAATACTTTTCACTCACAATGGTCTTTCAGGTCCTATCATATTAAATATGAGTAAAAATATCGGGGAATTACTTAAAGAAAAAAAAGAAATTAAAATTGCTATAGATTTTTTCTCGGGAATTGGCCTTGATATTATGAATGAAAAAATAATAAATCTTTTTGAAAAAAATCCTAAAAAGAAAATCAAAAATCTTTTATTTCCCGAAGTTCCAGAAAAAATTTATTTAAAAATTTTGAATCTTTTAGGAATAAATGGAGAATTTTTTGTTGGTGAAATTAAGAGAATAGAAAGAACATCTATTGTAGAAAAATTTAAAAAATTTGAGCTTACTGCGGATAGTTTGCTTGGATATGATAAAGCAATAGTTTCTTCCGGAGGAGTAGCTTCGTCTGAAGTTGATTTTAAAGAAATGAAATCTAAACTTTATAATAATTTATTTTTAGTTGGAGATATATTAGATTTTGATAGAGCTTCGGGAGGATTTTCATTGCAGTTATGTTGGACGAGTGGATATATAGCGGGAAAAATAGCTTCATTCGCAGAATAATGTGAAAATAAATATAGGTTGACTGTAGAATGTGAAATGTAGAAAACATAAGGCTTTAGGAAATACATAAAAACACAAACACAAAACAAAAAGGGTTCGCGTAGCGAACCCTTTTTGTTTTGTGTTTGTGTTTTTATATTCTACATTCAGTTTGATATTTATATTTGTCTTTTGCGTTAGTCTACGTTTATCTGCGGACGAAGCTATCAGTCTCTTTCAGACATTTTTTCTATAGTTGTTTTATAAAGTTCTTCATCTATTATCCTTGTCCAACAAGTCCTTCCAATTCCATGTTCAAAATTTCTAGGTGTTACATCATATGGATCTACACTTACTGTGTCTAGTTTATTGGTTACATTTTTAAAATTAGCACAAAGTTCAAAACTATTTTTTGAAATCATTCTATATTCATAATTTTGCTTTGTTTCTGTATCTACGGGTAAGTAAAAATTACTTATTGGATCATTCAAAATATCTAAACTTGCAGGAACGGTTCCCTTGTTTGTCCAATATGTATAAACTATTTGATCTTGAATAATTCCTAAATCACTTACTTTTTGCTCATCAATTTTTTCTGCTCTTCGAGAACTTGGCGAATCGATGATTGTTACCCCATAAATAACCGTTGAAAGAATTATCACAGAAACGATTTCAACAGAAATTTTTATCCATTTTGGAATTTCATCAAAAGATGTTCTTTTTAAATCTTTTAAAATAAATTTAAATATAGTAATAGCAACTGCAAAAACAAAAAATATTTTTAAGAAAAATCGCAAAGTCAAATCTTCTGCCCCTAATAGTCTATAAACAAGAACTGAAAAATCAGCTACCATTGTAAGTCCTGTGATAAAAAAAGAAAGAAAAAGCATCCATTTTTTTATCCACATATCTTTTTTTTCAGGGTTTATTTTTAAATCTTTATTTGCTATGAATAAAAGATAAACAAAAGTAGGAAAAAAGATAATAAGAATCGCGATACTACTTCGAATAGCAGAATCAATATATTCTGTATAATCTCCCGCTAATGGAAATAATTTATTTATTATTTGGAAAACTAATACTAAAAAACTCACTGAGCTCATATAAAGTCCAATAACTATTCCCAAATAAAGAAAAAAATCTTTTGCTGTTGTTTTTGATTGCATGTTTTTAGATTAAATTAATAACAGAATAATTATAACATAGATGGTTTTAGAATTGCATAGTCAAAAATCATAAGGATTGTATCGGCGTTGTTTTTACTAAGCAGAGTATTAAAAGAATAGGGAAGCATAAAATTTTACTCACTATCCCCAATTCAACCATGGTTGAATTGGGGATAAACATGTATAATATAAAGTATGAAAAGAAAAAGATTATATAAAGGAGTACCGGTTAATTCTTTAGGTTTTCCGATATTTGATACTTCAAAAAAATTAGTGAAGCCAGATAAAATTAAAAGAATTTTTCACCATACATTCTTATCAGATTTAAAAGACGATCTGCCAAAAAATATGATTGTTATGTACGATATACCAAGTGATAAGAGAAAGGAAAGAGATTGGTTTAGACGTCATCTGAAAAAGTTTAATTATATAATGATTCAAAAAAGTGTTTGGGTTGGGCCATCACCACTGCCAAAAGATTTTATCGATTATGTAAAATCGATAGGTCTTCAGAATCAGTTGAAAACTTTTAAATTAGCAAAATCATATACAGGGCTAGGAAATAACTTATAAATGGTTATCTCCATGAGAAGTGAGTACTTCCACCCCAATTCCACCATGGTGGAATTGGGGTGGAGCAGGGTTTTTTAATTGACGATTTTAAATTGGTTTACTTTATGTTGATACTTGCTTATGTTAATATTGTTTTATGATTAAAGAAGTTCTAGAAAAATCAATAAAAACTGCGCTTTGGAGTCTAAAGATAGATGAATCCAAAATTTCTAAAATAAGCATAGAACATCCAGATGATCTAACTCACGGAGATTATTCTTGCAATATTGCTATGGTGCTTGCAAAACAGGTATCACAAAATCCACGAGAGTTAGCAGAGAAAATCGTTGCTGAAATAAATGAGAGAAAGCCGGAAGAAATATCAAAAATAGAAGTTGCTGGTCCAGGATTTATAAATTTTTATTTGTCGACAGAATTTTTTATTGAACAAACAAAAGAAATATTAAAAACTAAAAATTTTGGTCTTAATAAAAATCTAAAAGGAGAAAAAACAGTTGTTGAATACACAGACCCAAATCCGTTTAAAGAATTTCACATCGGGCATTTAATGAGCAATGCAGTTGGTGAAGCAATATCAAGAATTGTTGAAGCGAATGGAGCAAAAATTATTCGCGTTTGTTATCAAGGAGACGTTGGACTTCATGTAGCTAAAACTATTTGGGGTATAGAACAATCAAGTAAAGGTAAAAAAATAAGTTTTAAAACTGCCTTTGAACTTGGTCAAGCTTATGTACTTGGAGCAACCTCATATGAAGAAAATGAAATAAAAAAGAATGAAATTGTTGATATAAACAAAAAGATTTATGATTGTTCAGATAAAGAGGTAAACAAAATCTATAATCTTGGAAGAAAAATAAGTCTAAAATATTTTGAAGATATTTATAAAATTCTTGGAACAAAATTTGATAATTATTTTTTTGAAAGCAAAACATGGCCAGTTGGAAAACAGATAGTAGAAAAAAATATAGGTAAAGTTTTTGAAAAAAGTGAAGGAGCTATAATATTTAAAGGAGAAAATCACGGTTTGCATACACGTGTATTTATAAATAAAGAGGGACTCCCAACTTATGAAGCAAAGGAGCTCGGTCTTGCAAAGATCAAATATGATAAGACAAAATATAGTAAATCAATTGTTGTAACGGGAAATGAAATAGACGAATATTTCAAGGTTCTTTTAAAAGCGATGAGTCTTATTTTTCCGGAACTTGCTTCAAAAACAATCCATATTTCTCACGGGATGTTAAGACTTCCGGAAGGTAAGATGTCTTCAAGAACAGGCGATGTAATAACTGCTGTTTCTTTAATTGATGATATTAAGCAAAAAGTTACAGAAAAAATGTCTGACAGGGAAATGAATAAGAAAGAAAAAGAAGAAATCGCTCAAAAAGTAGCCATCGGTGCTTTAAAGTATTCTATACTCAAACAAGTGAATGGAAAAGATATTATTTTTGATTTTGATAAATCAATTTCTTTTGAGGGAGACTCAGGACCATATTTACAATATTCATACGCAAGGGCAAAATCAATTTTAAGAAAAGCTGATAAAGAAGGTGTAAAACCTAAGATTTACCCCAGTCAAATAAAAAATGCATTTGACGGGGCGAGTATTACCATACTCGAAAAATTACTTTATAGATTTCCTGAAGTTGTAGAAAGGGCAGGGAATGAATATTCTCCACACTATATTGCCACTTATCTTATTGAACTCGCATCATCTTTCAATAGTTTTTATGCCATGGGAAAAATTGTAGATAAAGCAGATATTAAATCTCCATACAAAGTTGCTCTTACAGAAACGTTTTCAATTGTTTTGAAAAATGGACTTAATTTGTTGGGAATACAAACACCAGAGAAGATGTAGGTGAGGAAAGAAAAAACTGATACAATAAAAATTGTTAATCCATTACATATATGAGTGAAAATAAAAAAGAAAAACCAGTTGTGAAAAGCAAAGTTGCCGAAAGGGAGGAAGAAATTTTGCAATTTTGGCAAGAAAAAGAAATTTTTAAAAAAACTTTGGAAAAAGATTCTCCGAATGGTGAATTTGTATTTTATGACGGGCCTCCTTTTGCAACAGGTCTTCCTCATTATGGGCATGTTCTTGCTGGGTCAATCAAAGACTATATTGGTAGATATCAGACAATGAAAGGGAAACATGTTGAGCGTAAATGGGGCTGGGACACTCATGGGCTTCCTATTGAAAATATTGTTGAAAAAGAAATAAATTTAAAATCTAAAAAAGATATTGAAGATTTTGGTATAGAAAAATTTAATGATATTGCAAAAACAAAAGTCCTTACATATGAAAATGTATGGAAAAAAATAATTCCTAGATTGGGACGGTTTATTGATATGGAAAATGATTATAAAACTATGGATTCTTCATATATGGAAACAGTATGGTGGATTTTTAAAGAACTTCAAAAGAAAAATTTAGTTTATGAAGGTTTTAAGTCTATGCATCTTTGTCCTCGTTGTGGAACAACTCTTTCAAATTTTGAAGTCGCTCAAGGATACAAAGATATTACAGATATATCTGTAATAGCAAAATTTGAGCTTGTAAAAGAATCAGGGACATTTCTTCTGGCATGGACAACAACACCTTGGACTCTTCCGGGGAATGTTGCTTTGGCTATAAATCCAGAAATTGATTATGTGAAAATAAAAATTGGCGATGAAAAATTTATTTTAGCTGAATCAAGACTTTCTGTTATTAAAGATCAGTATGAAATAATAGAAAAAATAAAAGGAGTTTCTTTAATTGGAATTTCTTATAAACCTGTATTTAATTATTATGATAATGAAGAATTAAAAAATAAAGAAAATGGATTTAAAGTTTATGATGCGTCTTTTGTTACTACTGAAGATGGAACAGGAATTGTGCATATAGCACCTGCATTTGGAGAAGACGATATGACCCTTGGTAGGGAAAAAAATCTGCCGTTTATTCAACATGTTGGTTTTGATGGAGCTTTTAAAAAAGAAGTAAAAGATTTTGCGGGACAAAAAGTAAAACCGATAGAAAATCCACAACTCGCAGATATTGAAATAATAAAATTTTTAGCAGGGAAAGGTACTCTTTATGCAAAAGAAAAATTTACACATTCATATCCACATTGTTATAGATGTCATACACCCCTTTTAAATTATGCTACAAGTTCTTGGTTTGTGGAGGTTACAAAAATAAAAGATAAACTTGTTGAAGCAAATAAAAAAATTAAATGGGTTCCAGAAGAAGTAGGAGAAGGAAGATTTGGAAAATGGCTTGAGGGAGCTCGTGATTGGGCAATATCAAGAAGTAGATTTTGGGGTACACCACTTCCTGTTTGGAAATGTTCTAATTGTCCAAAAAAAGAATTTATCGGTTCAATTGATGAAATAAAAGAAAAAACTGGCAGTAAAAATAAATTTTTAATTGTTCGCCACGGTGAAGCAGAAAGCAATCTTTCTGATATTTTAAGTTCCGATCCAAAAACAATAAATCATCTTACAAAAAAAGGGAAAGAACAAGCAAAAACGACAGGGGAAAATATTTTAAAAAATAAAATAAATGTTATTTATTGTTCCCCATTTATGCGAACAAAAGAAACTGCTGAAATAATTGCAGAAAAAATCGGCTATCCAAAAGATAAAATTATTTATGATGAAAGACTATATGAAATTTCTCAGGGAGTATTTAATGGTAAATCAGATGCTGAATATCAAGCTTTTTTTAGCACAAGAGAAGAAAAATTTACAAAAACACCTGAAGGCGGAGAGAATTATGAAGATGTAAAAAAAAGAATGATGGATTTTTTATATGAAATAGATTCAAAAAATGAAGGAAAAAATATTTTAATTATTTCTCACAATACTCCTTTTTGGCTTATGTTTTGTGGGACTCAGGGTTTGGATAGACAACAAGCTATTAAAACAAAAGAACAAGGCGTGGTTTTTATAGAAAATTCAGAAATAAAAGAATTGTCTTTTGCACCAATTCCACATAATAGAAATTATGAACTTGATATGCACAGACCATTTATAGATGAAGTTGTTTTTAAATGTAAATGTGGAGGAGAAATGAAAAGAATTCCGGAAGTTTTTGATTGCTGGTTTGAATCTGGTTCAATGCCATATGCTCAATCTCATTATCCATTTGAAAATTTAGAAAAATTTAATCCAGAAAAAAATATTAATTTTCCGGCAGATTTTATTGGGGAAGGAGTGGATCAAACAAGAGGTTGGTTTTATTCAATGCTTGTTCTTTCAATAGCCTTATTTGAAAAAACTTCATATAAAAATGTGATAGTAAATGGAATGGTGCTTGCTGAAGATGGTAAAAAAATGTCAAAGAGTTTAAATAATTGTCCAGATCCGATGAATATTGTTTCTACATATGGGACTGATGCTTTTAGATATTATTTACTTTCTTCCCCTGTGGTTAAATCAGAAGATTTAAAATTTTCAAATAAAGGCATAGATGAAGTTTTGAAAAAAATTATTATGAGACTTCAAAATGTTTATACTTTTTTTGAAATGTACGGAGGTTTTGATTTAGATATTATAAAAAAAGAAAAATATAAAAATTCAAAAAATATTTTAGATAAATGGATTCTTATAAGACTTAAAGAAACAGCGACTCAAATAACAAAAGCTACTGATAATTATGAATTAGATAGAGCTACAAGACCTATAGGTGATTTTGTTGATGATCTTTCCACTTGGTTTTTAAGAAGGTCAAGAGATAGATTTAAATCCGAAGATGTGGAAGACAGAAATTCTGCAATGTTTACAACAAAAACTGTTATTTTAGAATTTTCAAAACTTTTGGCGCCTTCAATGCCATTTCTTGCAGAAGATTTGTATTTGAAAATTACTGGAGGAATGGAAAAGGAAAGTGTTCATTTGGAAAGTTGGACAAAGGACTTTGTCGGTGAACTATCAGCTGAAGAAAATGAAATACTGGAGATGATGAAAGAAACTCGTTTGATTGTTTCCTTTGGACTTGAAGCTAGAGCGAAAGCTGGAATAAAAGTTAGACAACCGTTGGAAAATTTAAAAATCAAAAATCAAAAATCAAAATTGACCAACGAATACACAATGCTCATCAAGGGAGAAGTAAATGTAAAAGAAGTGATTTTTGATTCAAATATCACTGGAAATGTTGAGCTCGATATCGTTTTAACAGTAGAATTAAAAGAGGAGGGAATAATGAGAGATATTGTTAGAGCAATACAAGAGATGAGGAAGAATAAAAAACTCAATCCAGGGGATTTGGTTGATTTAATAATTGATACAGACAAAGAAGGAAGAAAACTTTTTGAAAAGTTTAGTGATGAAATTTCAAAAGTCACTGGATTAAAAGAAATAAGTTTTGAAAAAATGGACGGAGGAGAACTTATTGAACTCGATGGATTAAAAGCAATGTTGTTTATTGAATAATTTAATTAATATTTACTCCTATTTCAGCCATAGTTGATATGCAAAAGAAATTTTTTATCCGGAATCTGTCAAGGGAAGTTCCAGGTCGCATATTGAGAGATAAAGTTTCTAAATTATTGTTTCTTTCTCGCAAGTTTACTGTGGCGAACTTGAGGATTGTATATTTTCCCAATTAAGCCATGGCTTAATTGGGGGAGGAAGAATATATTAATAAAAGGTATTAATGAGTTGTGTACCTTTGGAGATAAAAGTTCATTTTGAGAAAGTTAAGGAAGGAGAATTAATTGAATTGGAAACATTAAAATTTAAAATACTTAATAAATAAAGAAAAGGGCGGCCTTCGGCCGCCTTTTTAATTTATATAGGACCTACGCAAATCCCCACCTCGCAAGAATTCATGCTAAACTAGAAGAGTCCTGTTAATAAGGATTCACTATGAAATATAAATTTAATTTAAACACTTATACAACTTTTCTCATCGCAAACGGCAATCGTTACTC
>JBDRJU010000035.1:0-2376 GCA_043814645.1 bacterium | reverse complement strand
ATACTGTGTTTCCACCATCGGTTTGAATGAAAAGGAAATTTTAGCGTATGTGGAACACCAAGGCAAAGAAGATTCAGGACAACAGAAACTCATCCTCTAGACGAAGGGAGAAGCCACCGACTCCGTCGGTGGAGGTTCACTCAATTTGATTTTATTGTGACAACCTTCAATAAACTGTGTTTTTGACAAAAATAATAGTCTATGCTAAATTTTAGTGAGAATGGTAATATTAATAACTACGATACAATTAAAGGGGGTGGTTTAGCCTTGCACCCGAGATATAGATCCGTATTTCCGCCCACGAAGGGTATTGTATGAGAAACTCTCGGGCTGGAAATAGTAAAATTATTGTGTGTTTTTAAAAAATTTTCCCACCGCTTTAAATGTAACACACCACTCCAAGTCTTTATGATTGGAGTGGTTTTTTTTATTTTATTTCTAATTTTTTAAAAAGTGATATAATTAGTGAACTGGTAATTTTTAACATAAAATGACGGAAACTGCTTTATACAGAAAATATCGTCCAAAGAAGTTTAAAGAAGTTCTTGGACAAGATCATATCGTAAAAGTTCTGGAATCTTCCATAGAGAATGGGAATATTGCCCATGCTTATATTTTTGCTGGAGCACGGGGAACAGGAAAGACGAGTGTTGCAAGAATTTTGGCAAAAGAAATAGGTACAACTCCAAATGATATTTTAGAAATAGACGCAGCTTCAAACACCGGTGTTGATGATATTCGTGCTCTAAATGAATCTGTAAGCACTTTGCCTTTTGAATCAAAATACAAAGTTTATATTTTAGACGAAGCTCATATGCTTTCAAAATCTGCTTGGAACGCACTTTTAAAGACAATTGAGGAACCGCCAAAACATGTAATATTTATTTTTGCTACAACAGAGGCAAATAAAATTCCTGAAACAATTATTTCAAGATGCCAAACTTTTTCTTTTAAAAAACCAACACAAAAAGTTCTAAAAGACGTAGTTGTAGCTATAGCAAAAAAAGAAGGTTTTGCTTTGGAAGCTTCTTCTGCAGACCTAGTCGCATTGCTTGGAGACGGGTCTTTTCGTGATGCGCAGAGTATTTTGCAAAAAGTGATGAGCGCTTCAAAAGATAAGAAAATTAGTCCTGAAGAAGTAGAGCTTGTTACAGGCGCACCAAAATCTGAAATTGTAAATGATTTTATAAGAGCAATAGATGAAAACAATCTTGAGCTTGGGCTTTCTGCTATCTCAAAAGCAACGGAATCAAATATTGATATGCTTTTATATTTTAAACTTGTACTTCATAAAATGCGTTCAATATTACTTTTAAGAAATCTTAAGAGCTCGGAAGAGAAGTTGCAAGATGAAATGACAGACACTGATTTTAAATTCCTAAAAGAAATCGCTAACAAAAAACCTTCAAACCTGCCTACTGGTCGGGCAGGAATTAATTCTGATACTTTGCTCACACTTTTATCTTATTATGATATGGTGGCCAGGGCTTATATCCCAGAGTTGCCACTCGAGCTTGTGCTGACAAAATTGATAATTTAAAAACACCCAAGAGGGTTGATAATTTAAAAACACCCAAGAGGGTGTTTTTAAATTATTTGTTGCGCAATCCTTGATAAGCCAAACAACTTGCTACAATTAAACCTATCCAACTAATCCAGATAGGGATAACAAGAGTGCTAATATTAGCTTGCCATCCTAAAATAGATCTAAGGAGATGAAATGGGGCGACAACTAAAAAAATTACTCCAGTTAAAATACCATATATTTTTCGATCCATGATAATATTGGTTAATTAATAATAATCCAAACTTTACTTTAAGTATACCTTATAATTTAAAAAACACCTTGCGGTGTTTTTTAAAAATCTATTTAAACTTAATTTAAATTATTATGAGAGGTGTTTTGAAACAAGTTTTGTCATTTCAAACATATCAACTACTGCCTTACCACCAAAAACTACTTTCAAATTTGCATCGGCAATAATATTTCTCTTTTTCTTTTCATCTTGAAGTTTCTTTCCTTTTATATAAACCCAAAGTTTTTTAACAACTTCAGATCTTGGCATTGGACCTTTACCAACTATTTTTTCAAGGTCAGCACTAACTGTCAAAGGCTTCATAAATGCAGAATTCGCTTTTTTCATATTTTTTTACCGTCCGCTTTAGGCGGATTAGGCTAAATTATTAATAACTATTAATACCGGCCATTATACCTTTTTATCAATAATAAGACAATTGCATGAGCCGAGCGTCTCGAGCTACGCTCGACTTGGCTGGGGAACAGGTCTTCTTTCCTTACAGGAACAGTACAGGTTTCCCATTTTCTCAAATGACTACATCCTCAAAAATATGGGAGAACCTTTTCGAGTCCCTGAC
>JBDRJU010000034.1:0-4616 GCA_043814645.1 bacterium | reverse complement strand
TTGAGAAATTTGTGTATAATTATTCATACAAAAACTTCGTTATGTTATTGATAATATCGACCATTTGTAAAGTGATATTATCTTAACAGAAACGAAGTTTTTGTTTTAAAGAATTGTTCCCGGTTCAGGTTTGAATTCAAGTCTTATCCCAAGCAAAAGCTACTTTCTTATAGCTCCTGTTGGTTATGAGTATAATAGCCCAGTTGGACAAGAAACAGGTTTTGGCGGTTTGATAATTATACCACATATGGAACATACTAATTTTAGTTTATCTAGTACAGGAGGTACGGTTTTTTTGGTGAATAATAAAAAATTACTTACAAACAACACAGCAACAAGTTCTGTTGTAGTTGATCAACTTTCTTATGGAACAGGAAAATATCTTTTTCCTGAAAATACCCCAGCTCTAGCTCCAAATTCTTCCCAAACACTTGAACGCAAAGCAACTAAAACATCTACAGCGGACACACTAATTAACAATGAATCTTTATTGAAGGGGAATGGGTATGATTCAAACAACAACGCAAATGACTTTATTATTCATGACCAGCCTAACCCGAGTGGTATGATTTATTTAATATAAGGTCAGTGTTGTCCAAGGGCTTTCCTTGGACATATTGGACATATAAATTTTGAAGATACTGGGAGGGCAAAACTTGTGTAAAGGTTTATTTTTTA
This sequence comes from bacterium, assembly GCA_043814645.1. GTDB lineage: Bacteria > Patescibacteriota > Minisyncoccia > Phycocordibacterales > GWA1-40-21 > Bog-1340. The sequence continues at coordinate 3,938 of JBDRJU010000034.1, read as the reverse complement.
CTATAATCTGAATTATTGAATTATTATGATTAAAACACAACAACAACATAACCAGACACTATGTTTTATTGCTTTCTTTTGGACGCTATTTTTTTCATGGCGTCGTTTTGGTTTACAGTTACTATATATTAAAAATTAATTAATTATCTATTTGGATCAAAAACACCCGACGCTATCCGTTGGGTGTTTTTGGTTTTACAAGTAATACAAATTATGAAATATTCAATTCAAACAATTCAAAAAACAGACATCTTAATTATTGGCGCGGGGTTTGCTGGGTTGTATCTTTCGCATATTTTACAGTCCGAGAAACACATTCAACATAATAAATTTCTTATTGTGGCGCCTGACAAAAAAACAGTAAGCGATAAATCTTATTATAATTTTCGCTCAAGGGGAATAAAACAGACATCGTTAAAAAATTCTATGCAACAAGCTGGGCAGAAAAAAAACAATGCTCAATTAGTAAATATTTTTGTCAACAATATTGATGATGAGATTACTCGTTTAAGTTATATTGTCGCGCTGAAACCTTCTTATTTGGGGGTTCAAGTTATGCAACCGAAGACCTTATTAAACAAACTAAAGAATAAAGCAAAGCCATATCGATTGATTGGCGCGGTAAAAAAAGTACAAAAGATTAACAGAGAAATTATTGTTGAAACAACGATGGGCACTATTTATTGTAAAAAATTAGTATTTTGTGGCGGGGGTAATAGGGCAAGGTTTTCTACAAAATTTAGTGATGAAAAAATATCCTATGATATCTTTCAAGTGGCGCGTGATGTAGGTTGTACTACAAAAGCATTGAATAAAGTTATGTATCACCCTTTTTATTCTAATGGGGTTTGTGTGCCAAGTGATTCTTTGTTTGATTTTGACATTGTGGATCAAGATGGCAATCGTCTTTCTAAAACCTGTCAATTACTTAGAGCGCATAACGCGCATCATTGTTTTGAAGAAATTTGCGAAGAATTTGAAAAAACAAAACAACGGTTTGCGGTGAAGGGGACGAAAAAGATAAAATTAGAAATTGAGCCACATTATACTTTGGGTGGAATTAAAATAAATAAATATGGACAAACAAATATCAAACATATCTATGCATTAGGGGAGTGTGCTTATGGCACACATGGATATGGCAGACTTGGTGGTTGCGCTTTAAGCGAAATAATAGTAATGGCGCGGGTGATAGCGCGCAATATGGTTTAGTAACGCCACTTGGGTGTCGGACACCCAAGTACAAACAAAGTACAAAATTATCTAAATATCCAAGGACGGTCCTTGGACAAGAATATTCAAGGACGGTCCTTGGACAAGAAGGACGGTCCTTGGACAAGAAAAGAGTGGGACAGATCTACTCACTATTTTTGATTTTTCGGTGGTTTTTACGAACCTCTTTTATAATAGTTGCAAAAAGTTGTTTAATCAAAATAGGATTAAGGTGATGCTCTTTTGCCCAGATTGTTCTTTGCTTAAAGACTTGCTCCTCTCTGTTTTTTGCACAAGCTTTTAAGTTATGAATTTTTTTATATTCCCCAACCATTTTGGTGACAGCAAATCGTTTCGCCAAAACTTTCATTAAATCTTCATCTGTTGTATCAATTTTTTCTCTAAGTTTTGTTAGGTTTATTTTTTTCATAATTTTGTTTTACGCCGTTAAATTTATTTTAGCTTACTCCAAGCACTTTGACCATAGAGCAATATTCTTCCAGTTCTTTCAAAACTTTTTTTGTTTTGGGTGACAAGTAGGGTGTTTCAATTTCTAAAAAGAAAAAATAATCCCATTGCCCCAAAAGACTTGGAGTAGAATGCAAAGCAGTCAAATTGATATTATTTTTGACAAATATATCTAAAATGTCTCGTAATACCCCAATTCTGTTATAAACAGCAAGCAAGATCAAAGTTTTGTCTATCTCTAGTTTTTTCTGCAACGATTTATCAATCTCAGGTGTAATTAAATAAAACTTTGTTAAGTTATCAGTAGTTGTTTCTATGTTTTTTGCCAAGACATTTAATCCATAAACTTTTGCCGCAATCTCGGTAGCGATAAATCCAGTCGTTTTGTCTGTTGTATTAATTATGGGTGCGGTAGTACTTGCGGTGGCCTCGGTTCTCGTATGTGGCAAATTGTTTGTGATCCAATTACTGCACTGACTTAACGCTTGCGGATGACTTTTAATCATTTGAAGATCTTTTTTGTTTTTAGTTCTTGCAAGTAAACATTGGTGAATCTCTATATTAAAAGACCCACTGACTTTTACGTGGTAATTGATTAAACAATTAATAGTTTCCGAAATAATCCCTCCAATTGTATTTTCTATTGGTACAATTCCAATACCAATTTCTTGAGAATCAACTTTTTTAAAAATCTCTGTAATAGTTTTTGTTTCTACAAATTGAGTCTTTTTATGAAAAATATTTAATGTTGCCTGATGAGAAAAAGTACCTTTGGGACCTAAAAACCCCACTTTCTTGCTGTGTTTGCTAGTCCTCATATTAAGTTTTGGTATTTGTTTGACCGTGGCCATATTTATTTGTTAGGAAATATAGGTGTGAGCCACTTTGAGTACTTTTTTATTTCTCCATAAATAGCTTGAGTATAGACTTCCTTTAGTTTCTTTGTAATTGCGCCAACTTTACCCTTGTTTATTATAGTTTTATCAATTTTTTCAATTGCGCAAATTTCTATCGCTGTACCGGAAAAAAAGGCTTCATCTGCCGATTTTAGCTCTTTCACAGTAATTTTTTTCTCTTTTATCTCAATATTTTGATCTTTTGCCATTTGTATTATGCTATTTCTAGTTATGCCACCTAAAATTGTTCCCAACGCAGGTGTACACAACTTATTATTTTTTACCATAAAAATATTTTCTCCCGGACCTTCTGCTACATATCCTTGATAATCTAAAAGCAATGCCTCATCAAAACCATTTTTTGTTGCGTCCAAAGAAGCTAAAATAGAATTGGAATACGAACCACAAATTTTGGCGTCAGTTACGGTAGATTGTGGGTGTGGGCGAATATACTTTGATATTTTGACTTTGATAATTTCTTTGCCGAGATAAGCGCCCCAAGGCCACACAGCAATCGTAACATTAGTGGGCGCGCCAATTGGGTTTAATCCCATCTTGCCATAACCAAAAAAAACAAGAGGTCTTATATATCCTTCAGTTAAACTGTTTACTTTTACTGTGTTGATAATTGCTTCTCTTATTTTGTTTTTGGAGAAAGGAATTTTGAGCGCCATTACAGACGCGGAATAAAAAAGTCTATCAATATGTTCTTTTAAGCGAAAAACAGCCGGACCATTTGTTGTATTATAAACTCGGATACCTTCAAACACGCCACTGCCATAATGGAGACTATGTGTTAAAAGATGGGTGTTTGCTTTATTCCAATCAATAAGTTTTCCATCAAGCCAAATTTTTTTAACACCCTTCATATTTTATTCGGGCATAGTTAACGCTTTCGCAGGACAGATAGACGCGCACATACCACAGCCCACACATTTATTTTCATCCACAATTATCTCATCATCAACGAAAGACAAAGCTTGTTGTGGGCAAACACCTACACAGGTTTGGCATTGCATACAAAGTTGTTTGTTATATTTTGGCGTTATTTTTTTTTCATTCATATAATTAAAATTAAAACATATTGATAATAAATTCATTCTAGCATAATTTTATAAAAATTATAAAAAATTACTTGAATTCAAACCTGAACTGGGAACAATCCCTTAAAACAAAAACTTCATTCCTGTTAAAATAATATCTGCTTTGAAAAGGTCGATGTTATTAACAAAATAATGAAGTTTTTGCATGAATAATTATACACAAATTTCTCAAGAAGAACGAGCGATTATTGCTGATCTATGGAGAAGAGGAAAATCATACTATTACATAGCAAAATGGTTAAAAAGAAAATATGACACA
>JBDRJU010000033.1:0-7467 GCA_043814645.1 bacterium | reverse complement strand
ATTCTCAAGTTCGCTTAGATTTATATTAGATTTTTTTGATAAAAACTTGAAGAATATAAGTATATTTTGAAAGTTTTTTCAGAAAAATATGATGTGAAGATAAGATGAAATTGTGGAGGTTATTTATTTACAAACCCTAAGCCTATCCCTTTTGGTTTAAGAGCTTTTTCTAATTCATCCACGGCATCTTTAACTAACCGTTCCTGAATCTGAAGTCTGGCAGAATAATAATCAATAACTCTAGCAATTTTACTTAAGCCGATTATTTTTTTGTCTGGAATATAAGAAAAATAGTATTGACCAAAAAATGGTACCATGTGGTGCTCGCAATAAGAAAAGAAATACCCCGAATCTACAATCATCTGATTATAAGCCACACCATTTTCTCCATTAAGAAAAGTCCTAAGTTTTGGCTTAAGCTTTGGATCATAACCCCTAAAAATTTCCTTCCACATTTGCACCACTCGTTTAGGCGTATCCTTAAGACCAGCTCTATAAGGGTTCTCACCAATCAATTTTAGAATATTCCTAACCACTTTTTCTTTTTCTTGGTTTATTTTTGGCATAATTAATAACTTAATTAAGTTAGAAGGTAATACCATACTTGTAAAGTAATAACAAGAGGTATTACCCATTTAACCTTTTACTTTAGCCTAAAAAATGGTTAATATGTGCCAATGAATAAAAATACTCAAAATTATTGGTTTTCTGTAATTATTTCCGTTAAGGATGATGTTAGAATTCTAAATCTGATTGCATCAATAAATAAGCAACTAGAACATAAAAAAGTAGAATATATTTTGTCATTTAATGGTGCAAAAGAAAATTTTGTTAGGCTTATCAAAGATAAAATCAGCGATAATATAGAAAATTATCAAATACTAATTTCTGATGATTCCGGTACAGCTAAAGCAATAAACCTAGGTATTCGTAAGTCATCATCCTCCAGAATCATTATTATTGATAGCGACTGCACCCTTGGAGATGATTACTTTGAGATAATGAATGAAAGTCTAGAACGTAATAAAATCGTAAATGGTAGAGTTATCTTTGAGGGTAATAATTTATTTTCAAAATATACTGCTAAATTGCGGACTATCGTCTATGGTAATCAGAATAATATATTTTATTCTCCAAATCTTGGGATGCACAAAGAGATAATTAACCAACTAGGCCAATTTAATACAAAATTAAAATATGGATTTGATTCCGAATTTAGCTCTAGGGTCATTAAGGCTGGCTATCAAGTCTATTTTGAGCCTAATGCGGTAGTCTTTCATTCATGCCATGAAAATCTCTGGCGAGAAATTTTCATTTGGATTCACTATGGGAAAGGACGAGCTTACAGATATAATTCCGGTTGTTTTGGCCCAAAAAATTTAAAGAATCTAGTCAATATGTTTTCAACTCCTAGGATTTTTTCACCAAAAAAAGGATTAATTTTTAATCTTTTTACATGTTCTTATTATTTTTTTAGAAATATTGGAATTCTGTCCGCCCTCATACTTAAAAAATATGACTAAAAATTATAAGAAGGCCTTTAATTTCACCTGCATCAATCGTGCACGAAAAGATATACGTGGTTATAAAACAAACTATAAATTGACTATTTCATTCTCCTTACTCCGAAACAATTTAGACTCAAAAATTAAATTATTTATTAATAAGATAATTGAAGATAAGCTTATTACTGGCATACAAAATATTGACCTCCTTAGCTTAATGAAAAATATTGACAGCAATTCTTTCCTAAACTGGATAATCCAGCGATTAGATAAGACTTTTCCGGTGCGAAATATTATGATAAAAAAAATCATCCTATCCGAGCAAGATAGAGATCAGGTAGTTTTTGACTATACCTCTACTAAAGATAAACAGATTAAAATTTTTGTGGGTAAAGATAATTTGATTATTAATGCTCAAAAATTGGACTTTCCTAAATTAAACCTTAATAAAAAACTTTCATACTTTAAGAAGATTCTGGTCAAACTCCAATTACAAAATTGTTTTGGACAAACAAATAATTTCACAAATAAATCAGACTGGAAAAATATTGAAAATATACTTAATGACAATAAAAGAAATATAATTTACATTTGTAACTTTATTTGTCCTCCATACGTCAACGATAAAAAATTAGGCTATGTTGGTTTATTTGATTCAATAGCTGACGATCCAATGAAATATAATTTTGACTATGATTATATTAAAAACTTTAGAAATCTTGAAAAAATAGTCTTACTTGGTAATTGGCTAGGTATTCCTCTTAGAGGTATGATTGTGTTTTGTGATTGGGGGCTGATAAATATAGATGGTATAAAAACAACAATAAGTTCTGATGCGGAAATAATTTTATGTCTCAAGAGATTTAAAGATTCTATAGTCTCTTCACTTAAAAATTATTCTGGACTAGAGGTGATCACATTATCAGAACTCGGAGTATCAGAATATTTACCACTGGGTTTACCTTATTCATTTAATGAACGCAAAAAATTTTTAAAAGACACTATAAACTCGGATGGTGAAATATTTAAAATCATTGATAGAAATTTTTTAACTCAAATACTCATCTGGTTAAATGATCAGATATTGATTGATTTTTTAGACTGGAGAAACTTTTCAAAACTTAATGAATGGAAAAACTTTAAAGAAGATCTGGTAAATATTTTAAAAACTTATGAAAATATTTTATGGATGAAAATCAATAAAATATACTCAAATCCGAACAAAAATATTATTTACGACAAACAACATAAAGATCTTAGAGAGGAAGCTTTTTATGATGCCTTATTGAGATACGTGGAATATAAAATTTATGGCCAATTAGTCTCTTTAAATTTAGAGAAAGTCATCTGTTTATATCAAGACCCCGGATTTCCAATGGCCGGACAGCATTTTAAAAATTCAAAATTACCGGTCATGTTTATTGATCCCGATAGTCTAAAAGATAGACTTAAATTTGATCATTTTCCTTTTATAAGTTATGATAACAAACAAATGGAAAATCTTAAAAACATGAGTAATAGCCCACTTGAACCAGAAAAAAAAGCGGAGACAAAGGAAAGATATGATCCACTTGAGAAGGAAAAATACTGGCAGGATTTTTGGGAGAGAGAAGGTGTTTATAAGTTTAACCCTGAACAACCTGGCCCTCTTTTCAGCATAGATACTCCCCCGCCCACAATTTCAGGCTCACTTCATCTTGGGCATATCTTTTCCTATACACAGGCAGAGATAATCACTCGTTTCAAAAGAATGCAAGGTTCTAACGTCCGTTATTCTTTTGGACTTGATAACAATGGCTTACCCACCGAACGATTAGTGGAGAAAGAAACTGGGATAAGAGGTAATACCATAGGTTTGGAGGATTTTACTAAAATTTGTCTTGAAGTTACTAACAAATATAAGTATTTATATGAAGACCTATGGAAATCAATCGGCCTTAGCGTTGATTGGCGATTAGAATATTCAAGTATATCTCCTGAAGTCCAAAAAATAGCACAATCCACTTTTAAAGAACTCTACGAGATGGGTGTAATTTATAAAAAAAATGCTCCTGCTCTTTATTGTACAGAATGCCACACCTCTTTTGCACAAGCAGAGAAAGAAGATAAAGAAAAAGAAGCAGTATTCTATGATTTATCATTTAAAACTGAAGACGGCCAGGAGCTAATTATAGCCACCACACGCCCAGAGCTACTTCCAGCTTGTAGTGCTGTCTTTGTACACCCAGATGACCCTAGATTTAAAGATCTTGTAGGAATGAAAGTTACCACCCCACTAGGACATGAAGTTGAGATAATGACAGACGAAAAGGTTGAAAAAGAGAAGGGTACTGGGGCAGTTATGTGCTGTACATATGGCGATGAAACCGATATTTACTGGGCAAAAAAATACAACCTAACTGAAAAAATCATATTCAGCCGAGATGGAAAATTACAGAAAGTAGAAGAAATGCCAGAACTTGAAGGAAAGACTATCAAGGAGGCAAGGGAAATTATTATAGCAAAACTTAGAAACGATGGAGTTGTGAGGAAAGAAGATCACATTAAACACAACGTTGATGTTCATGAAAGATGTGGCACTCCTGTAGAGTTTTTACCTACCACCCAATGGTTCGTAAAAATCCTAGATATGAAAGAAAAGATGCTAGAAGCCGGCAATAAAATTAAATGGCACCCAGAACACATGAAAAAGAGATACGAAGACTGGGTAAGCAGTCTAAAGTGGGACTGGTGTATTTCTAGAGAAAGATTTTACGGGATACCAATTCCAGTGTTTAGTTGTGATAGTTGTGACAATATGATTATTCCAAGCACAGACGAAATGCCTATGGATCCAAAGGCCGAAAAAGAGATTCGGGTTTGTCCTGCTTGTAAGACTGGAAAGATGGTTCCCGAGAAGAGTGTTTTAGACACTTGGTTTACGTCTTCTTTATCTCCAGAAATAAATAACAATCATCCTTTAAACGGTAAGTTAAACGGTGAGTTGTATCCAATGTCTATGAGGCCACAAGCCCACGATATAATTAGAACCTGGGCGGTTTACTCAATTCTTATGGGTTTGTATAAATATAATGCTGTACCTTGGGAAAACCTAATGATCTCAGGCCATATTTTAGTTCAAAAAGGAGAAAAGATTAGTAAGAAAACTGGTGGTGGAAAATATAAACCGGAGGATTTAATCTCTCAAAAATCAGCCGATGCTATTAGGTATGCGATGGCCTGTTCTTCTCTTGGAAAAGATACCTATTTTGATGAGAAAGAAGTGGAAAAAGGAAGAAAATTAGTAACAAAACTCTATAATGCCGGTAAATTAGTTCTTAGCAAATTGAAGGATTTTGACCCAAAGGTAGAAGTTCCTAATGACAATTTAGAAGCTATTGATCAATGGATTCTTAATAGATCAGTTGAAACAGCTCAAAAAATGGCAGAGGCTTTTGAAAATTATGAATACTCTCAAGCTCGCCAAATATTTGAGGATTTCTTTTGGAGAGAATTCTGTGATAACTATCTAGAAATAGTTAAGAAAAGATTATCAATAGAATCCAATACGGATAAACTAAAAATTTCAGCTCAATATGCCTGCTATCACAGCTTTCTCAATATTCTAAAAATGGTATCTCCTTTTATACCACACATCACAGAAGAGATGTTCCATGCAGATGTCATTATTAAACAAGATGGCGAAAATACCACAGAATCAGTTAAATCTAACGCTGAATCTGGCTATTTTAGCACCAATGAGGGCGTAAAAAGTATCCATAATACACTATGGCCTTCTCAAGAAGTTAAATATACTGACGAAAAAATAAAAGGAAATGCTGATTTTGTTTTATCAGTTATTGCAGAGATACGAAAATACAAATCTGATAACAAAATTAAACTAAGTACTCCAGTTTCTGTCCTGAAAATAAAGTGTTCAGAAGAACAGAAAGAAAAACTGACTGGCTTTTTAGACGATCTTGCTTCTCTAGCAAGGGCAGAAAAAATGGAGACCGAAATTACCAATAATAAAGAAATAGGTATAGAAATTACACTTTAGGGTTTGTAAATAAATAACATTCTCAAGTTCGTTTAGATTTATATTAGATTTTTTTGATAAAAACTTGAAGAATATAAGTATATTTTGAAAGTTTTTTCAGAAAAATATGATGTGAAGATAAGATGAAATTGTGGAGGTTATTTATTTACAAGCCCTTAGCTTATTTTATATACCCCCATCTCTTCAGATCCGGTAATTGTTTCTCAAAATCCTTACCAATATCATTCCGATAAAAGGCTTTTGGTATAACAATTTTCTTGATCAGATTAATACTTTTTTGGCGGGCTTTTTCTACCGTATCAGCTACGGCAGTAAATAGCGAAAGCGGCACCACTAACTCTAATATGAAAATGTGGAGTGGAGACCCTTCAACAAAATTGTGTCTGACATAGTAAAATTAAATTATTATTTATTAATTAATAAAAACTATGAAAGACAAAAACAATAAAACAACAAGGATTTTAGAGAAAAGCATTAAGAGTTTAAGAGAGAATTTAGATTCATTATCAATGGATAAATTTGTGGCCACAACCATTGAAACCCTAATGGATATAGAAAGAGATGAATATCTAGAAAAGGTCAGCGATCCCAAAGTCGATAAAGGCAATGGCTATTATTCCAGAGCCATGAAAACACTGTCGAGCAATTCTTTATTAGTCAGTATTCCCAGAACAAGAGTTGGTTTATTCTCTCCCGCCACTTTAGAATTATTAAAAATCAATAGAGAAAAAGTTGATGAAATCGCTTTGTCTTTATATAAAAGAGGCATGACTTCGGAAGACATTAAATCTTTTTTAGATGAAATTTTTGAAGAAGGAATGTCACCAGCTAAAATATCAAATTTAGCAAAAACTTTTAATAAATTTAGAAATGCTTGGCAAGAATCAAAACTGGAACAACATTACAAAGTTGTTTTTGGAGATGTGATCTTTGTGACAGTAAAAAGAGGCAATGAATACGCACAAGAAGGAGTTTTCGTCGCTTATGGAGTAAGAGACGATAATCGTCGAGAATTGCTTGTTTTAGAGCTTAATCCGACAGAATCGCCTCAATTCTGGGGTGAATTACTTAAAGAATTAAAAGAAAAAAGAGGGGTGGAAGAAATAGATTTATTCGTGGCTGACGGAATACAATATTTGGAAAATGAAGTATTAAAAATATATCCCGATACCGATTTTCAAAAATGTGTTGTTCATAAGATGAGAAATGTTTTAAACAAAACCGCGCCTAAAGATAAAGGAGAAGTGACGAATGATTTAAAAGATGTTTTTGATAATTTTGACAATGATGCTACTCTTAAAAGAGCGTTAGTTAAAGTCAATGAATTTTTGAAAAAATGGAATAAAAAATATCCAAACTTCAAGAACTTTTTTAAAGAAGGAAATATAGAATATTATTTTACTTATATTAAATTTTCCCCGAAAGTTCGCAGAATGATTTACACCACAAATTGTCTTGAAAATTTAAACAGACAAATCAGAAAAACCACTAGAAACAAATTATCTTTTGAATCTCCCCATAGACTGCTTGATTATCTTTTTGTGATTATCAAAGAATTTGAAGAAAAAAATTACATGAAATACCCAGTCACAAATTACAAATATTTTAAAAAAATGACAAAAAAAGAAAGAGCGTCAGACACACTTTTGTGAACGGTCCCAAAAGCCTTGGGATAAGGCTTGGGACAAAGGTCACTGGGCAAATAGAAAGTGACCCATGACGCCCCTTCAGATTAAAATTCTGAAGAAACTTTTATTTTGCATTTTGTTTAATGACCCCTAGTAAATCTTTAAGATATTTTTCATCAATTTGCCGAGTGTCATTGATATACTTCTTTGCCGCTTGATAGAGTTTAAATGCAACAAATTTCCGCCATCTCAATAAATTTTTTGGCTTTGAAGTCTGGGGAACGACTTTCGTGTT
>JBDRJU010000032.1:0-2320 GCA_043814645.1 bacterium | reverse complement strand
AAACGAGACGAATCTTCAGATACAGATAAATTTGGATTCCGAAGTGAGTGCCGAGGTAGAGAAACCCTTGGGGAGTTTTTTAAAAAGAATGGAATGATCGTAACAACAAGCAAAATGAAATTCATAGATTGGTGCAAAGAGTTAAATGAAGTAAGTAAAAAATATGTAGGAAGTATTCCTGATCTTGTGGAAGTAACCGGAGAGGACGCTTGGTATGATTTATGGAAGGATGGATTCTCTCCAGAAGATGCTTATATAGAAGATATTACCGCTGGTGAGTGACTTTAAACGAAACTTTACGATAATTTAAAGATTTCTTTAGTCTGTAAGCTTTTTTATAAATATCATTTTCTATTTATATATCTAATTTAATGAAGCTGAATGAGTGAGAAAAAATGTTACAAGATTTTACAAGATATTATTTAATTGCAAAAAAGCAGGGTAACAAAGAAGCAATGCAGATGATCCGGAGTGTGATTATTTCTTTACTTGAGGAGGATTAAATTATATGTTTCATGTACCAAATAAATCTAGAATAAGGACACATCCAACTTACGGCAGTGATGATTCCATTGGAAATAATGGAGCTTTTGATTTAGTGTTTAATGGCTACGAAGTACATTGTATCGCATCTGATGGCATGTTATGGGAGCATGTTTCGGTTACAATCAATCGAAAGCGTTGCCCTGGATGGGAAATTATGTCATATGTTAAAGATTTATTTTGGGATGAAGAGGATATGGTAATTCAAATTCATCCTCCTAAATCTGAATATGTGAACCAGCATATATATTGTTTGCATTTGTGGCGACCGATAGGAGTAATTCTGCCATTGCCCGCTCAAATTATGGTAGGTTTCAAAATCCAACAAAAATGAGGCTATGAATAAATCATGACAATAAATCTCAACATTAAACTTACAGCAGGTAAAAGAACTCCGCTGCAAGTTGATGTTCAAAGAACATCGGTTAACGAAAAAGTGTTGACTTTTAAGAATGGCCAGACGATGACAGAAAGCGAAATAGCTTCAACAATTAAAAAACAGTTAGAATATTATTTAGGAAGAATACAAAATATCTAAAAGAATGGATAAATACATCAGTAATCAATCGATAGAACAACAACTCGAAAAATATAGAGCATGGCAAAAAGCTCATCCGGAATGGGAATTATATTGTGATATAAAAGATCCAGATAGTTTATATATCCAATGGGTAGAATTACCAAAAAAAGAACGAAGGCTTTGGGAAAAAATGCACAAAGAAGATGCAAAAGAATGTTTTGAAGAATTTGGAACTAAAAGATGTAAGGTAGAAAATATGGTGCTCAGTGAGGATCTTAAGCTTTACGATATTTTGGATTGGCCTCCAGGTTTTTGTATGTCCGTTTATAAAACAGGAGATAAAAAATAGCCTCAGTATTAAATTAAAAAAGTGCTGAGGCTATTTCTGTTTTTAGACTTTGGCTCATACTTTTAAAAATAAATGTGGATTGAATGATTTTCTTCCTTGACAAACAGAATTAGAGGTAATATAATGGAGTTATGAAGAATTACACTACTAAAGAAACGTCAAAAATATTAAAATGTTGCACTAAAACTGTTTTGAAATTAATTAAGACCGGTAAGATTGAAGCGTATAAAATTGGATACAGGTGGAGAGTTTTAGAAACTGAGATAGAAAAATTTCAAAAAAAGGATATAGGGTGAGTTATTTAAAAATAGTTTATATGCCAAATGGCGATATATTTACTCCTCTTGTTTATTATTCATGCGATAATTGTAATATTGTGATTAATGATATGGATGGGTTTATTGAAAATGAGGGGAAGCAATATTGCGACGAATGTGCATTCAGGCTACAGCTCATAGATGAACAATATTTTTTAAATGTAAATGGCATTCATCTTAATAATTGTCATTGCGCTATTAATCAAGACACCCAAAAAATAGAAACATGGATTGGTGGTAAAATACCTTATTGGGAAAGAAGCCAAAAACAACAACGAAAGAGTAAAAAATATCAAGATTGGAGAAATGATATTTTCATTAGAGATAAATACACATGTCAAATCTGTGGGCAAATAGGAGAAGAATTAAATGCTCATCATATAAAAAAATATTCAATATACAAAAAATTAAGATTTAAAGAAGACAATGGAGTTACTTTATGTATTAAATGTCATCGTAAAAAACATACTAATAAAAATGCCAAATAGAATTATAAAAGAGAGTATATGGAGAAGTCCTAACTTAAATTTATGCTCAAGATTAGATTGTGAGTTTTTTTTTAGATTATTACCAGCAGCAGACGATCATGGA
>JBDRJU010000031.1:0-8690 GCA_043814645.1 bacterium | reverse complement strand
GCTTATCTTGAACAAATAAAAATAACAGATAAAGATATTCATGCATATCTAGAAGTTTTTTTTGATGTTTTAGATCAAGCAAAAGTTGCTGATGAAAAAATAAAAAGCGGAAAAGCAGGATTGCTTACGGGTATTCCAATTGCAATAAAAGATAATATTTTAATAAAGGGAAGGATTGCAACTGCAGCCTCAAAAATTTTAGAAAATTATAAAGCAACTTATGATGCAACCGTTATTGAAAAGCTAAAAAATGAAGGTGTTGTTTTTATAGGTAGAACAAATATGGATGAGTTTGCTATGGGAGGTTCTACTGAAAATTCTGCCTATGGACCAACCAAAAATCCTTATGATTTAGAAAGGGTACCAGGAGGTTCTTCTGGAGGTTCAGCAGCCACTGTAAGCGCAAATTTAGCCCTTGTAGCCTTAGGTTCTGACACAGGAGGCTCTATTCGCCAGCCAGCAAGCTTTTGTGGAATTGTCGGTTTAAAAACCACTTATGGAGCGGTTTCAAGATATGGTGTAATGGCCATGGGATCCTCATTAGATCAGATAGGTCCATTTGGAAAAACTGTGGAAGATGCTGAAATACTTTTCAATGCAATAAAAGGTCAAGACAAAATGGATAGCACAACTATAGAAAATCAAAAATCAAATATCAAAAATCAAAAAGATAAATTCAGGATTGGTGTGCCAAGAGATTTTCTTAAGATTGGTGGAATCGATGAAGCAATAGTTAAAAATTTTCAAGAATCTTTGGATAAATTAAAAAAACTCGGTCATGAAATAGTTGATATTGAATTACCAAATTTAAAATATTCTTTGGCGGTTTATTATGTCATTGTTCCTGCAGAAGTTTCTTCAAATATGGCTCGGTATGATGGTATGAGATATGGAAAAAGAGTTTCTGGTGATACTGGTATAGAAGATTATTTTCTTTCAAGACAAGCAGGTTTGGGTAGAGAAGTAAAAAGAAGAATTATTCTTGGAACTTACGTTCTCTCTTCAGGTTATTATGATGCGTATTATAATAAAGCAAATATTGTTCGTGAAATAATTAAAAATGATTATAAAAAAGCATTTAAAGATGTAGATATAATAGCAACCCCAACAACTCCTAATGTGGCATTTAAAATTGGTGAAAAAGTTGATGATCCACTCCAAATGTATCTTGAAGATATTTTTACAGTGCCTATAAACCTTGCAGGAGTACCAGCAATTTCTGTTCCTTCCGGAATAAAAAATATTAATGGGAAAAATTTACCAATAGGGATACAATTTATAGCTGATTATAATAGGGAAGATAAGTTGTTTGCGATTAGTAAAAGTTTCTTGAAAGAAAAATAATGATATAATTCACCCTGTTAAATGATTTTAAATTTTATTCATAATCATGTATTATACATATGTATTAAAGTCGCTTAAGGATAAAAAATTCTACACTGGTTTTATAAAAAATTTAAAATTAAGATTTGACGAACATACAAAAGGAGAAGTCGAATCAACAAAGGATAGACGCCCGTTAAAATTAATATATTATGAAGCATGCTATAATCAAAAAGATGCAACCCATAGAGAAAAATATTTAAAGACGTATCATGGTAAATCATTTATTAGAAAAAGAGTCAAATCTTATTTAACAGGGTAAATATATGGCTAGTAAATTAGAATTAAAACCCGCACCTTCATATGGTGTAGTTGAAATAATATTTTTTCTTGTACTTTTTTCAAGTGGTGCAAGTATTGTAACTAACTGGATAAGTAAAAATCACGATTTATTATCATCTTATTCCAATACTTTTATTTTTTATTTGATAAATATCTTTGCAAAATATGTAGTTTTCGCTTTTTTCTTATCAATGACTTTATTTATTTTAGTCATTATTTATGCGAGAAAAGAAGGTAAAATAAGACAAAAATTAATGAACAGAGTTATTCCAGTGGGAGGTGATATAAAAACTAAATCAGATGACAGTGTTATGTTGGAAAATCCAAAATGGAAACTTGTCGAAGAACATATAAAATCTGATGATGCTAATAAATGGAAACTAGCAATACTTGAAGCAGATATTATTTTGAGTGAACTTTTAGAAACTTTAAATTTACCGGGAGATAGTATTGGCGAAAAACTTAAAAGTGTAGAGGAAAGCGATTTTGACCACATAGAACAAGCTTGGGAAGCTCATAAAATAAGAAATGTAATTGCTCATCAAGGTTCTGATTTTCTGTTAACTCAAAGAGAAGCAAAAAGAGTTATAAAATTATACGAATCTGTCTTTGAAGAATTTAAAATTATATAAGAAAAGTTATTTAAAATAGTTGAAGGACTATTTTAAAAACGCCAGGTTTTCTTTACGGAATATGTGTCCGTCACCACGGACTTCAAAACACAACTCGCTTCACTCAAGTGATTACACTTTCGTGAATCGATCTCCGTTAGAAAAACTCTTGTTTTTTATAAGTTTTTATTGTAATATGCTCTCTAGCGGGGTAGAGTAACGGTAATTCGCAAGGCTCATAACCTTGATATGCACGTTCGAATCGTGCCCCCGCAACAATTATTAAAACTGCTCGAATGAGCAGTTTTAATAATTGTCGAGGGAAGCAGACAAACTGCTTTGTCTGCGACACGTGAGCTTGGGATTAAGGACCTAAGCGCAAGATCTTGAACGTTTTGTAATCAAAATGTGAAAGGTGTACAGATCCTGTAAGGATTCGAAAGACTTTTCCATATCGAGCATCGCGAGATGGAAAAGTACATGGCTATGTAGTAGCAGAATCGTGCCCCCAAATTATGAAAAATAAAAAGCAGGATTCTTTAAACTCTTGTTTTTTATTTAGAATTATAAATTCATAATTTACCTCGTCAGCTTGCTGTGGGGTAGTTCATTTTTTTTACTCAATTCAGCCATGGCTGAATTGAGTAAAAGACAACTAATAGCAGATTTTGTTTTTTTATAATTTAAGTATTAATTCAAGTACTAATTTCTTTTTATGAAAAAAAATGCTATATTAATTTTTGCCTGCCCGACTGAACGACAATAATATTCAGTTGTTCAGGCGGGTTTTTAGTTTGTCGATGTAGTTCAATGGTAGAACGGGGGACTCATAAGCCTCAGACGATGGTCCGATTCCATCCATCGACACAAGGAAAAAAGATTGAAGAAATAACTTTTTTCTGTTATTCTTTTTCTTGTTGCGGGCGTAGCTCAGCTGGTTAGAGCGCTCCCCTGTCACGGGAGAGGTCGCCGGTTCGAGTCCGGTCGCCCGCGCAAATAGAAATACTACGAAAGTGGTTATTTTTAATTGTACATAGTTGAGCAAATAATGTTGCACAATTGTTTGACTATAATAATGTTTTACAATATTATCTGATTAGGTAAATGTTCTTTAAAATATTCTCAATCAGAAATTTTTGAATATATTCCCCTAAAAACAAAAGGAGGCAACATATTATGGATACATCCATTAGCAAGGTGTTAATGAAGGAAAAAATAACTTCTCATTTAAGAAGGTTGATCAAAAATGGAAGTTCAGCCATCGAGAAACAGTTCTCACGAGCTGGAGTGTCTGAAAAAGTGGAAATATTTGAGAACGAAGACCCCTTGGGTGAAGAATCTTTATATTCTCCTACTAAAGGCCTCGTTCATAAATTCAGTAATCGGGCATTAATCAAAGTGTCTTATCGATGTGCCGCTCATTGTTTGTTTTGTACAAGAGATAGGCAAATTGGCGACCCTTCAGGTGATTTAACCGAAACAGATATAAACAATTGTATTTCTTATATCTGTAGCCATACGGAAATTGATGATGTAATTTTGAGTGGAGGTGATCCATTTGTTACTCCAAAAGTTACTCTCAATTTGCTTTTGTCTTTGTCAAAAATCAAAAGTGTGAAAGTTATAAGGATTGGAACTCGTTTGCCAATTCATTCACCGCGTTGTTTTAATAGCAAGCCTATATTGAAATTGGTGAAGGGAATATCGCGAGTTTCTGATATCAAGCCAGTATATCTTCTTGTTCATGTAAATCATCCGGATGAACTTGTCCCGGAAACAAGAAAAGTTCTTACTTACTTGAATAGGAATTGTGCAATTCTAGTATCACAGTCTGTTTTTTTGAAAGGAATCAATGACAGTTCTGAAATATTAGGTCGTCTTTTTATCGAATTGTACCATCTTGGCATTTCTCCCTACTACATATATCGTTGCGATTCCGTTCAAGGTCTGGAAAGATTTGTTTGCTCTTTTAAAAAAGAAAAGCAAATTATGACTGAGCTAAGACGGATTCTGTCTGGGTTGGCATTACCAACCCATGTAGTAGATGTTTATGGCCGAGGAAAAATTCCAGTTCCTACAGAATTTTGGCGAGGATCAGACGAATGTATTGATTATGATGAGAAAATCATTAGAATCTAATTTTATCTGATCCTGATTGAGAGTGTCGTGTTTGTCAGAAGGGTAGTTTTATAGGAGGAAATAAATATTAATTTATTTCCTCCTATTTTTATGTAGAATAAATATAATAAAATCATTATTTCTAAATACCTGAGTTTAATTTTTAGATTGATTTTTTTCTTTGCAAAAAACATAAAAATCGCTTAATATTCAAGAGGTTTTGTTTGTTATTAAAAATAGACATGCCATTGTAGCTCAGTTGGTAGAGCACGTCATTGGTTATTAAATAGCCCTTCATTTTGGAAACAAAGTGATGAAGCCCGAATTACGGTTAAAGTCCACATTTGTGGGTAAGACCGTGGCGATAATTATCGCCCGAACGACTGACAAGGGACGCTAAGATTAAAAGATTAAGCGTAAGATACAGTCTAATCCTTTTATAAGTCAAGTGGATGAAATAAAGGTATAAATGAATGACGAGGTCACCAGTTCGATCCTGGTCAATGGCTCACGAGCAAAGCGAGTAAGGCTATTGAGTGAGCCAACTGCTTGGCTCACGGCCAGGATCGAAAGGCTTTTCCATACGAACGTAAGTGAGGCGGAAAAGCACCTGCCGATGTTGTCGGAGATTCTGGTCAATGGCTCACGATGCCACCTTAGCTCAGTTGGTAGAGCACCACTTTCGTAAAGTGGGGGTCCCCGGTTCGATCCTGGGAGGTGGCTCCATGGAAGATATAAAACTACAACAAAAAATTAAGGAACTTGAAAAAGAGATGACGTCTCCGGATTTTTGGAATAATAAAATTAAAGCTCACGCGATATTGAAAGAGCTTAATTTTTTGAAGTCAGAAATACTAGGAAAAGACAAATATAATAAAGGTCATGCCATTATGACAATTTTTTCCGGTGCGGGTGGAGATGATGCCGAAGATTTTTCTAGAATATTATTTGAAATGTATTCTAAGTATTTTGTAAAAAATAATTGGGATTATAAAGTTTTAGATGAAACCGTAAATGATCATGGCGGATACAGAAATATCACTATTGAAATTTTGGGCCCAAATGCGTATGGATTATTGAAACATGAAACTGGGGTTCATCGCCTAGTACGACTTTCACCATTTAATTCTAAGAATTTAAGACAGACTTCTTTCTCGCTTGTTGAGGTTGTACCAAAAATTGAAAAGGATGGAGACATACAAATATTAGAAGGTGATTTAAAAATAGATATTGCAAAGGCAGGTGGTCCTGGCGGTCAAAATGTAAATAAAAGAGAAACAGCGGTGAGAATGACGCATATTCCAACTGGTATATCTGTGAGAAGCGCTTCGCAGAGATCTCAAATACAGAATAAGGAAAAGGCAATCCAAATACTTAAAGGTAAATTATTTAAACTTCGAGAAGAAGAGAATAAAGTTAAACGTGAAGGTTCACATATAAGCAAAACCATATCTATAGATTGGGGAAATCAGATTCGTTCCTATGTTTTTCATCCATATAAAATGATTAAAGATCACCGTACAAATGTTGAGACGAGCAATATAGATAAAGTTTTAGATGGAGATATTGATGAATTTATTGAGGCGGAGAAAACGTTGGAGTAATTTTCCTTGCCTTGTGTGAATTTTCACTTTATTTTTATATTTATAACAAAAGTAATTTTTGCTATACACATTAATATTTTTTGAATAAAGATAATTCTTGGAAATTCTTCATGGGGTTTGATTCGTTAAATTTTGTGATATAATATTTACTTATGATAGTTTTTGATAAAATAACAAAAGTATATTCGGATGGAACAGTTGCATTAGACGATGTTAGTTTGATAATTGAGCCAAAAGAGTTTGTTTCAATAGTTGGACATTCAGGAGCAGGAAAAACCACACTTGTAAAAATGCTTTTGGTGGAAGAAAGACCCACATCAGGCAAGGTTTTTTATGAATCTTTAGACGCAAATAAGTTTACAAAGCATGAAATTCACCACTTTAGGAGAAAAATAGGTACGGTTTTTCAGGATTTTAAACTTTTACCAAATAAAACCATATATGAAAACATATCTTTTGCTATGGAAATGTGCGGAAGATATGAAGATGAAGTTTGTTCGGATGTTCCACATGTATTAGATTTAGTTGATCTAACCAACAAAGCATACAATTTTCCTCACGAGCTTTCAGGGGGAGAAAAACAAAGAGTCGCTATAGCAAGAGCGATTGTAAATCAGCCCGATGTCATTATTGCCGATGAGCCAACAGGGAATCTAGATCCTGTAAATACAAATGAGATTATTCAAATATTAAAAAAAATAAACGATTTAGGCACAACGGTGATTCTAACCACACATAATAAAGGGGTCATTGATTCATTGGAGAAAAGGGTAATAACTATGGAAAACGGAAAAATAATTAGAGATGATAAAATAGGCAAATACGTTTTATAATTAGGTGATATAATATATTTGTTAAAAATTATGTTTTGGCTGGCAACAAAAAGAATATTTAAATCGGGGATGCAGAATTTTTCTAGAAGTGGTTTTGTGTCACTGTCTTCTGTTTTGGTAATGACAGTTACACTTTTTATAATGACATCAATTATATTACTCGGGGGTTTTTTAAATTACAGTTTAGAACAGGTGAAAAGTAAGGTTGATGTTAATGTCTATTTTATTACAACAGCGACAGAAAACGACATTTTATCTGTAAAAAAGTCGCTAGAATCTTTACCAGAAGTATCTTCTATCGAATATATTTCAAGAGATCAGGCTTTGATTAATTTTAAAGAAAAACACAAAGGAGACGACTTGATCTTGCAGGCTCTTGATGAGCTCGGGGACAATCCTCTTGGAGCAACTTTAAATATTAAAGCAAAAGATCCATCTCAGTATGCCGGTATAGCAAAATATTTGGATAATATGAGCACGGGAGTTTTGTCTCAAGGAGGTTCAAAGATTATAGATAAAGTTAATTATACACAAAATAAAATTGTCATAGACAGACTTACCACTATAGTTAATTCGGTTAATATGTTAGGTATTTGGTTTGCGATTATTTTTATATTTATATCCATAGTAGTAACTTACAATACAATAAAACTTACTATTTTTATGGCACGCGACGAAATATCCGTTATGCGTTTAGTGGGTGCTTCAAACTCATATGTAAAAGGCCCATTTGTTGTAAGTGGTATTTTTTGTGGAGTGATTTCAGCAATAATTATCCTAATTGCTTTTGCGATAATAACTTTCGCTATCAATCATTATTACGGGGATTATTTCGTAGGATTTAATTTATTTAAACATTATATAACAAATTTCTTGCAAATTTTTGTAATTATTCTTGGTTCGGGAATTATGCTAGGAGTATTTGCAAGTTATTTAGCAGTACACAAATATTTGAAACATTAATTAAAACTAGCGAGTAGGAATTAGCTTCTTAGAAAATATTAAGAGCGGTTCGGCAAAGCCGAACCGCTCTTTGTATAGGGAACAAGTCGTCTAATGGTAGGAAAATGTGATATAATACTTCTATGCCGAGTAATTGGAATAAAGGACAAACCAAAGAGACAAATCATTCTGTTAAAAAGATTTCTGACACAATGAAGCAGAGAAAAATTGATAATTTCAAAGTTTGGCGAGATAGAATGAGAGCTGAAGGTAAAATCAAGTCAAAATATCCTTTGTTGAAAAAAGATGGAAATCTTGCTGAGCTCATTGGTGTTGTTTTGGGTGATGGTCACATATGGAAATACGAACGTACAGAAGAATTGTCAATTTTTTCAAACGCAAATAATCCAGGTTTTGTTAAAAGGTATTCTAGATTAATGAATCTGGTGTTTAATAGAAAGCCTACGATAAGGCCTCATTCAAAAAAGAATTGTATAAGAATAAGAATATACGAAAAATATATTTCAAAACGAATAGGAGTACCCGTAAGTCCAAGATTAAATAAAAAAATTATTATTCCCAAATGGATTTTAAATAAAAGAAATTATATGATAAGGTACTTAAGGGGTTTATATGAAGCAGAAGGCTCACATTCTATTCATTTACCGACTTATACATACAAATTTCATTTTTCTAACAACAATAAATCTATGTTAAAAAATGTATATAATCTCGTTTCTAAAATAGGATTTCATCCTCATAAAAGTAAAAATGCAATCCAAGTATCAAGAAAAAGTGAGATATTAGACCTAATAAAATTAATTCATTTTCGAAAATATTAACATTGCCGGATCGGCTAAAGGTAGGCCGTCGCTCTCTGAAAGCGAAAATTTTGGTTCGATTCCAAGTCCGGCAGC
>JBDRJU010000030.1:0-3621 GCA_043814645.1 bacterium | reverse complement strand
CGTTTTTCCCGACATTGTTTTGGTAGTTCGAATTTTAAAATTCATACTGTTTAGTATGACAAAAAACGTCCAAAAAAACAAAAACCCCTTATTTTACAAAGGGTTGGTTTCAGATTTGAGGGAGGTGGCAGAAGTCGGGACGGTGCAAACGAAACGGTACTCATGTATACTATACTAAGACGGTAGTCGGTTTTTATAAAAAAGAATTATGTGTTAAAACAGTTTTCAAACGATGGGCATTATGTTCACTCGCAGTTCAAGAAAAAAATATTCATCATTTAAAGAAATTTATAGAGATGAAAAAACTTTTTTATAAAATAAAAATATGAACATAAAAGAAAAAATATCGTGTCCAAATTGTGGAAAAAAGTTGATGACTTTACCACAAAACTATCCGCTATATGATATCCAATGTATTGGATGCAATTTTCGTGCTCAAGTAAAAACAAACAATTCAAAACCAAAAAATCAAATATTTGGTGCTGGTTGGAATATTATGGAAAAGGTATTAAAATCTGGTTTTATTACGTCCCCACTTATTACCAATTTCGTATGGAAAGACAAAGTTGGCGAGCATCAAGAAATTAGATTTTACCCTTTTATCCCAAAGAAAAATCTAAAAATGCATCAATTATCTCCAATAGCACGCCGAGCAAATTATAAAATGTTTAATTATATTGGTATTGATAAACTACCTTATTTTACATTATTGAAGAGTTGACGATAATGAAGTTTTTATAATGATAGTTTGAATAATCAAAAATATGCAAAAAGGAGAAGAAAAAAATAATAAAAAAATTTATGAGTAAGATAACTAAAAATCAAATTTTATATATTTTCGAACACAATATTAAAGATGTTTGTAAAATTGGGATTGGGACATTACATAGAGCAAAAGATGCATATAAATATTTTAGTAGTAGTGAAAAATCTAAAAAGAATAAATTAGCCATTTTTATTTTTGAAAATATAGACGTTTCAGTAATTAAAAAAATATGCAAACAAGTTTTGAAAAGAATAAATTTAACTGAATTTTATCAGATTGAATTTTATAAGGCATGTATATTATTCAAATGTCTAGGGGGTAATTTAGATGATAGAAATTCACAAAACATAGATAGAAATAAGATTAGTATAAAAATAACTTCATTGTCAACAAAAAATCAAATCCCTTTGACTACTCGTTTTACAGAGCAGATAATATTATTGATAGATAAACACAATAAAGAAAAGATAGGTAAAATTAAGGATTTGTTAAATAATAATGGAAGTAGGAATATAATTTTAACAGAAAGTGAATTTCGTAAATTTAATAAACATGGAACAAGAACTGGTTGAAAAAAATATAAAAATTGGTATTATAGAACTGGTGTTGATGCTACTTCTCTATCTAATTTTGTAAAAATAATAGAACAAAATTTACACGTTTAATTTTTTAAAAGATAATTTTTATGAAAAAAAATAAAAAAGAATACCTTGTTATTGGCAGTAATAATTTTTGGTATGCTTCTTGTGATACACTAAAAGAAGCAAAACAAATTAAAAAGGAAGTAATGAAAGAACCAAAAGATGAAGTAAATTATAATTATGGAAACGAAGAAATCAACCCGATACACCATCCTTTTGGTCCCGATAATATCTATATTTATGAATCAATAGAAATAGAAAATTGAAAAATTTTGCTAAAAAATATCATACTTAGCAAGGACAGTCCTTGCTAAGTATGAATGATTTGAAATAAATAGTAAATTATTTTATGAAACTCCTCACCAAAACAGATTTTATATCGTATAAGGAATGTCCAAATAATGTTTGGATAAAATGGAACAAACCTGAAGAGTATGCAAAATTTCCCATATCTGAATTTGAACAATCACTCGCAGAAATGGGAAATGAAGTGGAAGAACTCGCACGAGGAATGTTTCCGGATGGCTATTTGATTGAAAAAAGAAGCGAAGGAGCGCAGGAACTTACGAAGAAGTTGATGCTCGTGTATACGCCCATCATTTTTCAGGCAGTGTTTAGTACTGACCAATATTTAGCTGCAACCGATGTTTTGAAATGGAATCCCGAAGCGAAAGCTTATGACCTCTACGAAATCAAAATGTCCTCTGCTGAAGGCGAAGATGAAGAAAGTGATGACCTGCCTGCGCCAAGCTTGTCGCGGCAGGCAGGCGGCAAACCAAAAGTGAACAAGAAGAGAGAATTACAATATGAAAACGATATCGCGTTTCAAACAAATGTCGCCAAACTTTGCGGAGTCAGCTTCAACAAAAAATACCTTGTTCGACTTAATAAAAAATATAAAAAACAAGGAGATTTGGACTATTCAAAATTATTTGATATTGCTGACAAAACAGAAATATTAAATGAAGTATTTTTATCCAATGTTTTAACCGAAATGCAATCTGCTTACGAATATCTTTCACAAAAATCATTACCGATTCAAAGATGTCCCTGCTATTTCAAAGGCCGTTCATCACACTGCACAACTTTTTCTCTCAGCAATCCCGATGTTCCCGCATACAGCGTTCACGATTTGAACAGAATTGGAAATAGCAAAAAATATTTAGCAGAATTGCTAAATGAAGGGGTTATGAAAATTGACGAAGTCCCCGAAGATGACCGTCTCAAACCAAAGCAAAAGAAAACTGGCGACCTACCTACGCCAAGCTTGTCGCGGCAGGCAGGAGAACCCGGCAAACCAAAGAAGCTAAACCAAGTCCGAGTCTACAAGTCCAAAAAGGAGATTATTGACCTTGCAGGTATCAAAACCGAGCTTGATTCGCTCAAATACCCACTATATTTTCTTGATTATGAGACCTCGCCAAGAGCAATTCCTCTTTATAACGGCTATCATCCATACCAGCATGTTGTCTTTCAATATTCTTTGCATATTTTGAGAAGCAAGGATGCAGAGCTTGAACATAAAGAATGTTTGATACTTGATGGCGATCCTTCAGAAAGAATCGTGGAAAGTTTGCGAGCCGATATCGGCGACACCGGAAGCGTGATTTCCTGGTATAAAAGTTTTGAAAATTCAAGAAACAAAGAACTCGCCGAGCTTGTGCCTTCGCAATATGATTTTCTTCACAGCGTTATTAATCGCACTTACGACCTCATGGATATTGTTGAGAAGCAATATTATGTTCATCATGGTTTCAAAGGAAGCTCTTCAATCAAAAAAATTCAGCCGGTAATCGCACCCGATTTTTCATACAAAGAGCTGGCAGTCCAAAACGGAACCGCCGCGATAGAAGCTTACCGCCAAATCGCAAGTGGGGAACTCAAAGGCGCTCTCGCTGACGAGAAGCGAAAACAAATGTTGAAGTACTGCGAATACGACACCAAAATCATGTATATAATTTGGAAATTCTTTAGAGATATGGTGGATAATGATAATACGAACAAAAAATAATCAATTTTTGAAAATACTGCAATTCAGCCATGGCTGAATTGCAGTATTTTCAATTTAATTATTATAGGACCTACGCAAACACTCCACATATCCCCAATCTGATAGCTCGCGCTTTTTGTTCATACCAACTTATTCCAGTCTTTAATCTCTCAAACTCTAATTTTACGAATGCGACAAAACAAGCAAAGATGTGTGTGAGTTGT